>DASPMP010000138.1:0-10849 GCA_035626995.1 Gemmatimonadaceae bacterium
CGCTGCTGGTCCGGAGGAACGCGATCACGCCGAGCGCGTTCACGACGAGGACGACGGCCACAATGCGCGTCCAGCGGGCCTGGAGTGCCGGGACCGGGACTCGAACCCGGACGGGGTTGCCCCCAAGGGATTTTAAGTCCCTTGCGTCTACCACTTTCGCCATCCCGGCCATGCCTGCTTCAACTTGGATTGCGTCGGTGCCACAAGCAAAACGGCGGAGGAACGGTTCTCGCCGCTCCCCCGCCGTTCCTGTAGTTGTGTATCAGAGCGGGAAACGGGACTCGAACCCGCGACCCCAACCTTGGCAAGGTTGTGCTCTACCAACTGAGCTATTCCCGCGCGGCCCGAAATATACCCGTAGATACTCGTCTTTTTCAAGCCGATCAGGGCCGTTCGCCGAGGGCATGCACGGCGTACCAGGCCGTCCACGCAAGCAATCCGGAGAGGGCCGCGTCGCCACCATTCGAGAGCGCCTGTCCTTCCGGCCCGACGATTTCCGCGGCGATCCCGCCATCCAGTGCGCTGCGACGAAACCATTGTAGCACGGTCGACGAATCCGGGCCGAGGAGCCGCGCACATTCCCGCGCCAGCTCCCTCGGCGGCGACGACACGCGCTTCACGGTACGTCGGTACGTCGAGTCGTGTCGTTCGACGCCTTCGTACAGCGGCAGCCACATCGCGGAGCCGACAGGATCATCATCGAAGCTATGATGGCCGGCGAGGTCAGTGGCCGAAGCAAAGATTTGCTTTCGGTCCTCCTCCGCGGTGAAATGACGTTTCAGTGCAGCGCGCACTGCCTCCGGGTCTTCGAGTCCCTTCGCCGTTTCTTCATCGAGGGTTCGACGCAGCACATCGAGCGCGTGCGCGACAACCGCGTTGCCGTGGAGCGTGAAGGCAAACGGCGCCGGTTCGCCGCCAGGCACGACTTCGGTGGAATACAGCGGAACGTTCCGGTCGCGTCGTGCGACGAGATCTTCCGACGAGAGATACAGGGTATCCGCGATGACCGGCTCTTCCACGATGCGATCGTCATTGGTGTCCCGGATATAGCGATCCACCGCAACCGCATATCCGGCGGCACCCTCGAGGCAGAATCCCGGCGCGAACATGGTGCCGTCGAAGTAGTGCTCGCCGCGGCCGGGCGCATAGCCGTGCAACTCGCAGATGCGGATCAGGAGCTCACGCGCCAGGGGCGGGTCGGCGAGCTGCACCGCCGGCAACGTCCACATCAGCGCTTCCCAGTCCCGTACCGTCACCCCGCGTCTGTTCCACGGGGCGCGACTGCGGACGAGATAATAGTGTGCATCGTCCAGCGCCCGTCCGATGCTGTAGAAATACGCGAACAGCAGGTTCCGGTTGATGAAGGGATCGAGCGTTTCATGTCCCGTAGACTGCTCCAGCGAGCGGAGCGCGTCCCGGGTGTCGCGCAGCAGGTCCTTCCACCCACGCCGGCGCAGCACCGCCATCGACGCGCGCGCGCCGTCGGGCTCGGGGCCGGCAGCGAGATAGAACGCGAACTGCGTCCGTTCCCCGGCATCGGTCCGCACAGGACGCTCAATCGTGAACGTTGGCGCCGCGCCGGCTCGCACTTCAACGCGTGAGGACGTATCCGCACCGATGGCAATCGAGACCACTCCTGTCGCCGCGCGGCCGCTCAGGATGACGTCGCCCTCGACCGCCTGAACCAGATGAGCGTCTTCGAATGGCCGCGGCGTCCGGACGCGCAGCTGCCGATGGCCGAGCGTGCCCTCCATCAGGAACGTCGCGTCGAGGGGGGCGGTGCCGCGATTCTCGATCGAAAGCGCATAAACGGCCCCCGCCACATCCGAGTCCCGTCCGAACGGCGCGAAGACCGTCCCCCGGACCACGATGTCGCCCAGCATCCAGGTGAAGGTCGGCAGCCAGCCGAGGGCACGCTCCCACGCCATGGGAGCGTCGGCAAGCGTGTAATCCGTGGTGCCGATCCGAAGGCGGGGACGCAGGAGCGGCGGCCCGTCCCCCTCCACGAAGCCGCTGGCACCAGCAAACTCGATCGCCGAGCGGGTACCGCGATGCAGAAATCCTACGGCGAACACCGAGCCGTCCGCCGGATGGATGCACGGGAGAGACAGCCAGTGATTGCCCGTGACCTGCCACGGTACGCGAGGCGGCGGGGTAAGTGACACGATGAGCGGGTTATGTTAGTGGAGTGGCGCGAACAATGACCACGGCCATGATGCCCGTCAACGATGCGTGATTGCCGTCCGCGAATATTCGCGGCGCTTGCTCTCGCGTCCCTGCTGTTCACCGTGCCTGCCTTCGCGCAGGCCGGCCTCAGCCATCTCGGCGACGCGAGCCTCGTCCCGAAGGGCATGCTCCGGCTGCACAGCGCAGTCGCCTGGACTCGATTCGACTCCCAGTTCGGGCCGAATGGCGTTCAGCCTCTGGGCGGCATCTTTACGGCGGATTCCTTCGGCGTGCGTCAGCTGCCGCGCCTCGCCGCCGCCGAGTCGCTGGTCCGAGAGGCAAGCGACATCCCATTCTCTCTCACCCTGGGTCGCTCGCGACTCGACGCAACTGCGCGAGAAGAGGTCATTCCGCTCGCCCTCGAGTACGGACTCACGGACCGGCTTTCGATCGGCGTGATGGTGCCGTTCGTCCGGAAGCGAGTGGCCATTGTGTTTCGCCTCGATACGGTCGGCGGATTCGCCGCGAACGCTGGCCCGAACCGGCATCGCACCGATCCAACCGCCGCGCAGAACAACGTGACGCTCCAGGCGCAGTTTGCGCAGGCGGCGCAACAGCTGCAACAGCGACTGACCGACTGTGAAAACGACCCAGGCTTGCCGGGGTGCGCCGCCCTTCTTCCACGATCCGCGGAAGCGCAGGCACTGATCGCTGAATCCCAGGCACTCGCGGTCGAGCTGGATCAGTTGTATGGCGGAACCACGAGTGCGGGCGCCGCGTTCGTTCCCCTGGCAGGAAGCGCTGCGCAGGTTGCGATCGAGGCGCGCATCGCCGCGCTCAGCGCACAATACCGCGATTTGCTGGGGGCAGCCGTGGAGCTCATCCCTGCCCGACCGTTTGGCGCCGGCGGCCCCGCGGGCGTCGCGCAGGTGCAGCAGTTTCTCTCCGCCGAGGAAGGCCGCGACACGATCGCATCCCGCGAGCGCGTCGGGATCGGTGACATCGAACTGGGATTCATGCTGCGCGTCCTCTCGCGGGTGGCCGCGACGCCGCGCGCGCTGGGCATGCAGCTGGCACTCGCCGGCGCGCTGCGCCTTCCGACGGGCTCGGACAGCTCCTCGAGCGACGTGACAGACATGCGACTCGGGGAGAACAGTGCACGGATCTCGACGCGGCTCCTGCTGGATGTCAGCGCGCGGCGCTTCGGCCTGCTGGCCAGCGGACGCTTTGACCAGAAGCTCGGGACACCCGCAAGCAATGACGCGCTCGATCTCTCGCCCTGGAAGAGCGACAGCCGGATCATCGAAATCGGCGTCGCGCCGCGCTGGCACCTGTCAGGTCCACTGGCAATCCACGGCGCGTACTCACTGCGTTCGGGAAGCCTCGCAGGCACCGACCAGCTCCTGGGTGGCGGCATCTCGTTCTCGAACCTGCGAAACGTTGCTTCAGGAAAGACACCGCCCATCGAGATGCGGTTTACGCATCTCGAGAGCATCAGCGGCGACGCCGGCCGCCCGAAGTTTTTTCGCGACCAGCTGGAGCTGCGGATCTACTATCGGCTGAGGCGCTGAGCAGCTCGCTGGCATGCGCGCGACTCGTCGCGCTTTCGGCGTCGCCGCCCAGCATTCGCGCGATCTCGGGAACCCGCGCCTCATCAGACAACGCGGTCACGTCAGCGGTCGTCACGCCGGCACGCGCGCCCTTGGTCACCAGGATGTGCCGATGCGCACGCGCGGCGATCTGCGGGAGATGCGTGATCGCGAACACCTGGTGCGAGTCCGCGACGCGGCGCAGCATGTCGCCGACCTGCTGGCCAACCCTGCCACCGATCCCCGCGTCGACTTCGTCGAACACCAGCGTCGGAACGCGGTCGAGGCGCGCGAGGATGGTTTTCAACGCGAGCATGACGCGCGACAGCTCCCCTCCCGACGCCACGCGCGCGAGAGCCCGCATGTCGTGGCCCACGTTCAGCGCGATCAGGAACTCCACGTCTTCTGCGCCGTGCGGACCCGGCGCCGTCAGTGGAGTGAGTTGCGCGAAGAATCGGCCGTCGACCATTCCCAGTTCCGGAAGGATCTCATCCACCGCCCGTGACAGCCGGAGCGCCGCGTCCTTCCGCCGGGCCGACAGCCCCGCGGCAGCTTCGCGAAGTTCTGCGTCTGCCGCTCGCTCGCGCTCCTGGAGCCCGCGCAGGTCGAGTCCCGCGGTGTCGAGCAGGGACAACTCGCGGCGCGCCTCGTGGCCCGCGGCAATGACATCCGGCAGTGTGGGCCCGTACTTCTTCGTCAGCCGGAACAGGAGATCGCGCCGCTTGCGCACCTGTTCCAGGCGTGCCGGGTCGAGGTCGATCCCCGCGGAGTACTCGGCAAGCTCGCGCGCCAGAGACTCGATCGCATAGAACCCTGAATCGAACGGGTCCTGCATGCGAGCGAGCGTGGGATCGTAGCGCTGCAGCTGGTGCAAGGTGCGCGACGCCTGCGACAGCCGACCGAGGACGCCATTCTCCTCGTCCTCGAGGAGACCGGTCAACGCCGCGACCGACGCACGGATTTCCGCAGCATTTTCCAGTCGTCGTGCCTCGTCTTCAAGGCGAACGTCCTCGCCCTCGCTGAGCGCCGCGCTGTCGATCTCCTGGGCGACATGCTTCAGGTAGTCCGCGCGTTTCTCCGCATCGCTGCGCCGCTTCCCCAGCTCGGCAATCTCCCGACGCACGGTACTGAGGCGATCGAAGGCATCGCGCACCGCCGCAGCCGCCTCCCGCGCGCCGGCAAAGGCGTCGAGTACCACCCGCTGTGATTCGCCGTCGAGCAGTGACTGTGCCTCGTGCTGCCCGTGCAGATCGATCAGTGCCCTGCCCACCTCCGCCAGCGCCGTGGCGGTGACCGTCGTGCCATTCACCCACGCGCGCGTCCGCCCGGCGGATGTGACCTCGCGCTTCAGGACAACCAGCGACTCCTCGGTCTCGATGCCGCGGGCGTCGAGCAGGTCGAGTATCTCGCGGTGTTCTCCGACGTCGAACACGCCCTCGACGGTGGCGCGATCGCTTCCTGTCCGCACAACGTCAGCGGTGCCGCGCTCGCCAAGCAGCAGCCCGAGCGCGCCGACGATGATCGATTTCCCGGCGCCCGTCTCGCCGGTGAGGACGTTGAAGCCGGGACCGAGGGGCAGTGCAAGCGATTCGATGATCGCAAAATTCCTAATGCGAAGCTCGGTCAGCATCCCTGGCCTGGTCGCGCTCCGGAATTCCGCCCCAGCCAAGTTTCTGTCGCAGGGTGGCGAAGAAGCTGGAGCCGGAAAAGCGAACGATCTTGATATGCGATTCTGCACGGCTCACCGTGAGGGTATCTCCAGCATGAAAGCTGGTCCCCACCTGCCCGTCGACCGTAATCATTAATTCTTCCGGCGCACCTTCTGCCTGCACGGTGATACGCGATGTCGCGGCAAGAACCACCGGCCGGATCCCAAGCGTGTGTGCGGACACCGGCGTGACGATGAGCGTCTCGAGCGTCGGCACGACCACTGGTCCGCCCGCTGACAGGCTGTAGGCAGTAGAACCCGTTGGGGTCGAAATCACCACGCCGTCCGCGGAGTAGCCGGCGATCAGTTCGTCGTCCACGGCGACGCGGAGGGAGACGACGCGCGCGAATCCTCCCTTGTGAATGACGACGTCATTCAACGCAAGCCAACGCCCGCGCTCGCGACGATTGCCCTCGAGGAGTGCCGCCTCGAGCAGCATCCGCGACTCCACCACAAAGTCCCCTCGCGCGAATCGCATGAGCGAGTGTTCCAGCTGCTCGGCGGGACAGCACGTCAGGAAGCCAAGGCGTCCCATGTTCACGCCGAGGATCGGCACCTGATGGCTGGCCAATAGACGCGCCCCGCGGAGCAGCGTGCCGTCGCCGCCGAGGGTCAGGAGAGCATCCAGCTGGTCGGGAGCGTCGATATGCCGATCCCCATCCGTTCGCGGCAGCTCGTCCTCGAGATGCAGCTGCAGGTTGAGTCCTGGCGCGAGCCGCCGCAGCGTGTGGAGCGCGGCTTCGAGCTCCGGGTAGCCGGTGTGACCGACGACACCCAGACGGATGGGCCGGCCGCTGTCCCTCACCCGGCGATTGCCTCGGACTCGTGCAACGCGCGAACGCGATCCGCGATGCCGTCGGGGGTCAGGCCGCACTCGAGGAGCTGTCGCGCGCGCGCCGCCGCGACGATGATCCGGTCAGGGACGCCAAGGGTGCCGACGCGAATGCGGTCGTCGTGACGCTCGATCACGGCGGACATGTATGCGCCGAATCCGTTGACGACTGTCCCTTCCTCGACGATGAGCACCCGCTCGTGCTGCGCCAGCACCGCGGCCAGGGTGACTTCGTCATACGGCTTCAGGTAGCGGCAGTTGA
Source organism: Gemmatimonadaceae bacterium (assembly GCA_035626995.1). Classification (GTDB taxonomy): domain Bacteria; phylum Gemmatimonadota; class Gemmatimonadetes; order Gemmatimonadales; family Gemmatimonadaceae; genus DASPMP01. The sequence goes on from DASPMP010000138.1 coordinate 6,558, forward strand.
CGACAGTCACGTTGAAGCCTTCCGCGGCCAGCAGCTCCGCGGCGGCGAGTGATGGCGCCACCATGGTGCCTACCGCGAGAATCGCCGCGCCCTGCCCCTTCCGCACGACGTCCCAGGTGGCATACGGCGCCGCTTCGATCTCCTTGATGTGCGGCGGTTCATCCGGCGACGCGTCGCGTGGGTAGCGAATGGACCACGGGCCGCCATGCTGCACTGCGGCTCGCAGTAGCGCGAGCATCTCCCGTCCGTCGCTGGGCGCGGTGACGGTCAGGTTCGGGACCGCGAGCATGTACGCGATATCGTACAACCCCATGTGGGTCTCGCCGTCTTCGCCCACGAGTCCTGCGCGATCCATGCAGAACGTGACGGGGAGTGTCTGGATGGCGACGTCGTGAATGATGTTGTCGTACGCGCGCTGCAGGAACGTGGAATAGATCGCAACGACGGGACGAAGCCCGCGTGTCGCCATCCCCGCCGCGAATGTCACGGCATGTCCTTCCGCGATCCCCACGTCGAAGAATCGCGCGGGATGCGCGCGGGCGACGGCGTCCGTCCCGGTTCCACTGGGCATGGCGGCGGTGATCGTCACCACGCGTTCGTCTTCGCCGGTCAACTCGGCGAGCCCCTTCCCGAACACCTTCGTGTACGTGGGCTTTGCCACGGATGGCTTGACTGGCTTCCCGGTCGACGGCTCGTAGCCCGGTGGAAGTGCGTGCCACTTTTCGCCCGCCGCCTGCTCGCCCGCGGGGAACCCCTTTCCCTTCTGGCTGATGACATGCACCAGTCGTGGCCCTTTCATCGACTTCACGGCCTCGAAGGTGTCGAGCAGCTGGTTCACATCATGCCCGTCGATCGGACCGAAATACCGGAACCCGAGCTCCTCGAAGAGCACGCCCGGGGTCAGGAAGGCTTTGACACTCTCCTCCCACTTCCGCACGAGATGGCCCATCGACGACAGCGGGCCGGGCGCGGCGTCAGCGAATTCGCCGATCTTGTTCCGCAGGCGGTTGTACAGCGGATTGCGCTGGATGGAATTCAGGTACTTCGACATCGCGCCGACGTTCGGGGCGATCGACATCTCGTTGTCGTTGAGGACGACGATGATGTCGCGTTCCGAGTGCCCGGCGTTGTTCAAGCCTTCGTAGGACAAGCCTGAGGTCAGCGCACCATCACCCAGGATGGCGACGACCTTAAAGTGCCCGCCGGTCAGGTCGCGTCCCACCGCCATCCCCAGCGCCGCGGAAATTGCGGTAGCCGCGTGACCCGCGCCGAACGCGTCATACTCGCTTTCGCTGCGCTTCAGGAACCCGGACACCCCGCCTTCCTGGCGCAGCGTCTCCATCCGGTCGTTGCGGCCGGTGAGGAGCTTGTGCGGATACCCCTGGTGGCCGACGTCCCAGACCAATTGGTCCGCGGGCGTGTCGAACGCGTAATGAAGGGCAATGGTCAACTCGACCACGCCGAGACCCGCACCAATGTGACCACCGGTGCGCGAGCAGACATCCACCATGCGGTTGCGAAGCTCCTGCGCAAGCGCCGGCAGCTCCTCCCGCGAACGCCGGCGGAGATCCGCCGGCGATCTGATCTCGTTCAGAAACGACATAAGGCCTGAAAGTTATGATTGCCGCGCATGGACAAAATGCGCCAGCGTCTCGAGTTCCACGGTTCGGAGCCCCGCGCGATCCAGATGTGACATCGCCTCCGCGACCAGCTCGGTACTGCGGCGGCGTGCGGGCTCGATTCCCATGACTGAAGCATAGGTGCTTTTGGCCAGCGCGGCGTCCGCCCCTGCGGTTTTTCCCAGGACGTCAGAGGACGCCGTGGCATCCAGGACATCGTCCGCTATCTGGAATGCCAGCCCCAGGCAGTCACCCGCGGCCGTAAGGGCATCCACCTGACCGCGCGTCCCTTCGGCTGCGATAGCCCCCAGGGTAAATGCCGCGGAAATCAGCGCCCCTGTTTTTGCCCGATGGACCTGCTCCAGGTCCTGCAGCGCCAGCCCGCGACCTTCCCCATGGAGGTCCATCAGCTGGCCGCCCACCATCCCGGAGGCGCCCGACGCCTGCATCAGCACCGTCACGAGTTGATGACCGACGACGTCGCGCAAGCCCAGTGCATGCGCCGCCTTCATGGTCTGCTGGACGGCCAACGGAACCATCGCGACCCCAGCCACCGTCGCCGTGGCAACGTCGAAGGCGCGGTGCGTCGTTGGACGGCCCCGTCGCAGCGTGTCGTTATCCATGCAGGGCAGGTCGTCGTGAATCAGCGAGTACGCGTGCACCACCTCGATGGCGACACCCAACGCCGTTGCGTCTCCTCGACCGCCGACACCGGCGTAGGATGCGAGCAGCAGCAGTCCGCGCAATCGCTTGCCTTCGCCGACAAGGGAATAGTGCACGGCGTCACGGAGCGGGCGCGAAACTGTTTTTTCGTCGAGCGTCAGTTGCGCGAGCTCACGATCGATTCCCTCCCGCCAGGTGGCGAGGGTATCGCGCCCGTCATTCACGCAGATCCATCACCTCGAAGGTTCCGTCGGCCCGTTCGACCAGGCGCTGCACCTGTGCTTCCACCCTGGAGAGCTCCTCGGTCGCCGTCCGAAGACATGCGACACCCTCCTCGAACAGCGTTAACGCGCGTTCGAGATCCATCCGATCGGATTCCAGTTCCCCGACAATTTCCTCGAGCCGGCGAAGGCGCTGTTCAAAGCTCATGGCGCTTTCTCCATGGCGGTCGTGCGCGCAGAGACCGTACCGTCGCGCAGCACCAGCTGAAATGGCATCTCGGGCGAAAAGCGCGCGACGCTCGTCAAGGCGTGTCCATCCATCCCGCGAGCGACCGCGAACCCGCGCGACAACGTGGCAAGCGGGCTCAGGGCATGGAGTCGACCCCCGAGCTGCGCGACCCGCGACCGCCGTCGTTCCGCGAGACGCACGACACGCTGCTGCAGGGCGGACGCGCACCAGTGCAGATCCGCCTTTGCAGAATTGACACGCTTCGTCAGCGCGCGCGACAGCCGCTTCTGGATGCCTCTCAGCTCCGCCGCGAGCTCAGCGTCGTCGCGCACCACGCTCTCGGCGGCGGCAGACGGTGTGGCCGCTCGGGCATCGGCCACGAGGTCACAGATCGTGATGTCCGTTTCGTGTCCGACGGCGGAAATGGTCGGGATGGGACAGGCGGCCACGGCCCGTGCGACGCGTTCGTCGTTGAATGCCCAGAGATCCTCGCGTGACCCACCGCCACGCCCGACGATGACGACATCCGCGTCGCGCCAGCGACTCACGCGGTCGAGTGCCCGACAGATGTCACGGATTGCCGTATCGCCCTGCACTGCCGCGGGTACGACAACGATTTCGACCGCAGGTGACCGACGCTTCATGACCGCGACGATGTCGCGCAAGGCTGCGCCATCCGGACTCGTAACTACCGCTACCCGGCGTGGGTAGCGTGGAAGGGCGCGCTTGCGAGCAGCGGCGAGCAGCCCCTCGGCTTCCAGCTTCGCGCGGGTCTTCTCGAGCGCTTTCCGCCACAGACCGTCTCCTTCGGCCTCCATTTTCCGAACGACGAACTGCATCTCCCCCTTCTGGGGATAGACACTGAGATTGCCCCACGCGGAAATGAGCATTCCCTCATCCGGCGGCGCCGGAATTCCGCGCGTGTCCTTGGACCAGACCACACCGCGCACCTGGGCCATCCGGTCCCGCAAAGTGAAATACCAGTGGCCGTTGCGGTGCGCCTTGAAATTCGTGACTTCGCCGCGCACCCAGATGGGACGGAAGGCGCCTTCGAGAATGTCGCGCGCGATGGTCGTCAGCGACGAGACGGCGATCGCACTCGAGGGCTCGGCGCCAGGAACCGACCGTTCCGGATCTGAAAAGTCGAATCCACGCTGCGCAGGGCTCATCAAGCCATCGCGCGGTTGGATCGCAGCGCGGCCTGCAGCGTGTTTTCCAGGAGCATCGCGATGGTCATCGGCCCGACGCCACCGGGCACCGGGGTGATGAGGGAAGCCACGGGCTGGACCGACTCGAAGTCGACATCGCCCGCGAGGCGGTAACCTCGCTTCGCGCGCGCATCATCCACTCGGTTGATTCCGACGTCGATCACCACAGCGCCTGGCTTGATCATGTCGCCGGTGACGAGGCCGGGGCGTCCCGCGGCCGCGATCACCAGATCCGCGCGGCGCGTGTGATCCGCAATGTTCCGGCTGCGACTGTGGCACACTGTGACCGTCGCATCGGCGCCAGGCTGCACCAGCAGCGCCATCATCGGCTTCCCGACGATGTTGCTGCGCC
>DASPMP010000139.1:0-6870 GCA_035626995.1 Gemmatimonadaceae bacterium
GGTCATATAGCGAACGCCACGACGATGCAGCTCGCGCAGGTTGTCGATCGAGTTCTCGATCGAGTGTCCCCCTTCCACGCCGATGAGCATGGCGATCTTGTTCTCCGCCTTCGCGCGCCGCACTTCGGCTGCGGTAGTCGCAAACACCAACCGGTCCGGATGACGGCGGACGAACGCATGGATCGAGTCGAGGTACACCTGTACCTGTTTCCACGACTGATCAGGCGTCCGGAACGTCCATTTCTCCGGATCGACGTATGCGGAGAGGAACACCCCAGTGAGTCCGGATTCGACCAGCCTCGGCAGGTCCGTCTCGCCCTGGTCCGCGGCAAAGCCGGGCGCGTGGCGGACATCGGGGTTGTAGCCATCGTCGATCATCTTCGACGGCATGTCATTGTGCGTATCGATGACGATCGCGTCGGCGTATACACGCGCTGCGCGCTCGGAGACGTGGAGCGCGGCAGGATGTCCAGCGGAGATCACGTTGCCGGAGGTCGAGCAACCCAGGGCGAAGAGGAGGACGAGGCTGCGTTTCATCGGTCAGCGCGGGTGCGGGGAAAGTGAGCGGGAGTGCGGGAGACGTAGTTATTGTCGCGGACCAGCCAGCGGAGCAGCCAGTCGGCACACTGAGTAATACCGATTCGCGGCGTGACCACAACATCCGCAGCCGGAACGGGGTCGCCCTGGCGGATCACAAGGGGCAGCTCGTCGAGGGGCAGCGTGTTATGGCTGGCATCAATGCCGAGTGCCGCGCACAGCTTTCCCGGGCCATTGGCGAGATCCACGTCGCGCTTTGCGGCCGGGCGACGCTCGCGCATCAGCGGGAGGCCCTCCAGCGGCTCCAGTGCGCGAATGAGGACCGCGCTCGGAAGTCCTTCAGCGCGGGTGACCGCGTTGAAGCACCAGTGGACGCCGTAGATGAAATACACGTAGGACATACCCGGCGGGCCGTAGAGAGGTGCGGTCCGGCGCGTGCGTCCGGCGGCTGCGTGGCACGCCAGGTCATGCTCGCCGATATAGGCCTCGGTCTCGACGATGCGGCCACTGGCTACCCCATGGTCGCTGTGGCATTCGAGCACGCACCCGAGGAGCTCGCGCGCGACCACTTCCGTGTCGCGCGCATAGAAACTCCGGGGGAGCACGGCGCCCTTCCTGGACCGTGGACGCCGCGCCGAAAGCGCGGCGTGCCTGGTCACTCAGAGCTCTTCGCGGTCTTCTTGGCGCGCGGACGACGAGGGCGCTTGGCGGCCTTGGGGGATTCGCCTTCCGCGTCGGCTGTCTTCGCCGCGCGTTTCCGACCGCGTTTCGCCGCGGGGGCAGGCGCCTCGTGGTCTTTTTCAGTGCCGTTGTCACCCGAGACTGCGGGCGCCGACTGCACGACGCCGAGGGACAACAATTCCGGAGGAAGCGCAGATGGAGCGCGTCCGCGGGATCCGGAGCTTCGGCCCCGCAGCGAAAGACGCGATGGCGTCGAGCTTTCCGGGCGTGGTGCCGGTGCCGGCGTGGACGCGGCAACTTGCTCGGCGACCGACGGCGCCGGCTCGGCCCGCGCGACCTCGAAATCATCGCCACGGCGACGCAGGTCGATGACGTCTGCGTCATGCGCGTCCTTCAGGATGCGGATGAAGTTGCGCTCGTTGAGACTCTCGCTGTCGCGACCCAGAAGCTCACGCGCCTGGTTCCGCACCACTGACGCGCGCACCGAGTTATCGCCGCGGGTAACGGCGGCTACCGCGCGGCGCACCAGGTCGAATGCTTCATCACGCGTGAGTCGCTCACCACCAAGCCCGGGACCGACTGCGGCCGCGGGTTCCGATGGTGCGCCCGGCTCCGCCTGTGTGGGCATGGACGAGGATGGCGTGGCGACCGAGCGCCCAGCGGGCTCACGGTCACGGCCTCCGCGACCACGTCCGCCACGTCCGCGGCGAGACCGGCCGCGATCGGGACGCTCGCCACGCTCGTCCGCCACTTCGAGCGGACGGGGTGCGTCTTCATCACCGATACCTGGAGGCGCATCGTTGTTCTGCGCGCCTGCGATGTCCACTTCGAGCTGGCCATTCTCCATGCGTCGCACGGAGAGCAGTCCCTTCGCCGCCGCCTCCTGGCAGAATTTCGAGAACTTGCTGATGCCGAGATTCTTCTCGTCGAAGCTCGGATCGATCTCCTGCATCACCTGCTTGAGGCGGTCGGAGCGCATCACGTCGTGGTTCTGCTTCATCCGCGTGATGGCTTCCTTCACGAGCTCCCAGGGATCGTACTTGCGGGTCGGCTCCTCGTCGCTGCTCTTCACGAGACCGGCGAGGGCGTTGTAGCTGTAGTACTCGTCGCAGTTCTGGACGAGCAGGTCGCTGGACGACTCGCGAATGCCGACGCCGATGACGTACTTGCCGTACTCCTTCAGCTTGATGACGAGGCTGGAGAAGTCGGAATCACCAGAGAGGAGGATGAAGGTGCCGATCTCGGGCCGCGTGAAGACCAGTTCCAGCGCGTCGATGGCCAGGCGAATGTCGGTCGCGTTCTTCTTCGACGACCCGTAGGCGGGCGCGAAAATGAGGTCGATCGACGCCTCGGACAGCGGCACGATGTACTGGGGATAGCGGCGCCAGTCGGCATAGGCGCGCTGGACGGCGACCTTTCCCCTGATGATGTCCGAGCCGAGAAGGTTGCGAAGCTCCTTCCCGAGGTCGGACCGAATTCCCATCGTGACGTTGTCGAAGTCGATGAGAAGCGCGGCGTTCGGCGCGTGATGAAGCGGGAGCGTGCTGGTTACTTGCGGTGCGGAGTGCGCTCCTGGACCCCGGTGCACAAGGGCGCTCTGCGAACGTGTGGGTTCGCGGCGCTGGTGACGATGATTCATGCGAACTCTAATGTAGTGGACCGCTAACCCTAACGGGAGACACAGTTTGTCGGCTTGTCGGCTTGTCGGCTTGTCGGCTTGTCAGACGCCCATGGCCTTGAGGATCACTCGCTTTGGACGTTTCCCGTCCCATTCCCCATAGAACACCCGCTGCCAGGGACCGAAATCGAGTTTTCCGTTCGTGACCGGAACGATGACCTCGTGCCCGATGGTCAGCGACCTCAGGTGCGCCGCGGCATTGTCCTCTCCAGTGCCGGAGTTGTGACGATAGCGCTCGGGATCCCAGGGCGCGACGTCGCGCTCCAGCCAGTCCAGGATGTCCTGCCACAGCCCCGATTCGTGGTCGTTCACGAAGACCGACGCAGAAATGTGCATCGCGGAGGCGAGCACCATTCCCTCGGTGATTCCGGCGGCCGCGCGGCAGCCTTCGACGTCGTCGGTGATGTCGATGATCTCCTGACGTCGTTTGGTGTTGAAGGTCAGGTAAGACGTGTGCGTTTTCATGATCCTAGGTCGGCTTGTCGGCTTGAATGTTCGACGGTTTGACGACTTGGCGCTCTGTAGTTCTAGTTTAGCCCATTCCCATTCCTCTTCCTCGCCGAGGCTGTGAAGCAACTCGGATTCCGCGGTCGGTTGTTCCTCATCCTGCTCCTGTTCGCATTCATCCCGTCGGTGGTGCTTTCACTGGCGTGGGGGGTGACGAGCTCTCTCGTCTTGCCTATCGGTGGCGCGACGGCGGCGTGGGACAGCACTGCGGCCACTGGAGCGCGGGCGCTTGCCGTAGCGCGATCGCAGCCGCTCAGCGCTGTGGAAGCCGCGGCACTGCGCGCGCATGAGGAAGCGTTGCAGGAGAACGTGCTCATGGCTCGACGCGCGGGCTTTTTTTTCCAGCGCGCGGCCACCGCCGTCGGCCTGAGTGCGCTCGTCGCGTTTGCCTTGCTGCTGGTGATCGGCTCGCGCGTTGCCGGACACTTCAGCCGCAACCTGAGTCGGCCCATTCAGGAGCTGGTGGGGTGGACGGAGTTCATCGCACGCCGCGAACCACTGCCTGGTGGTCCCGTAACACGTGGGGCTCCGGAGTTCGAGCTGCTGCGATCGCGGATGCGCGAGATGGCCGCGGAGCTGGAACATGGCCGCCGCGCGGCACTGGAAGCGGAACGGACGTCGGCGCTCCGCGAAGCAGCGCGGCAGGTGGCCCACGAGCTCAAGAACCCCCTGACGCCGATCAAGTTTGCCGTCGCGCGCCTGCGCAGCGAAGCCCCGGCGTCATTGCACGAAAGCATTGAGGTGCTGTCGGTCGAAACGGCGCGGCTCGAGGAAATGGCTCGCAGCTTCGCCCAGTTCGGGCGTCTGCCAGAGGGACCGTTGGCGCCGGTGGACGTTGGTGAACTGGCCCGATACACCGCCCGGTCGTCCGTGCCATCGACGGTTCCGCTCGAGATCAGGGTCAGCGACAATGTGCCCCTCGTGCATGGCCACTACGAAGCGCTGGCGCGCGCGCTGTCGAACGTCGTCCTCAACGCCGTAGAGGCGTGCAAGGGCGGCGGCGGGATTGCGGTAGATGTGAGCCGCGTCCGGCACAATGGCTCGGACGCCGTGGAGCTCGCGGTGCGCGACAGCGGCTGCGGCATCCCCGCCGATCGCCTCGCGCGAATCTGGGAGCCATACATCACGTACAAGGCGGGGGGCACTGGACTGGGACTCGCCATCGCGCGACAGACAGTGCTGGCGCACCATGGCGACGTCCGCGCCGAAAGCGAGCCGGGCAAAGGCACTACCATTCGCTTCATCCTTCCTCTCTCCGAACAGGGCTGATCGCAGCGTGCCGAGCGTTCTGATCATCGACGACGAGCCGAATATCCGGCGCATGGTCGGCGCGTTGTTCGGCGCCGAGGGGTACGACGTGCGCGACGCGTCCGACGGGGCATCCGGGCTGCGCCGCGCGAGTGAATCGGAGCCCGACGTCGTCCTGCTCGACCTCATGATGCCGGGCGAGATGGACGGGATGGCGACGCTCGAGCGGCTGCGCCAGGAAATCCCTGATTCGCCCGTCGTGATGATGAGCGGGCGCGCAGGCCTGAGCGATGCCGTGCGGGCCACGAAGCTGGGGGCGTTCACCTTCCTCGAGAAGCCACTGACCCCTGAGGGAGTGCTTCTCGCGCTGACGTCGGCGATGGAACTGCGGCGCGCTCGGCTGGAAGCGCGCGCGCTGCGGGCAGACCTCGGGCTCGGCAACGAAATGGTCGGTGAGAGTCCGGCCATCGAGCGGGTGCGCGGGCTGATTGCGCGGGTGGGACCGACGGATTCGCGCGTGCTGATCACGGGTGAGTCGGGGGTGGGCAAGGAGCTCGTCGCGGCGGCGATCCATGCCGCGAGCCCTCGGCGCGACCGGGCATTCGTTCGCGTCAACTGCGCGGCCATTCCGCGAGACCTCGTCGAAAGCGAGATGTTCGGTCACGAGAAGGGCTCATTCACCGGCGCCACCGAGCGCCGGATCGGTCGTTTCGAGCTCGCACACACCGGGACACTCCTGCTCGACGAGGTGGGCGACCTTGGCACTGAAGCGCAGGCGAAGCTGCTTCGCGCCATCGAGGCCCGTGAGATCGAACGCGTTGGCGGCGGTCAGCCGATCAAGGTGGACGTGCGGATCATCGCCGCGACGAACAAGGACCTGACGCGCGCTGTCGCGGACGGCCGCTTTCGCGAAGACCTTTTCTTCCGGCTCAACGTGATTCCGCTGGACGTCCCGCCGCTGCGCGAGCGTCCCTCGGACATCCCGATGCTGGTCCGGCACTTCACGGCGCTGCATCATTCGCGCACGGGACAGCCAGCGCCGCGATGGAGCGCGGAGGCGCTCAACGTATTCAGCCGCTATCGCTGGCCCGGGAACGTGCGGGAGCTCGCCAACATCGTGGAGCGCCTGACGATCCTGCATGCGGGTCGCGACGTTACCGATGCGGAAGTGCAGGGCGTGCTGCCAGTGGATCGTGCCGCCTCGTCGGCCCCGTTACCAGATCCCGCAGCGCTGGATCGCTCGCTGACGGATACGCTGGACGAATACGAACGGATGCTCATCGCGCGCGCGCTCTCGATGGCCAACGGAAACGTCGCGGAGGCCGCGAGAAAGCTGCGGACGGACCGTCCGAACCTGTACCGCAGGATGCGCCGGCTCGGGATCGACAACGGCGACGAGTGAACGCCGGAGCGACACAGGTGCTGCCCAATCCTGAGGACATGGCGTCCCCCCGGTCCGCTGGCGAGATTGGCTAAGTCGTGTCGCGCCTGAGGTTTCCGCGTGGCCGGCCTTTGGGTACGGCGGCTGCCTTCGGGCAGTCCCGGAACCGACTCCCCGGAGCATGTATGCGCAGGATCGCAATCCCCCTTCTGGCCGCGCTGTTGGCAGTTCCCGCTGACGCGCAGGTTCGCGACAACCAGGTCGACCGGTCCGGCCTTCCCCGAGATGTGGTGCGGGAAGCGACGCGGCTGTACAACGAGCCCGCTGCACTGCGCGCGACAAGTCGCGCTGAGATTGCGGAGGACCGTCGTATCGATGGCGACGTGGCTGTCCTGAACGGACCATTGTACATCAGCGGTCGCGTGACGGGTCGTGTGCTGGCGATCAACAGCGACGTGGTGCTGCGGTCCACGGCACGCATTGACGGCGACCTCCTGGTCGTTGGGGGCGAAGTCGAAGGGCGCCATGCGGCTTACGTCGGTGGTGAAATCCGCATCTATCGGCAGCAGCTGCAGTACGTGAGCGACGGGGACCAGATCCACCCGGCGCGCGAGGTGGCAGGATCGGACCCGGAAACCGGTTGGTGGCGGCGGTGGGAGCAGTCGCGTCGTCGCAGCAGCAGCAACCTGTACGTCGCAACGGCGGGCGCATATAACCGCGTCGAGGGATTACCGATCCACCTCGGTCCGCAGATCAACCTGAATGGTCCGTCGGGCAGCTTGCGTCTCGACGCGTACGCCATCGTGCGAACGGAAACCAGCTTCGACGGCCAGCAGGA
>DASPMP010000140.1:0-7435 GCA_035626995.1 Gemmatimonadaceae bacterium
GCAGACACATGTACGGGGACGCTGCCGACGTCTTTGTCGACAACGACCGTGATGGACGAATGGACGATCTTAACCGGGATGGCAGGGTGGATCATCGGGACGCTCGAGTAATCCTTGACGCGGTCGACCGGGTGGAGCGGAAGTATCCCGCGCTCGCCGGCGGTGTCGGCGTGTACCGCGCCAACTCGGCGCACGGTCCCTTCGCCCACGTAGACGTCCGCGGCTGGCGCGCGCGCTGGGGGCTCACGGGATGACGAAGGCGAAGGCGAAGGGGAAGCCCAGGAAGTTCAAGCCGAAAATCCGGCGTCAGCGCGGCATTCGTACCCACCTGGCGACCGTGATCGTCGCGCTGTGCGCGGCCATCGGCGTGATTCAGTTCTACCGTCCTGATGCCGCGCTTGGGCGCACTCCCTTCGGTGGCCTGAATCAGCCCAGCCATGACCTCGGTTCGGCGTCCGTCAACGCCTTCGGCCGCAGCGGCGAGGTCAAGCTGCTGTTCGCAATGCCCGGTGAGCGGCTCGAGTTCCCCCTCGCAGTCGGGGGCGATCCGGCAGTCATCAGCTACGAGTGGACGTCCCTTCGCGGGAACGAGACCGGCTTTGTCTCGCAGCCACTCGATGGCGCCGAAGTCGGCACACCTCTGCTTCCCGGTTTCTACTATCTCACGCTCATCCGCGGCTCAGAGCGGCAGATCATCCGCGAACCAGCCGTCGCGGTCATGCGCCCCTTCGAGGAGAAGCTGGGCACAATGCTCAACGGCTACCGCATCGGGACATACCTGGCGGAGCGACTGCGCCGGTCGCGGGACAATGATCACCCGGACGGGTTCCTCGAGGTGTATCCGCAGCACGTCGACCTCTCGGTGAGCAAGCACCTGCGCCTGAGTCACTTCCTCACGCATGACGACCAGAAGGACGTGTGGCCGAAGTATGTCGCGCTGAATCCGCGTCTCCTGGACAAGCTCGAGCTGGTGTTTGCGCAGCTGGAATCGTCCGGCCAGGGCACGACAACGCAGTTGGCCCTCGACGTCCATTCCGGCTTCAGGACGCCTGCACACAATCGCCGCATTCAGCTGGCCGCTCGCGACAGCCGCCACCAGTACGGCGATGCGGCGGACGTTGTCGTCGACGCCAACCGGAACGGGTTGTTTGACCGGACCGATTATCGGCTCGTCGTAGCCGCGGTCGAGGCAGTGGAACGCACGCATCCTGACCTCGCAGGTGGCCTGGGCATCTACACGAGCCGCCGCTACTCGAAGCCCTACGTCCATATCGACGCCCGCGGCACCAAGTCACGCTGGAAGGGCTGACGCCGCTGCTTTCGCTAGATTCCTCGCATGAACGAGCATCTGCGCGAGCGAATCAACCGGAAGCTGGATACGCTCTCCGACGAGCGCGGCTATCAGATCCTCGACTACATCGAGTTTCTGGACTCCAAGTACGCCGAGCGCCAGCAGGGAAACGCCTTTACGAAGTTCACCGAGGCGGTAGAGGATCGGCTGCGGGCGGGTAAGGTCTCAGCATCCGCAATCGCCGAGACGATGGGCCTCCTGAACAAGGCCGCAAACGTCCTCAATGGCGCGGTGGCGGCAGGCAAATCCGTCGCGACGGACATCGTCAGCGTCGCCCAGAATGTTGGCGCGCCACGCCCGTCGGCCTCCAGCGGTACGACTGGTGCTAGTACAGCGCCCTCGGCGGCAGCGAAGCCGCCTGGCCCACAGACCACGGAAGCGTCGAGTCCGGCGCATGACCTCAAGAAGCCGGGTTCAGGCGAGGAGCGTTTGTAATGGCAATTCCCAAGAGCGCGCGTACCAAGACACGCGCACGGCCGGAGCCGTCGGACGAAGGGCACGCGCCCCGGACCGGCGCGAAGAAGACCGTCATGAATTACGTCGCGGAGCTCCCTCGGTTCCTGACACTTCTGTGGGGCCTGATCTCGGACGTACGGGTGTCCATCGTCGACAAAGTGCTCGTCGCGGGCGCCATCGCCTACATCGTCGCGCCGATCGACTGGATCCCGGATTTCATTCCGTTCCTCGGTGAGGTGGACGATCTGTACCTGCTGATGCTCGCATTGCAACGCCTCATGCAGAACGCTGGACGCGCGGTCCTCCTCTCGCACTGGACCGGCGATCCCAGCGATCTTCGCACGTTCAACCTTCGAAAGGCGTTGACGGCTGCCGCGTTCTTCCTGCCGCGTCGCGTCCGGCGCCGCCTCCAGGTCATCGGGCGCTAGCTCGTTCTTTTCCGGTTGGGGGGTCAGAGCTACCTTTCGCCATGGCGACAGGAACTCGACAGGTACCACGCGCCGCGCAGCAGGAACGCACCGGCAGCGGGCCTTCCCGCAATGAAGAGCCACGGAGCGAACACCCCCGGGTGCGCGCTGACGTGGCTCTGACGTTTGATGACGTGCTGCTGGCACCACGGCACTCACTGACTCATCCGAAGGATGTTTCGACGGTGTCGCGCTTCAGCCGGGGAATCGGACTCGGAGTGCCGTTCGCATCCGCAGCAATGGATACGGTCACGGAATCCGAGATGGCGATCGCGATGGCACGTGCAGGCGGGATCGGCGTCCTGCACAAGAACATGTCGATCGACCGGCAGGCGGCCGAGACCGATCGTGTGAAGCGCAGCGAGAGCGGGATGATTCTGCAGCCCTACAAGCTCCGCCCGGACGATACCGTGAGAGCCGCGACATCGCTGATGGCGCGGTTTCGCATTTCGGGAGTGCCCATCGTCGACGACGAGGACCGACTGGTGGGCATCATCACGAATCGGGACCTGCAGTTCGAGCGGGATCTCGACCGGCCGTTGCGCGACGCGATGACCAAGGATCGTCTCGTGACCGCTCCGGAGGGCACGACGCTGGATGAGGCCGAGCGCATCCTCGCACAGAACCGCATCGAGAAGCTGCCGGTGGTGGACAAGGATCGCCGGCTCCGCGGCCTGATCACCATCAAGGACATCCACAAGCGCCGTCAGTATCCGGAGGCCAACAAGGACAAACACGGTCGGCTCCGGGTCGCCGCGGCGATCGGTGCCGCGGGCGATTTCATGTCCCGCGCGCGCGCGCTCGTGGATGCGGGCGTCGATGCGCTGATCATCGATACGGCGCACGGCCACAGTGAAGGGGTGCTCCGGGCGACCGCGCAGGTGCGCGACGCGTTCCCCGATGTCCAGCTCGTGGCTGGGAACATCGCCAGTCGCGAGGGAGCAATGGCGCTTGTCGAGCGCGGCGTCGATGCGGTCAAATGCGGAGTCGGTCCGGGCTCGATCTGCACCACGCGTGTGGTGACCGGGGTGGGTGTGCCGCAGCTGACCGCAGTGATGGACGCGGTCGCCGGCGCGGGTGACGTTCCGGTCATCGCGGACGGTGGCATCAAGTATTCCGGCGATATCGTCAAGGCGCTCGCGGCTGGCGCTGCGTCCGTGATGATGGGTTCCATGCTGGCGGGCACGGAAGAAAGTCCGGGCGAGGCCTTCCTTCTCGAGGGTCGTCGCTACAAGATGGTGCGCGGTATGGGATCACTCAGCGCCATGCAGGACGGCAGCGCCGACCGGTATTTCCAGGAAGGGGAGCTGTCGGCCCGGAAGCTCGTGCCGGAGGGCATCGAAGGACGTGTCCCGTACAAGGGGCCCGTCGCGGACGTGCTCTATCAGATGGTCGGTGGTCTCAGAAGCGGCATGGGATACGTCGGGTCGGCGAACATCGAGGACCTGCGTACCCGGACCCAGTTTGTTCGCATCACGATGGCCGGACTGCGCGAGTCTCACCCCCACGACGTCACGATCACGCGAGAAGCACCCAACTATTCCGGCTAGTTCCGCGTTCTTTTGCTTGACAGCAGGGCGCAGGGACCCGAGATTTTCGACTGTATACAATTCGCGGCACTCGGGGCCGCCCCACCTTTACGCCTAGGACCCACCGGAGAGCCGCATGGGACTGTGGACTACCAAGAGCATTGCCGTCCTTCAGGAAGAAGCGACATCCGAAGGTGAACATTCCCTTCGTCGCGCGCTCGGCGCGTGGAATCTCACCCTGCTGGGCATCGGCGCGATCATCGGCGCCGGCATCTTCGTTCTGACGGGTACGGCGGCGGCACAGTATGCCGGTCCCGCCGTCATGCTCTCGTTCGTGCTCGCCGGTCTCGGCTGCCTCTTTGCCGGATTGTGCTATGCCGAATTCGCGTCGATGATTCCGATTGCCGGCAGCGCATACACCTACAGCTATGCGACGCTCGGTGAGTTCTTCGCCTGGATCATCGGCTGGGACCTTATCCTCGAATACCTCTTCGGCGCGGCAACCGTCGCCGTCGGCTGGTCGGGGTATTTCGCGGCATTGCTTCGCGACATGGGTATGGCCCTCCCACCGGCCTGGTCCAGCGCCCCGCTCACGGTGCAAGGAACACACACACTCGTGCGCAACGTGATGTGCGTGAATCCCACGAACAATCACCTCTTCTCGATGGATTCCCTTCGCACGGCGGCGGGAAGTGCCGGCGGGGTCGCCGCCGATCTGTGTTCGGCTGCGGGCGGAGCGCTGCAGGGGGGCATCATCAATCTCCCTGCCATCGCGCTCATCGCGGTCATGACGGCGCTGCTCGTGGTCGGCATCAAGGAATCGGCCCGGTTCAATAACGTCATCGTGTTCCTGAAGGTCGGCATCGTCTTCCTCGTGATCGGCTTCGGCTTCATGTATGTGAAGTCGTCGAACTGGTCGCCATTCCTTCCCGAGAACACGGGCACATTCGGGTCGTTCGGGTGGACAGGCGTCGTGCGCGCGGCTGCGGTCGTCTTTTTCGCCTACATCGGTTTCGACGCCGTATCGACGGCGGCCCAGGAAGCCAAGAATCCACAGCGAGACATGCCCATCGGTATTCTCGCCTCGCTGGCGATCTGTACCGTGCTCTACATCCTGATGGCACTGGTCATGACGGGGATGGCGCACTACACGGAACTGAATGTGCCGCACCCCGTGAAGGTCGCGATCGAGAAGGCCGGACCGGCGCTCAATTGGCTGGGCTATGCGACGAGTCTCGGGGCGGTGCTCGGCCTCGCGTCGGTCGTGCTCGTGATGCTCATGGGCCAGCCGCGCATTTTTTATTCGATGGCTCGCGACGGGCTGCTTCCCGCGGTCTTCGGCAAGGTGCATCCGCGGTTCCGGACGCCCTACATCACCACCATCCTGACGGGTTCTGTCGCCGGCCTCGTTGCTGGGTTCTTTCCCATCGGCTTGCTTGGTGAGCTCGTATCCATCGGGACGCTGCTGGCGTTCGTGATCGTATGCGCAGGTGTCATCGTGCTGCGACGCGCGCGTCCGGACATTCCGCGTCCATTCCGTACGCCGCTGGTCCCATTGGTGCCAATCCTGGGAATTCTCATCTGCTTCGGCATGATGGCGTTCCTGCCGCTGGACACCTGGATCCGACTCATCGTCTGGATGCTGTTGGGTGTCGTGATCTACTTCGGCTACGGCCGCTCGCACTCGAAGCTGGCCAATTCCACCAGTGCCCGGATGAGCTGACCGGGTTCGTGCTCGTTAGTTTCCGGCGGCGCCTCGCAAGGGGCGCCGTCTTCTTTTGGGAGGCCTCGACTGCAGCACGGCGATTTTTTCCGCATCTCTGCCGACCGGCGCGCCGGAATCCAGCAGATCGCGCGCGAGCTGACGCCCGGCCGGCGCGTTGCGTTGTCGACGCACATCAACGCCGATGGCGACGGCTGCGGCTCGGAGACGGGGCTCGCCCGACTCCTCATGCAGCGTGGAATGCAGGTGCACGTCGTGAATCCGACCCCGTGGCCGGAGCTGTTCGACTTCCTGCTGGCGGAGGACGTCGAAGACCGTTCTGCCGACGGCGCCGGCGCATTGCGCGACATCGACCTGCTGATCGTTCTCGACATCAGCGACGTCAAGCGACTGGGATCGCTGGCCGATGCCGTCCGGAAGCTGACGGTGCCGCGTCTGGTGATCGACCATCACATCGCGTCCGACGACAAGGCCGGAGACATCATCCTCACCGATACGACCGCGTGTGCGACGGGAGAACTGGTGTACGATCTCGCGCGCGAGCTGGATTTCGAGATCACGCCGCGGATCGCCCGTTCTCTGTACAGCGCGATCCTCACCGACACCGGTGGCTTCCGCTTCAGCAACACGACGCCCCGAAGCCACGCCATCGCCGCGGACCTGCTGGCGGCCGGCGTGGACCCCGAGGAGATCTACCAGCGCGTCTATGCGTCGGCGCCGGCAGGGCGCGTGCGACTGCTCGCGGAGGTGCTCCAGACCCTGGGCGTCGACGAAGCAAAGGGGCTGGCCTGGCTGAGCATGAATGCGGGTGCTGCAGACCGTTTCAAGGTTCGGCAGGAGGACCTGGATGGTATTGTCGAGCATGCGCGCTCGATTGCCGGCACACGGATGGCGGTCTTTTTTCGCGATCTCGGGCATGGGAAGGTCAAGGCATCCTTTCGCAGCACCGGCGGCGTCGACGTCAATGCATTCGCGCACCGGTTCGGTGGTGGCGGGCACGCACGCGCCGCGGGCGCGCTGATTCCGGGCGGCCTGGACGAGGTGCGCGAGCGTGTGCTCGCAGCAGCGCGCGAGGTCCTTTAGGTTGCGATCATGAACGAAAAGACTCCGGGGAGCGGACGCGCGCTTCCTGTCATGAACGATGCGCCCGCCCGAAAGCCGGTGCCACCGCCGCAACAGCCCGTAGCCTATCCCGGGCTCGGCGTCGTGATTGCCGTCTCCAGCGGGAAGGGAGGCGTCGGCAAATCCACGGTGGCGAGCAACCTGGCGGTTGCGCTCGCACAATCCGGTGCCCGCGTCGGGCTGATGGACGGCGACATCTATGGGCCGAACCTGCCGCGGATGATGGGCGTCAACTCGCCGCCTGCCGTGCTGAACGAGAAGATTGTGCCGCTCGAGGCCCATGGCGTGAAGGTGATCAGCCTGGGATTTCTCATCGAACGCGATCAGCCGGCCATCTGGCGTGGTCCGATCGTGATGAAGATCGTGAACCAGTTTCTCCGTGACGTCGCCTGGGGGCAGCTCGACTACTTCATCGTGGACCTGCCGCCAGGGACCGGCGATGCTCAGCTCTCGCTCGTGCAGGCCACGCACGTGCGCGGTGCGATCATCGTGACGACTCCGCAGGAAGTCGCGGTGGGCGACGCGCTGCGGGGGGCGAAAATGTTCGAACGCGTCAACGTGCCGGTGCTCGGGATCGTCGAGAACATGAGCTGGTTCGAGTGCCCGCATTGCGGCAAGCCGACCGCAATGTTCGGATCCGGCGGCGGCGAACGGCTCGCGACGGAGCTGAAACTCCCGTTGCTTGGGCAGGTGCCGATGCACCCGGCGGTGATGGAAGGGGGCGAGCGCGGGCAGCCGATCGTCGTAGCCGATCCACGGTCGTCCGCCGCGCAGGCGTTCACGCAGC
>DASPMP010000141.1:0-67290 GCA_035626995.1 Gemmatimonadaceae bacterium
GCCGTCGGTGCTTCGAAACACTCCGCCAGCGCTTTCAAACGCATTGTTGCCTCGGCCGCCCATGACGCAATCGCCGTCACTTCCCTGTGGGGCTGGATAGCGTGATCCGCTGACCTCGATGTCCGCGTAGATCAGTTTCGGATCGACGGGAGACACGTCCAGCCCGATGCGTCCCATCTCCACCGTCGGCAAGCCGCTGGTGACCTTGCGCCAGCTGTCGCCACCGTCGGTGGACTTGTAGATCGCCGATCCCGGTCCGACGGTGATGCCGCCGTAGCTCTTCCGCTGCCGCTGGTAGCTCGACGCATACATGATCATCGGGTTCGTGGGATCCAGCACCACGTCGTTGGCGCCAGTGTTCTCGTCGACGTAGAGCACCTTCTTCCACGTGCGGCCGCCATCCGTGGTCTTGAAGACGCCGCGTTCGGTATTAGGGCCCCACATCCGTCCCTGCGCCGCCACGAACACGATCTCGGGGTTGGAGGGATGAATGGCGATGCGACCGGTGTGACGGATGTCGCGCAGTCCCATGTGCAGCCAGGACTTTCCGCCATCGACGGACTTGTAGACGCCATCGCCCCAGTAGTACGCGACGGTGGTCTCTTCACCGGTCCCTGCCCACACCACGTTCGGGTGCGACTTCGACACCGCGACGGCGCCCATGGACATCGACCCCTTCACGCCGTCGAACACCGGCGACCAGGACGTTCCGCCATTCGTGCTCTTGAAGATCCCGCCGCTCGACGCGGTGATGTAGATCTGGTCGGGTTGTCCACGGGTGCGGCCCACCGCGATGTCGTCCACCCGGCCGCCCATGTTCGTCGGCCCGAGGTTGCGCCATGTGACGTTCCCGAATGCCGTGGGTGGCGTGTGCGTGCTGTGATCGGCGGTCGCCTGCGCCATCGCCTGCTGCGAGGCTGCTCCCAACAGTGCGACGAAAGCCAGATGAATGCGTGCGGGCATCATGAAGATCCTCTGTTACGGGGCAGGCGTGGCGGGAAGGGTGGGAAGCGCGATCGGCGCTCTTCCCCGGGTCAATGCATTTACGGTGTTCGTCGCGCGCCGGGCGTCCTCGAAAATCCAGGTCATCTGGCGGCGCTGGTCTGCGGTGGGAACCGCGTTGAACGACTCGAGCGAGCGCATGGTCGCCGCAGCGGCGGGGAGCAACCGCTGGACTTCGTCAGCGATGCGCGTGCGCCGAACGACCGAGTCAGGAAGCGTGGCGGCCGCCTCGCGAACCGCGCCGAGGGTGCGCTGCAGGTTGTAGAGCGACATGATCGCCGCCTGCCGGGTGCGTCGCTGCGTCATGGTGAACCCATCGCTGGGATCGGCCTCCACGCTGATGTTGCCGCGCAGCTCGCGTGCGACTCCGGGGATAGCAATGGTCACGCTGTAGCGCCCCGGAAGAACCAGCGGCCCGGCTGCGGTCGCAGCACCACCACGTCCACCGCCACCACCACCGGCGGGTCGACCAGCGAGCGTAGGACCGCCTTCAGCCGCGAGCGGCAGGTCCATGCGCATGTCCCACGTCACTCGATTCAACCCGGCGTTCACGGTGCCCTGCAGCTGGCGCACGCGAGCACCCTGCGCGTCACGGATCGTGATGGTCGCAAAGCCGCTCGCGGCCTGACGCAGGTGATAGCTCACTCCCGCCGCGAACTCCGGATTGCTGAAGTACAACTCGTCGTCGCCGTACGTCGCGCCGCTGCTGAAGAGGTTCATCTGCCGCCCACGCGTCGTGGACGCGAGCACGGCGTCATCCTGCGCCAGCGCACGGGCCGTAAGCGACTGCAGCGGACCAACGTCGTCGAGGATCCAGATCCCGCGTCCGTAGGTGCCGACCACCAGCGCGTTGTCCCGCGCCTGGAACACCAGCCCGCCCACCGGCACCGTTGGCATGTTCGTGTTGAGCGAGTGCCAGGTGGCGCCTGCGTCGTTGGAGAAGTGCACTCCGCGCGCATGGCCGACCGCGATCAGGTGCGGCGAGGACGGATGCTCGGCGATGCGCGTGATCGGTGCGTCAGGCAGGCCGCTGGTGATCTGCCGCCAGGTGTCCCCGAAATTGTCACTCACGAACACGTACGGCTTGTCATCCGCGTTTCCGCGACCGTCGAAGGTCACGTAGACGCGCCCCGCGACCGTGCGGGACGCGAGCACGGTGCTGATGTACGTGAACCTCGGCACGCCCGAGATGCGTGACGAGACGTTCTTCCAGGTTGCGCCCAGGTCACGCGTGACCTGGACCTGGCCATCCGTGGTGCCCACGTACAGCACGCGCGGGTCCACGGCGGATTCACTGATCGACAGCACCGATCCGAAGATCGACGTCAGCGTCGGGTCGGAGACGCGCGAGCCGTTCGGCGAATAGTTCACCGCGCCGAGCGCTTTCCCCATCACGAAGATCGTATCGCGGTCGATTTGTGCCGTGAGGTCGCGGCTGACCGGGGTCCAGCTGCCGCCGCGGTCCGTACTGCGGAAGAGGACATCGGCGCCCGTGTAGACCACGCCGGGTGTCACGCTCGAGAACGTGATCGGCGTATTCCACTCCCACCGGTAGCGGTGCGGCCGCGCTGGTGCCGGCTGTCCCGCGGCGACATCGAAACAGGAGCGGGGACGCGGCGCCATGGACGGCCTGATGCTCTGCCGCTGCATGCTCGCGAGGCTCACGCGCTGCAGGTTTCCGTTCTGCGACTCCGAGATCATGTACGTGCTGTCGCGTGGGTCCACGTGCACATGGAAGCCGTCGCCACCACCAACGCTGTACGCATGCGCGCCCGAGATGCCGTTACGGTCGCGCACCGCGCTCGGCGTGCACCACGAGCCATTGTCCTGCGTACCGCCACACACGAGATACGGATCGCGGTTGTCGACGGAGATCTCGTAGAACTGCACGATCGGCAGGTTGTCGCGGTAGAGCCAGGTGGCGGTGCGGTCCCAGGTGATCGCGATGCCGCCGTCGCTGCCGACGATGATATGGTTGGGGTCCTGTGGATCGATCCAGAGCGCGTGGTAGTCGACGTGCAGCCCGGTGCGTGCGACGCGGAACGTCTTTCCCATGTCATCGGAGATGTGGAAGTTCACGCCAGCGCGATACAGCCGGTTGCGATCCTTCGGGTCCGCCCAGATTTCACTGAAGTATCCGGCCGGAGATTCCGCCGTGGCGTTGAGGTGCTCCCACGTTTCGCCGCCATCGATGCTGCGATAGACGCCCCCTTCACCAGCGCGTGTGTCGCGTCCCTGCGGGCCAGCGGTGCGCGTCGCGTCGGGAGGCGCGCAGTCGAGCGTCTGGCCGCCGCCTCCAACGCTGGCCACGAGCGAGACTTCGACGTCCGCGTAGATGATGCGTGAGTCACCCGGGAACATCTCGAGGCCGATACGTCCCTTGTCCGTCGTAGGCAATCCGCGCGTGAGCTTCGTCCAGGTCGCGCCGCCATCGGTGGACTTGTGGATGCCGGAGCCGGGCCCGTTGAGGATGCCACCGTAGTTGTTGCGCTGCCGCTGGTACGTGGATGCATACAGCACCTGCGGGTTCGCATGGTCCATGACGATGTCATTCACGCCGGTGTTCGGATCCACGTAGAGGATCTTCGCCCATGTGCGTCCGCCGTCCGTTGTCTTGAACAATCCGCGCTCGGGGTGCGGCCCCCACATGTGGCCCGCCGACGCGACGTACACGATGTCAGGGTTGGACGGATGGATCACGATCCGTCCGATGTGCCGCGTGTCTTTCAGCCCCATGTTCGTCCACGTGGTTCCACCGTCGGTGGACTTGTAGATACCGTCACCCCAGTCGCGAGCGGGGTTTGTCCCTTCGCCGGTGCCGACCCAGACGATGTCGGGCGCGGAGGGAGCGACGGTCACGTCGCCGATGGACATGGCTCCGTTGATCCGGTCGAACACGGGCTCCCAGGTCGTGCCCTTGTTGTTGCTGCGGAAGACGCCACCACTCCCGCTGCCGACGAAGATCACGTCCGGTTGACCGGTTCGACGTGCGACGTCGATGTCGGTGATGCGCCCGCTGAATGATGTGGGACCGATGGTCCGCCACGTCATGCTGGAAAACGGAGCAGGCGCGAGTCGTGGTCCGGAGGCTGGCTCGGGCGCGCCTTGCGCGGTGAGGGCAGCTGGAATCGTCAGCAGTGCGAGCGCGACGGCGGGGGCGGGGAAGCGGCGCATGTAATGATCCTTGGGAGAAGCCGCCACACGTTACGGCAAAACTGCAACGTTCGTAGCCAATATCAGCAGCCCAGATGCGGGCATCAGCACGGCGAGTGGCGCGGCCCCGCGCCGCTGCCCACATTCGCTTCGTGTATTCTCATTCCGCCGCTGACGGGGGGTGTGTCTGACCATTCGTGTGGGCTTGTTGGGCGCCGGCAACTGGGCCGCGCTCGCGCATATCCCCGGCTTCAAGCGCGATCCACGCTGTGAGCTCGTCGCCATCGCGGACCCGGTACGCTCCCGGGCGGAGGAATTCGCGAGCAAGTTCGGGATTCCCGAGGTTTATGACTCGCACGACGCGCTGATCGAGAATGCCGACGTCTCCCTGATCGACGTCTGTACGCCAAGCGCCACCCATTTCGAGCTTTCCTGGGCCGCGCTCCAGGCAGGGAAGCACGTCCTCTGCGAGAAGCCGGTGGCGTTCGACTACCGCGACACCATGAAGGCGGCCGCGCTCGCGAGCGAGAAGGGCGTGAAGACCAAGATGGGTTTCACGTTTCGATACAGCCCGGCCATGCAGTATGCCAAGGCGCTGATCGACGAAGGCTTCATCGGCACGCCGTTCATCTTCAACGGCTACGAGCAGAATTCACAGTGGCTGGATCCGTCCAACCCGCTGCGCCAGGTGGATCATCTCGCGGACCAGTCCACCATCCAGGTGTCGTCGCTCGAGGGATACGGCGCGCCGATCATGGACATCGGGCACTTGTTCATGGGATGCCGGTTCTCGCAGGTGGTCGGCACACTGAAGAACTTCATCCCCGAGCGCGTCGTCCGCGCGACGGGGAAAATGATGCGGATGAACATCGATGACGGCGACGTGTTCATCGGCGAGTTCGAGAATGGTGGCATTGGCTCCATCCAGACCAGCTTCGTGACCGTGGGCAATTATCCCGGCATCGAGGCGCGGATCTACGGCAGCAAGGGCGCCATCATCTGCCGGCTGGTCGAAGAGAACGGTGTGTGCGAATCGCTCAAGGTCGCCACGGCCGGCGAAGTCGAGTTCCGGGAGATCGACGTGCCAGAACGCTTCTATCCGGTCGGCGGCACGAAGCGCGAATCATGGCGATCGCTCTTCTATGCGAACCTCATCAACAGCTTCCTCACCGAGATCATCGATGGTGGTGAGGAGAACGCCGGCAACTTCGAGGACGGCGCCCACGTCCAGGCGCTGATCAACGCGGTCGAGGACTCACACCGCCACCGGCGCTGGGTTGCCGTGCCGGACCTGGCGGCTCCGCGCGTCGAGGTACCGCGCTACGATCGCACCGCCAGAGCCGCCACGCCGGTTTGATTCGCGTCGTAAGCCGAGGCCGAGAGCCGCAGCTGTAGAGCCAACTGCGGATTCAACGCAGAGGCGCGGAGGCGCAGAGGAACACCCATTCCGTCCCCCGGGTCCTACACGGTGGATTGATTCCCTCCCGAGCTAACCGCAGGGGTCGGCGAGGAACCCAGAGGATCTGAATTGAACACCTCTGCGTCTCTGCGTCTCTGCGTCTCTGCGTTGAATCAATCCCTTCCAGAGCCAACTGTCAGATCACCGCAGGGGTCGCGGAGGAATGGTTGTAACCCACGGTCGTAAGCCGAGGCCGAGAGCCGCAGCTGTAGAGCCAACTGCTGATTCAACGCAGAGGCGCAGAGGATCACCCCTCTGCGTCTCCGCGTCTCTGCGTTGGATTAATCCCTTTCGGAGCTGACCGTTAATCGGGGCTGAGCGCCGAGCGCCGAGCGCCGAGCCCCAACTCACGGCACCGGAACCTGGCTACCCGCCGCGCGGTTGATCGCCGTGATCGCGATCCTCGCATCATCCACCAGCCACGTCATCTGCTGACGCTGATCGCCCGTCGGCACGGCGTTGAAGCTCTCCAGCGTCCGTACCAACCCGCCGGCGATCGACTGCAGTCGGTCCACTTCGGCGACGAGCCGAGTCTGCGCTGACGTTGCAGCAGCGGCCGCTGCGCGTGCCGTCACCAGCGTCTTCTGCAGGTTGTAGAGGCGCATGATGGCCTCATGACGCGTCCGACGATCCGCCGCGGAAAACCCGCTGTCCATCGGGTCCCCCTGGACCACAACCTGGCCACGCAGCGGCTGGCTTACACCAGGAATCGCGATGCTCACCTGATAGTTGCCGGGCATCACCATCGGCCCAGCGCCCGCTCCAGCGGCCCGACCACCGCCGCGGGCGGCCGTCGTCGCCTGTGCCGGCACCGCCGGGTTCATACGCATGTCCCACGACACCCGGTGGAGCCCCGCGGTGACTGGCGCGCTCATGGTGCGAACCGTGGCGCCCTGCGCATCGCTGATCGTGATGACCGCCTGGCCTTCCTTGTTGTCGCGCACGTAAAAGGAGATCGCCGGATCGAAGTCAGGATTCGGCGCGATGAACTCCTCATGCCCGTAGAGCGATCCCAGGCTGAAGGAATTGATCTGCCGCCCGCGCGTTACCGACACGAGCAGCGCGTCGGACTTTGTCGCTTCCGCGGTCAGTGCCTGCAACGGAGCCACGTCGTCGAGAATCCAGATGCCGCGCGCGTAGGTGCCGAGGATCAGCGCGTTGTCGCGCGGCTGGAAGACCACGCTGCGCACGGGGATCGTTGGCATGTTGGTCGAGAGTGAGTGCCACGTCGCGCCACGGTCGTTCGAGAAGTGTGCGCCCCGCGCGTGTCCCACCACCAGCAGGTTCGGATCCCTCGGATGCTCCGCGATGCGGGCGACGGACGTCGTCGGCAGTCCCGTCGTGATCTTCCGCCAGCGCTGGCCGAAGTCATCGCTGACGAAGACGTACGTGTTGAAGTCGTTGTTGTAATGGCCGTCGAACGTCGCATACACGCGCCCCGCGCTTGCGCGAGATGGAACGACGCTGCTGACGAACGTGTGTGGTGGCAGCCCCGTGATACTGCTGGTGACATTCTTCCACGTCGCACCGCCATCGCGGCTCACGCTCACCTGGCCGTCATCGGTGCCGGTGTACAGCACCTTGCCGTCCAGCGGTGATTCACCGATCCAGGAGATCTGGCCGTACAGCGCGGTGAGGTCCGGATTCATGCTGGGACCGCCGCCCGGCGAGTAGTTCACCGCACCGATGGCCTTGCCCATCACGCGCACCGTGTCGCGATTGACGCGCGATGTGAGGTCGGGACTGATCGGGCGCCAGCTGCCACCGCGGTCGTCGCTGCGAAACAGCACGTTCGCGCCCGCGTACACGACGTTCGGCGTGACCGACGAGAAGTGCACCGGCGTGTTCCACGCCCAGCGGTACGACGGGTCATTGCCAACGCCACGCGCGGGGCCTGCGGCTGCCGCCGCTTGTCCGGCCGGCCGCTCGAGGCAGGACTTCGGACGGAACAACCCGGGGCGGGCGCTCTGCCGCTGCAGGTTCGTGAAGTTCAGCCGCTGGATGCTGTTCTGCGTCGACGAGCTGTTGACCTCGATGAACGCAAACGTCGAGTCGCGCGGATCGACGTGAAAGTGCATGCCGTCACCACCGCCCAGTGACCAGGCATCACGCGCAGTGATCCCGTTCCGGTTACGCACCGCGCTCGGCAGGCACCAGTTGCCATTGTCCTGCGTGCCCCCGCACACCACGTAGGGGTCGCGGTTGTCGACGTTCAGCTCCCAGTACTGCGCCAGCGGGATGTTGTTCTTCCACTCCCACGTCAGCCCACGGTCCCAGGAAATTCCCAGCCCGCCGTCATTGGTGACGATGAGATGATTGTTGTTGTCGGGATCGATCCACAGCGCGCGGTAGTCGGCGTGCAGGTTCGTCTGCATTTGCCGGAAGGTCTTTCCCATGTCATCAGACACCCAGAACTGGACGCCGTCGCGATACACGCGGTTCTTGTCCTTCGGGTCTGCCCACAGGCGCAGAAACGTTCCCGCGGGCGTGTCGAAGCGCGAGAACCCCTGCTCCCACGTCTCGCCACCATCAAAACTGCGATACACGCCTCCCTGGCCCTCGACCATCCGGCCCGCTGGGCGGCCCGTGCCTGTGCGCGACGACGGTGTGGCCAGCGCATCCAGGGGACAATCACCGTCGTTGCTGTTGAACGGATATGCGCCGCCCCCGACCTCGATGTCTGCGTAGACGAGGTTGGGATCCACTGGCGAGATGCTCAGGCCGATGCGTCCCATCTCCACCGTCGGAAGGCCGCGCGTGATCTTCGTCCAGCTGTCGCCGCCGTCCACCGACTTGTAGATCGCCGAGCCGGCGCCGATGGTGATGCCGCCGTATCCCTTGCGCTGGCGCTGGTGCGTGGACGCGAACATCACCTGCGGGTTCGTCGGATGGAAGATCACTTCGCTCGCGCCGGTGATCTCATTCACGTACAGGACCTTGCTCCAGGTGCGTCCGCCGTCCTTGCTCTTGAACAGCCCGCGATCCTGGCTCGGTCCCCAGAGGCCACCGACGGCGGCCGCGAAGACGATATCCGGATTCGTCGGATGAACCAGGATCCGGCCGATGTGCTGTGTTTCGCGCAGCCCCATGTGCGTCCACGACACACCGCCGTCCGTGGACTTGTAGACCCCCTCACCCCAGTAGTACGCGGGGTTGTTGCCGTGCCCCGTGCTCACCCAGATCAGGTTCGGGTCCGTGCGGGACACCGCGATGTCACCCATGGACATCATCGTGTTCACGTGATCGAAGAGCGGCGTCCACGACGTCCCGCCGTTCGTGCTGCGGAACACGCCGCCATTCTCGGGCAGGATGTACAGCTGGTCGGGTTGCCCGGTCCGTCGCACGATCTCGATCTCGGTGATGCGTCCGCCGAACAGCGCGGGACCGAGGTTGCGCCACGTAAGGGTGCGGAACAGCGGCGGCGCGAGCTGCGGGCCGTTGTCTGCTGGATTCGCGGCGCGCGCACCCTGCGCCGCCAACGTGGTGGGAACGATCGGTAGCGCGGAAAAAATCGCCGCGATGGCCAGCAACCTGCCTCGATTCATCGAATGCACTGGATGTCTCCGCGCTGCAATTGTGAAGTCAACGCCCACCGGTGGTGCCGAGCGCGCGCACTGCGGTCATCGCGCGTCCGGTGTCTTCGCTGAGCCAGGCCATCTGCTGCCGCTGATCCGCCGTGGGTACTCCGTTATAGCTCTCGATCAGCCGAAGCAGCGTTCCTGAAATCCCGATCAACCGATCGACCTCGGCGACGAGTCGTTCGTTGGCAGCTGCCGCCGCTCCCTGCGACGCGATCCGGCGCAGCGTGGTGCGTGCCTCGCCGAGCTGCTTCTGCTGCCCGTACACACTCATCAGCGCCGCCTGACGCGTGCGCCGGGCTGCGGTCGTGAAGTCGGCATCCATCGGGTCGCCCTGGATGGTGACGGGAGATGTGAGCGCAGCGGCAATGCCGGGAATCGCCACGCTCACCGTGTAGGATCCCGGCAGCACCAGCGGGCCGGCGGCTGTTGCCGCACCCCCTCGTCCACCGCCACCCGTCTGACGCTGGCCCGGTTGAGCGTCCGACGCGATCGCCGGATCCATGCGCATGTCCCAGGTGACCCGGTTCACTCCCTTTGCCGAGGGACCGCTCAGGGTACGAATCACCGCGCCCTGGGCATCGCGAATCGTCACCGATGCTGGAGTTGCGGCGCCGTCGCGCACGTAGTACGTGATGACGGGGTCGAACTCCGGATTCGGCGCGAAATACTCTTCGTGTCCCGAGTTCGGCACGAGGCTGAAGAGGTTCCACTGCCGGCCGCGTGTGGCCGACACCATTACGGCGTCGCGCGTGACGTTCTGCGGCGTCAGCGCTTCGAGTGCGCCGACGTCATCGAGCACAAACACGCCACGCGCGTACGTGCCGACCACGAGCGAGTTGTCGCGTGGATGGAACACGACGCTGCGCACCGGCACCGTGGGCATGTTGGTCGACAGCGACTGCCATGTGGCGCCGCGGTCGTTGGAGAAATGGACCCCGCGCGTATGCCCGACCACAAGCAGGTGTGCGGAGCGTGGGTGCTCCGCGATGCGAACCACCGATGTGCGCGGAAGCCCTGCCGCGAGCGAACGCCAGCTCTGGCCGAAATCCTCGCTGACGAAAACGTAGGTGTTCTCGTCGTCGTTGAAATGGCCGTCGAAGGTGGCGTAGACGCGTCCCGCCGCATGACGCGATGGCTGCACCGTGGTGGCGAAGGTGTAGGCGGGAAGCCCGGGGATGTTCTTCGTCACGTTCGTCCAGGTCGCGCCGCCGTCGCGGGTGACGTTGACCTGGCCGTCGTCGGTGCCCGTATAGATCACGCGCGCGTTCACCGGCGACTCACCAATCCATGTAATCGCGCCGAAGAGCGAAGAGAGCAGGGGATTGGCCGCGGGTCCGCCGCCTGGTGAATAATTCACCTTCCCGATCGGCTTGCCGAAAATGCGAACCGTATCACGATCGATGCGGGCCGTGAGGTCCGGGCTGATCGCCTTCCAGGTGCCGCCGCGGTCCGCGGACTTGAATAGCACATTGGCGCCGGCGTACACGACACCAGCCGTGAGCTCCGAGAACACCATCGGTGTGCTCCAGGCCCAGCGGAACGATGGATCGTTCCCGAACGCGCGACCCGTGGGAAGTGCTGCCTGGCGTTCGAGGCATGACACGGGACGCA
The DNA here is from genome assembly GCA_035626995.1 of Gemmatimonadaceae bacterium. Taxonomy (GTDB): domain Bacteria; phylum Gemmatimonadota; class Gemmatimonadetes; order Gemmatimonadales; family Gemmatimonadaceae; genus DASPMP01. The sequence continues at coordinate 10,807 of DASPMP010000141.1, forward strand.
TCATGCCGGGACGGGCGTTTTGCCGCTGCAGGTTGCGCAGGTCGATGCGCTGGATGCTGTTTGCCGTCGTGGAGCTGTTCACTTCGATGAGCGCGTAGTTCGTGTCGCGCGGATCGATCTGGAAGAACATCCCGTCGCCACCGCCAACCGACCAGGCATCGCGGTTCGAGATGCCATTGCGGTTGCGCACCGCGTGCGGGAGGCACCAGTTGCCATTGTCCTGCGTCCCGCCGCAGATGACGTAGGGATCGCGGTTGTCGACGTTCAGCTCCCAGTACTCGCCGATCGGGAGGTTGACGCGCGCTTCCCATGTGGCCGTGCGGTCCCAGGTGATCCCAAGTCCGCCGTCTTCGCCGACGATCAGGTGATTGTTGTTGTCGGGATCGATCCAGAGGCTGCGATAGTCCGCATGAAGGCGTGTGTTGATCTGCCGGAAAGTCTTGCCCATGTCTTCAGAGACATAGAAACCGGTGCCTTCACGGTACAAGCGGTTGCGCTCCTTCGGGTCGGCGCGGATCTGTACGAACGACGCGACCGGTTGATCGCTGCGATTGAACACATGCTGCCAGGTCTCACCGCCATCTTCCGACCGGTAGATGCCTCCCTGGCCTGCGTCGAACTGGCCGCGCACCGCGTTGGCCGCGCGGTCTTCAGGCGGGCAGTCACCATCGGCGCCCTGCGGCCCGGAGTACACCGCTCCACCGACTTCGACGTCCGCGTACATGAGGCGCGGATCCACCGGTGAGATCGCGAGGCCGATGCGTCCCATCTCCACCGTCGGGAGGCCGGCGGTGATCTTCTTCCATGTGTCGCCACCATCGACCGACTTGTACATCCCAGAGCCGGGTCCGATGCCGTTGCCCCCAAACCCCTTCCGCTGGCGCTGATACGTCGTGGCGATCACGACGCGCGGGTTGGATGGATCGATGGCGACGTCGCTCGCGCCGGTGACGTCATTCACATACAACACCTTCTGCCAGCTTCGGCCGCCGTCCACGGTGCGATACAGCCCGCGTTCGGTGTTCGGCCCCCACATGCGGCCAACGGCCGCCACAAAGGCGATATCGGGGTTGGAGGGATGCACCACGATGCGGCCGATGTGCCGCGTCTCGCGCAATCCGACGTTGTTCCATGTCTGGCCGCCATCCGTCGACTTGAACACTCCCTCACCCCAGTAGTACACGGGGTTCAGCCCCGAACCGGTGCCCAGATACAGCGTGTTCGGACTGGAGGGCGCGACCGCGATGTCGCCCATGGACATCAAGGCATCGACGCCATCGAATACCGGCGTCCATGAGACGCCGCCATTCGAGCTTTTGAAGACGCCGCCGTTCTCGGGGAGCACATAGATCTGGTCTGGCTGTCCGGGAATCCGCGCGACCTCGATGTCGTTGATGCGGCCACCGAAGATCGCTGGCCCCAGCGCGCGCCAGGTGAGATGCGAGAACAGGGGCGGCGCGAGCCGCGGACCGGACGCGGTCGCGCGGGGCTGCGCGCCGAGCGCGCTGGACAGCAACAGTGCCGCCGAGGCGAGCGTCAGCGTCTTCACTGGCTGCCTCCACGAGCGCGCTGCAGCTCACGCATCACTCGCGCGACATCTTCCTCCAGCCAGGCCAGCTGTTGCCGCTGGTCGGCCGTGGGCGCCGTGCTGAATCCCTCGATGATCCGCATCTGCGATCCGGTGATGCCGAGGAGCCTGTTCACTTCCATCTGCACCTTCCGCAGCGGCGCGCTGAGGCTCTGCGGCTGTCCTTCCACCCGCGCGGCCACGAGCTGCTTCTGCAGCGCGTACAGTCGCAGCGTCGCGGCATGTCGTGCGCGACGGTCCGCATCGGAGATGCGCTCCATCGGATCACCGATGACCTGCAGCTCGCCACGCAACTCGCGCGTCACCCCAGGCACGCGCACGCTGACGGTGTATCGGCCCGGAAGCACGAGCGGACCAAGTGCTCCACTCGCCCCGCCGCGTCGTCCCGCCGGCATGGCGTTCGCCGGGACCGCGCCGTCCATGCGCATGTCCCAGGTCACGCGATGCAGTCCCCTGCCGGCTGGCCCGGACAGCGTCCGCACAGTCGCGCCGGCCGCATCCGACACCGTGATCGTCGCATTGCCCGTGGCACCGTCGCGGATGAAATAGCTCACCGACGCATCGAAATCCGGATTCGGCGCGCTCCAGCCGCCAACCCCCCAGTCAGGACTCGAGCTGAACACATGCCACTGCCGTCCCGTGGTCGTGGACGCGAGCACCGCGTCCGTCCGCAGCGCTTCAGCGGTCAACGACTGCAGCGGACCTGCATCGTCCAGGATATAGATGCCTCGGCCATATGTCCCGGCCACGAGCGCATTGTCGCGCGGATGAAAGACGACGCTCGTCACCGGCACCGTGGGCATGTTCGTGTTGAGGGAATGCCAGGTGGCGCCACGATCGTTGCTGAAGTGCACGCCTCTCACATGCGCGACCACGAGCACGTTGGGATCCTTCGGATGTTCGGTGATCCGCCAGATGGCCGCATTGGGCAGTCCGTTGGTGATCGCACGCCAGCTCTGGCCGTAATTCTCGCTCACGTACACGTACGGCTTGTCGTCCTGGCTCTTGCTGCCTTCCATCGTCGCGTAGACGCGTCCCGCCACATGGTGCGACGGGAACACAGTGCTCACATATCGGAACGGCGGGAGGTTCGGAATTGCGCGGGTGACGTTCGTCCACGTCGCTCCGCCGTCGCGTGTCACCTGAACCACGCCATCCTCGGTCCCGGCATAAAGGACTTTGGTGTCGAGAGGTGATTCACCGAGCCAGGTGACCTGCCCGAAGGTGGGCGTCACGGTCGGATCGGTGACATTGGTGCCGTTCGGGGAGTAGTTCGCCGCGCCGAGCTTGCGGCCCATGATGAAGACCGTGTCGCGGTTCACCTTCGTGCTGAGGTCCGGGCTGATGGCCGTCCAGCTCCCGCCGCGATCCGTTGACTTGAAGACGACATTCGCGGCGGTGTACACGACGCCCGGTGTCGTCGGCGAAAAGAGGATTGGGGTATCCCATCCCCAGCGATACGGCGGCACCACGCGACCAGCGGCATGAATCTGCTCCTCGAAGCACGACACCGGCCGGCCGATCCCCGGCTTGAGTGCCTGCCGCTGGCGCGTGATGAGGTCCAGGCGCTGCATGTTCCCCTGGTTGCCCGCGCCGCTCTGGTTCTCGAAAATCGCGAAGGTGGTGTCGTGCGGATCCACCCGCACATGCATTCCGTCGCCGCCCCCCATGGTCCAGGGCTCCTTGTGCGTGATGCCATTCCGGTCGCGAACCGCACTGGGCGTGCACCACATCCCGTTGTCCTGCAAACCCCCACACACCCAGTACGGATCACGATTGTCGATCCACGTCTCGTAGAACTGCGCCACCGGAATGTTGCCGCGCCAATCCCACGTCACCCCGCGGTCACGTGAGATCGCGAGCCCGCCGTCGTTGCTCACGATCAGGTGGTTGTTGTCATCTGGATCGATCCAGAGGGCGAAGTAATCGCCATGCAGGTTCGTGTTCAGCGTCCGGAAGGTCTTGCCCATGTCGTCGGACACGTAGAACCCCGTGCCCAGGCGATACACGCGGTTGCGATCCTGTGGATCGGCGCGCATCTGGATGAAGAACCCCGACGGCTGGTCAATCCGCGCGTACACGTGCTCCCATGTATTTCCGCCATCGAGGCTGCGGTACACGCCTCCCTGGCCGCTGTCGAATCCGCCACGCGTCGTGGTCGCGCGTCCGCCTTCCGGCGGACAGTCAGCGGCGTTGCCCGCACTGCCCGGGTACACGGCGCCGCGTACCTCGACATCAGCGTACACGAGCTTGGGATCCACCGGCGAGAAGAAGATGCCGATGCGCCCCTTCTCCATGTCCGGCAGCCCCTTCGTCACCTTGGTCCACGTCTCACCGCCGTCGACGGACTTGTAGAGGCCCGAGCCAGGACCCGTGGGAATGCCGCCGAAGCTCTTCCGCTGACGCTGGTACGCCGAGGCGAACACGATATTGGGATTGGACGGGTCGAAGGCGACGTCATTCGCGCCGGTGTTCTCGTCCACGAACAGCGTCTTCTTCCAGGTTCGTCCGCCATCCGTCGTCTTGAACAGCCCACGCTCCGCGCTGGGCCCGAAGATGTGACCCTGCGCAGCGACGAGCACGATGTCCGGGTTGGTCGGATGCACGACCACTCGACCGATGTGGCGCGTCTCCTTGAGCCCCATGAACGCCCAGGTTTTTCCGGCGTCCACCGACTTGTAGACGCCCTCGCCCCAGCGATGCGGCGGATTCGCGGATTCTCCGGTTCCCACCCACACGATGTTCTGGTTGGACGGGGCGATCGCCATGTCGCCCATGGACATCATGGAGTTCACGCTGTCGAACACGGGAACCCAGGATGCCCCGCCATTCACACTCTTGAAGACGCCACCCGTCGACGCTGCGATATAGAGCTGGTCCGGCTGGCCACGCGTGCGGGCAACGACGATGTCGGTGAACCGGCCACCGAAGGCCGCGGGTCCGATGCCGCGCCACTGCAGTGTGTTGAACGGCGCGGGAGCCAGTTGCGGCCCTTGCGCGAGACTGATGTCGGCGGCGGACGCGGCTACGAAGGTACCGAAGAGCAGGGAACGAAGGCGCACGGGAAACCTCGGAGCGAGGGACGATGCAAATGACGCGGCGTGAATGCGGTGCGGCGCGAGTATAGGCCGCCGCCGTCGCGCGTGTCCATACGCCCCGATCGCCGCGCGCCGTGATCATGCCCGCGCGACGCGCTCACGTCACCCGAGGAACGACGCGATCACGGCCGTCGTTCCGTCACCCAACTGTATCGGGGATCATCATCTACGACGTTTCCGTCGAACCGGACACCGATGCTCGAGCCCCCATCAACATGAATGATTGAGCCATTCAGATAACTGCTCTCGTCGGAGGCGAGAAACAGCACGACGCGCGCGACCTCGTCCGGCATCCCCGCACGTGCCAGCGGCAGCGTTGGTATCCGCGCAGCAAGTCGCTCCGCCATGCGCGGCGGCAACGGCTTCGGTTGCGTGTCGATCAGCCCGGGACTGACCGTGTTCACGAGGATCCCATGTGGTGCGAGCTCCACCGCGGCGACTCGGGAGAACGCCTCCACCGCAGCGCGGCTGGACGCATACGCAGCGGCGCCGGCACCGCCACGCACGCTCGCGGCGGATGAGAAATTGATAATACGCCCCTGGCGCCGCCCGGCGATCATCGCGTGCGCGACCGCCTGTGTCATGAGGAAGGTGCCGCGGCAGTTGACGCCATGCACGCGATCCCACACCTCGGCACGCTCCTCCAGCAGCGCAGTGTGCGGGGCCACCGCCGCGTTGTTCACGCAGACGTCGATGCCGCCAAACGCATCGGTCACGCGCGCGACGATGCTCGCGACACCCGTGTCCGTGCTGACGTCCGCCGCGACCGTGAGCACACTGGGCTGGGCCGCACACGTCTCGCGAAGTCCCTCGTCGTCGCGGTCCACCGCGGCGACACGCGCGTTGCTGTCCGCGAACGCACGAACCGTCGCCCGCCCGATGCCACGCGCTGCGCCCGTGATCACGACGACGCGCTGCTGAAAATCGTAGGAGACCATGCCAACCCTCTGATTCGGTTTGGAATTCTGGAACGCGTCATCACGGTATGTGATGAACCGCGTTTCAGGCACTTGCGCGACGATTGCGTGCTTGCGGCACCCTCCAGGCGATTTCACATTGCCGACGATGCCACCAACCACCGTGCACCTCAGCGCGCCACGGATACTCACCTGACAATACGCGTTGGAGTTCTCGGCGCTGGTGCCTGGGCCGATCACGCTCACCTGCCGGGATTCAAGCGTGACCCGCGCTGCGAGATTGTCGCCATCGCCGACCCGGTGCAAGGCCGGGCGCGCCGGCTCGCCAAGAAGTACCAGGTGGACGGCGTGCACCAGTCGCATGCGGAGCTCATCGCCCGCGACGACATCGACCTCATCGATGTCTGCACACCCACCAGCACCCACTTTGCCCTCACCATGGCGGCACTGGAGGCGGGGAAGCACGTCCTCTGCGAGAAGCCGGTCGCCGAGAATTTCCGCGACACACGCCGAGCCGCCGAGCTGGCGCGGCGAAACGGGTTGCGCACGAAGGTGGGGCACACCTTCCGGTACAGCCCCGCGATGCGCTACGCCAAGGAGCTCATCGACGAGGGCTTCATCGGCACGCCGTTCATCTTCAACGGCTTCGAACAGAACTCGCAGTGGCTCGACCCGTCCACGCCGCTGCGCCAGGAAGACCACACCGCCGATCCCGACGTGATCCAGATCTCGTCGCTCCAGAGTTACGGCGCGCCAATCATGGACATCGGCCACTTGTTCATGGGGAGTCGCTTCAGCCAGGTCATCGGGACCATGAAGAACTTCATTCCCGAACGCATGGTGCGCGCGACAGGCAAGGTGATGCGCATGAACATCGACGACGGCGACATCTTCATCGGCGACTTCGCCAACGGTGCGTTCGGCACCATCCAGACGAGCTATGTCACGGTGGGGAACTATCCGGGGCTCGAGGCCCGTGTCTTCGGCAGCAAGGGCGCGCTCATTTGCCGCCTTGTCGAGGAAGGAGGCATCTGTGAATCGCTGAAGGTCGCGAGCGCCGACGCGGTGGAGTTCCGCGAGCTCGATATCCCGGAGCGCTTCTACCCGCCAGGCGGAAACAAGTATGAGTCGTGGCGCTCCCTGTTCTACGCGAACCTGGTGAGCTCATTCCTGTCCGATATCCTGTGCGAGGACCCGATGCACGCCGGCGACTTCGAGGACAGCGCGCATGTCCAGGAGCTGATCAATGCGGTCGACCTCTCCTGTCGCGAGCGCCGCTGGGTCTCGCTGCCCCTCCCGGCATGAGCGAGCCACTCGACCGCTTCTTCGAGCATTACTATCGCGCTCGTCCTGTCAATGCGACCTTCACGGGGATCCATGAATACGACCGATTGCTTCCCGACTGGTCGAGATCAGGCCTCCAGGACCTGTGCGATGAGATGCGCGAGATCGACGCCGCGCTCGCTGCGGTGGGACACGAGCCGCTGCCCGACGCCGCGCACGCCATCGACGTCGTGCTCGCCCGGGACTTCCTCGCCATCCAGCTGGCCGAGAACGACAGCACGCACGGCATGAGGCGCAATCCGTCGCTCTGGACGGGTGAGGCAGTCATGGGAGTCGCGGGACTCATGCTTCGGGACTTCGATCAGCTCGGCCAGCGTTTCGATGCGGCGACGGCGCGACTGCAGGCCATCCCCGAATTCCTGAGCGACGCGCGCGACGCGCTGGCCAGCGCGGCAATTCCAGTCGCATGGCGCGACAAGGCCGTGCGCGAATGCCAGGGAGGCGCCATCCTGTTCTCGCGCGGAGTCGACCTGTGGATTGCCAGCGCCAGAGGCAGGGTCGACGGCGGACGACTGCGTGCGGCCGCCACCGCTGCGCATGACGCGCTGCTCCTCTTCGCCGAGTGGCTCGGCCTGAAGGAACGCGCCGCCGCCGACGCCATTGGCTGCGGGCCGGAGCTGTACGCGCTGCTCCTCGCCCGTGGCCATCACTGCACGAAGTCGGCGAGCGAGCTGCTGGTACAGGCGCGCAGCGTTTTCCAGCGTGAACGTGCGAAGCTCCATGAGATGGCACGTGAACTGGCGGGCTCCTTCACCGCGGCGCAGGAGAAGGTCGCGACCAATCACCCGGCGCCCGACGACTACCTCGCGGCGATGGATCGCACCTGGACGGAATCCCGGCGCGCAGGCGCCGATGTCGTGACCTGGCCGGAGTGGCCGATTCGCTACGTGCCCTATCCGCGCTGGATCGAGGAAGCGGCGCCGTATCTCTACCTGCTGCACTACCGCAGCCCGGCACCCTTCGACCAGTACGACATCCATGATTACGTCGTGCCGCGCCTGCCCACCGATGGTACCGACCGGTTCCTCCGCAGCTGGAACCACAGCGTCATCAAGCTGAATCACGTGGTGCACCACGGCGCCATCGGGCACCATGTGCAGAACTGGAATGCCTATCATCGCGCGAAGAGCCGGATCGGGCAGGTAGCGGCCGTCGACTGCGCCAATCGGATCGGCATGTTCGGCGGCGGCACCGTCGCTGAGGGGTGGGCCTGCTACGTCACGCAGCTGATGGACGAGCTCGGGTATCTCGATCCGCTGGATCGCTTCGCGGAACAGCACACGCGCGTTCGTTTCATGGCGCGCGCGATCGTGGACATCGAGCTGCATCACGGATCGATGACCCTGGACGACGGGATCCGGTTCTATTCCGAGGAAGTCGGCATGGGTGCCGACGCCGCCCGCGGCGAAGCCGTGCGGAATTCCATGTATCCTTGTGCAGCCACCATGTACTGGCTTGGGACCGACGGCATCCTGAAGTTGCGCGACGATGTGCGTCGTGCGCGCGGCAGTGACTGGTCCCTCAAGGCATTTCACGACGACTTCCTGCAGTATGGTTCAATTCCCGTTCCGATCATCGCCGAGATGATGCTGAAGGCCCAACCTCAGGTCACGAGCCCCACATGAGACACAACCGATTCACCTGGGCGTACGCCTTCGCGATCCTCGCCGTTGCCGCCGGCTGCGCGTCGGAAGCCGGGCGCGCCGCGCGCACCGGTCCGTCGAATGCATTGCTCATTGTCGGATATGATCGCGAACCCGACACGATGAACCGCTACGCCACGCACATCCTCGAGGACATCCAGTCGTGCGTCATCGAAGGACTGGTGAGTGGCGACGAGACGATGAAGATCGTTCCCATCCTCGCCGCCGAGATTCCAACCCTCGAGAATGGCGGGGTGACGCTGCGTCCTGGCGGCCGAATGGATGTCACCTGGAAGTTGCGCCCGGGTGTCACATGGCATGACGGCAAGCCGCACACGTCGGCCGACGTCAAGTTCACGGTGGACGCGATCAACAAGGGAGACTGGAAGCCGGAGAGCACCGACGGCTTTGACCGCATCGATTCGGTGACCACCCCCGACTCACTGACGGCCGTGGTGCATTACAAGGAAGTGTATGCGCCCTACCAGATGCAGTTCTTCCGCGGAACGCTGCCGAAGCATGTGTTGGAAGGACGAAACATCGACAAGGCCCAGGACTACAACCGCAACCCGCTTGGCACCGGCCCGTACAAGGTCGCCGAATGGAAGACGGGCGAGCACATCCTGCTCGAGAAAGTACCGAACTACTGGCGCGGCGCTGAATACCCGAAGATCGACAAGGTGCTCTTCCGGTTTCTCGCGAATACCACGACGCGCATCAACCAGCTGCGCTCCGGCGAGGTTCACGTCGTCGCCCTGGTGCCGTGGGACAAGGTGCGTGACCTCAAGATCATTCCGAGCATCCGGCTCAACCACGTGCTCGGCAACGGGTACGAGCACCTGACGCTGAACCAGAAGCAGTTCCCGCCCTTCCGCGACCTGCGCGTGCGTCGCGCCTTGTCGCATGCCGTCGATCGCAACGCGATCGTGAAGACGGTGCTCGACGACGAAGTCACCACGGTCAACGGCCCCATCCAGCCATTGTCGTGGGCGTATGAGCCGAATGTGATGAAGTACGATTACGACACCGCGAAGGCGAATGCGCTCCTGGAAGAGGCGGGCTGGAAACGTGGCCCCGATGGCGTGCGCACGAAGGATGGATCGCCACTCACCTTCACGCTCATCACCCAGGCCGGGTACGCCATCCGCGAGAACATCGCCCAGACGGTGCAGAAGCAGTGGAAGGATGTTGGGGTCAACGCGCGCGTCCGCCTCATCGATGGCACGTCCATCAGTTCCGTCTGGTTCTCGGGGGAATTCGACATGCTGCTGCACTGGTGGCAGATGGGCGCGGATCCCGAGATGACCCTCTTCTTCGCGGCCGATCGGATGCCCCCGCGGGGACGGAACATCAACTACGTCCAGGACTCGGCGCTCACGCGTCTCCTGTATGCGTCCGATCGCACTGTGGACCAGAAGCGCCGCGGCGAGATGCTCAAGGAGGCGCAACGGCGCGTCGCGGAGCTGGCGGTGGAGATCCCGTTGTACAATACATCCAAGATCGACGCGGTTCCGGTGACGCTCCAGAACTTCAAGGGCAATCCCACCAACGCCGGCCCGTTCTGGAACGTGTATGAATGGGAGGTCGTCGACACGCTCCCCTAGCGGACCTCCGTAGCCCCTCACCACGACACCGTGCTCTTTTTCGTATTGCGTCGGGTTGCACAGACGCTCCCTCTGCTGCTCGTGGTTTCGGTGCTGATCTTTGCGCTCATCCACGCGGCGCCGGGGGGACCGCTGTCGCTCTACCTCGAGAACCCGAACGTCCGTCCCGAGGACATCGAGCGGCTGCGACGCCAGCTGGGACTCGATCGGCCCCTTCCCGAGCAGTACCTGAAGTGGCTGTGGGCATTCGTCCGCGGCGACTGGGGGTTCAGCTACGCCGACGGCCGTCCGGTGCTCGATCGCCTCGCCGAGCGTGTGCCGGCGACGCTGGAGCTGGTTGGGACGTCCACCTTCATCGCGATCATCATCGCGCTCGTCGTGGGGATCCTGGCCGCGGCACGCCAGGGATTCGATCGCGTGTCGATGGTCGGCGTGATCGCCGGGATCTCGTTGCCCACCTTCTGGTTCGGTCTGGTGCTGCAGCTGCTGTTTGCGAACGCCCTCGGCTGGTTCCCGTCGTCCGGCCGGTCGTCGTTCGGTGCCGTGACGCTCCAGGATCGGATCGCGCATCTGATCCTGCCGGCGATGGTGCTCGCGAGCGCCCAGGCTGCGGGGTGGTCGCGCTACCTGCGCGGGTCGATGAAGCAGGTGCTCGCGATGCCATTCGCAGCATCGGCGCGGGCGAAGGGGGCGGGAGAGTGGCGCATCCTGCTGCGTCACGCGCTGCGCAACGCCATGCTGCCGTTCGTCACGGTCGTCCTGCTCGACGCTTCGATCATGGCATCCGGGGCGGTGGTGACGGAGAGCGTCTTTGCCTGGCCGGGCGTTGGAGGACTGTTCACCGAGGCGCTGGCGAAGCGCGACTACACGGTGCTCATGGCGTTCCTGATGTGCGGCTCGATCGCGGTGGCGGTGCTGAATCTCGTGGCGGACATCGCCGTGCACTTCCTCGATCCGCGCACCCGCGAGGCGGCGTGACCGCGGCTACGGCTCCGATGCTGCCGGCCGGGCGTACCAGCGCTCTGAGGGCGCGCTTGCGTATCCGGCCGCGCTATCGTGGCGCCGCGGCCGCCGCCGTCGTGCTGGTGATCCTGATGCTCCTCGCCATCTTCGCGCCTCTCGTTACGCCGTTCGAGTTCGACCAGCTGGACCTCGCGAACCGTCGCGCCGGTCCGTCCGCCCGTCACTGGTTCGGGACGGATGAACTGGGACGCGACCTTTTCACGCGGGTCATCTTCGGCGCGCGCATCTCCCTCGCCATCGGAATCATCTCGGCGATGATGAGTGCGATGATCGGCATGACCATCGGCGGGCTCGCGGGATATGCGGGGAAGTGGGTGGACGATGTGCTGATGCGCTTCACGGACGCGATGCTGTCGATTCCGCGGCTGCCGCTGCTCATGATTGCCGGCGCCGTGCTCGAGCCCACGGTTCCCGTGCTGATCGTGCTTGTGGGGCTGGCCGGCTGGATGGAAACCGCGCGCGTCGTCCGCGCCGACGTCCAGTCCATCAAGGCGCGCGACTTCGTCTCGGCTGCGCGCGCCATGGGGGCGACGCCGCCGCGGATCATCACGCGCCATGTGCTGCCGCTCGCTTTTCCCGCCGCGACCGTGGCAACGACGATCGCGGTGGGGCGGGGCATTCTCCTGGAGAGTGCGCTGAGCTTTTTCGGTGTCGGCGTCCAGCCGCCAACCGCGAGCTGGGGGAACATGCTGTATCAGGCGCAGACCACGATGACCACGGAGCCCTGGCTCGGGATCTTTCCAGGCGCGTTCATCTTCATCACCGTGCTGTGCTTCAATGTCCTCGGAGATGCGCTGAGTCGTACGCGGTCGTCCTGAGCGCGCGGGGACCGGACTCCCCGTCGCGGACCACGCATTGGGTTAGCTCGGCCTGCGCGGGATCGGGCGAGACGAGCGATGACTCCCCGTCGCGGACCACGCTGCGTTTCCTCGTCTCGCGCTCCTTCGCTGGCGCTCAGTCCGCGCTCGACTCCGGTCCTCGCTGGCTGCTCCGATGTGCGGCGGTCGCCGCATCCCGTCGCAGACGGTCCGCTCTGGGGAGCCACCGCTCCTCCCGCGCGATCCCGCGCAGGTGAGAAACGCTGCGTCGTCCTGGGGAGCCACCGCTCCTCCTGCCCAATCCCGCGCAGGTGAGAGACTCAGCGTGGTCCGCTCTGGAGAGCCACCGGCCTCCCCGCGCTTAGTTGCTCTCGCACTTCTCCTTCATCGCGTCGCTGCTCAAGCGTGAACGCGGGCTGAGGGCGGGATCCGAAATGCCTGCGCGGAGTGCGGAGTGCGCCGTGGCGGCGTGCCGGCGTGCCGGCGTGCGGGTGTGCGGCGGGTGCGGCTGCGGGGTGCGCGCGGAAGGCCGGTAGCTCCCCAGAGCAAACCGTCTGAAGCGGGAGCGAGCAACGCTCGCTCCCGAAGAAGCCAGCGAGAACCGGACGAGCGGAGCGACGGAGCGCGAGCGACGGAGCAGAGCGAGGAGGAAGCGCAGCGTGGTTTGCGCCGGGGAGCTACTGGCCTACCTGCGCACACTCCGCACCCCGCATTACAGCACGAACATCAGCGCGCGGCTACTTCGACGTCCGCCGGATCTTGTGCCGCGTCCAGAGCACCAGCACCGAGCAGCGCCCGCGACTGGCGGCCGCGAACTCCCCTGGCACCGTGGCCGGCGAATACATCTCCAGCGCCTCGAGATCGTCCGGCCGCACGAACTTCTCGATGTCGCCGCCCATCTCCTGCCAGTACACTCCATCCACGTAGTACCGCAGGCAGCCGCGCGGATCGCGTGACGTCATGATCATCGCCTTCTGGCCGGTCTGGTTCGACGCGTCATAGCCCACGCGAATCCCCGGAACCAGCCGCAGTGCCTCGCCCAGGGTGGGTGGACCACGATCGATCTGGTCCCCCTCGAGGTAAAAGCCAAAGCCGCGTGCCTTGCGCAGCGCAAAGCCCGTGTCCTCCATGTCCTTCTCCCGCTGCGACACCGTGACGATCGGCGCGAGCGTCGGCACGAAGTCCTCCATCACCACCGCGACCTCCACGGTATCATGTCGGACGACATCCACCGCCTGCTCGCCCAGGTTGTGGCCGAGCTTCCGAACCGTCAGCTGCTGCGTCCCGGTCGGCACCTTTTCCAGGGTGAACGCGCCAGCACTGTCCGTCAGCACGACCGCTGCCGCGCCATCCACCTGGACTCGCGCCTCGGCAACAGGCATCCCGTTGCGGGTGCGCACACGACCGGTCACCGTCCCATCTCCGACCAGCAGCCCCACTTCATTGCGCATCGTGGCGACGTTGGCGCGTTCGCGCATTCCCAGCGACCGGACGTTCAGCGGCATCTGTTCCGTGATCGCGACTGCGATGTCGCCCGAGCGCACGCCATTGCGGTTGAGCTGCACGCGTCCCGTCGTGGGAATCGGCAGTCCGCAGATCGCGTAGTGGCCCGTTGCATTCGGCCTCGCGGTGCGGTTCACCGGCATCCTGACCTGGCGCAGCGGGCTTTCATCGTAGACGAGCGACACTTCGACGCTGTCGATGACTGCGCCGTTGTCCGGATCTCGCACGAACCCGACGAGTGCCCCTGCACCACGTTCGAGCATTGCCGGAGGACAGATGAGCGCGACGATACTCGCCGCCTGCGGGATCGTGATGTTGACGGCGGCTGTGGCGCCGGGCTCCACGACGAACTCCGGTGTCGCCAGCCGGATCCCCAGCGTATCCAGGAGCGCGTGCATCAACCGCAACCGATACGGCGATCCCGCGGGCACACTGTCGAATCGGAAGGCGCCGGTGGCATCCGTTCCCACCTGGCGGCCGCCGGGCAGCAGCTCGATGAACGCGCCCTGCAGGGAATTGCCGCGCAGGCTGTCCGTGGCGACGCCGGTGATCGACGCAGATTGCGCAACGGCCACGGCGGGGAACGTCGCCATCAACGTCAGCGCATAACGAGCCAACCGCGCGCGCATGGGAAAGAAAGACCGGACAGTCATGAGGAAGGCACCAGCGAATGCAGACCGGTAATCATAACGGCGGAATGCATCCCCGCCATATATAAGGAAGGCTTACCCCATCATCTGCGCCGCTGATGCGGCTGCTTTCGGCTGGGTTCCGTGTGGTCGAACGGGACTCGGACCGCTGCCAAACACGCGCTACGCGGGGTCTTGCGACTTTCGTCATCAGTTACGCGGATGCCGTCATCGCGAATGCGCGCGGTAGTGTTCCCGCCAGACTCCTCGCCGCAGTCACTCGTGTCTTGACAGCAATCTGGGGCAGTCGCAGTAATGCGCATCACTTCTCCCTCGCAGTCACGAAAAAACGCGTTCGCCGCACGTCCGACGCCACGACAGTGGTGCTCCTCCACGAGGCCAACATGAAGCAGAGTGCACGGCTCCTCATCCAGACCGGATTCTTCTCGTTGCTTGTCATGCCGGGTGTTCGAGGATCACTCGACGCGCAGGAGACAACCGCGGGGCGCGCGGTGATCACCGGCGTCGTTCGCGATGCCGCATCCGGCAGCCCGATCCCGGGCGTCACCGTGAGCATTCCCGGTACGCCGTTCCAGAACACGTCCAACGAGCAGGGGCGCTACACGCTGCGCAACGTCCCGATGGGCACTCACACCATCGACGCGCGCCGGGTGGGCTATGCGCAGTTCCACGAAACGAATGTGCGCGTCAATCGCCCCGACTTCACGCTCGACATCGCCATCAGCCAGATGGCGCTCTCACTGTCCGCCGTCACCACGTCAGCGACGGTCGATCCGACCTCCGGCACCAAGTCACCCTTCGCGGTCCAGAAGTTGAGTGCGGAAAACATTCCCGTGCCCACCACAGGCGTGACCAGCAACCTGCAGGGGAAAGTCGCAGGGCTGCAGGTGACTCGCCCCTCCGGCAGCACCAGCGGCGATGAGCCCTGGGTGCAGATCCGATCGGTGCAGAGCCCCGGCAATCGCGGCGCGAGCCCGCTCATCGTCGTGGACGGTGTGCCACTCAACATGGTCCGGCAGACCAACTCGGGCACCACGGTGAGCACCAGCGGCGCCGTTGGCGTCGTCGTCGGCAATGGCGACGCGGTTCCCGTGCGCTCCAGCGACATCGAAGGCCTCGACATCGAGAGCATTGAGATCATCAAGGGCGCCGCGGCCGCGGCGCTGTACGGATCGCAGGCGGCGAGTGGCGTCATCTCCATCAAGACGCGCCGCGGCACCGACCTCGGTCTCGGCAAGTCGCAGGTGGAGCTCCGCACCGACTACGGCTTCGACCAGGTCATCGACATGCCGGAGCAGCGGATCCACCACCACTATCTCGTCGACGACCAGGGGCGTTGGGTGAACACCCTCGGCCAGGAAGTGACGCGCGCGAACCGCGTGATCGATCCCGACCTGATGGTCGACAACAACTTTGCCAACATCTACAACCCGGTGCAGCAGGTCTTCCAGGCGAACAAGACCTGGAACTCCACGGTGCGCGTCAGCCACATGTCCGAGGCGAGCAACTTCTACGTCGCCTACACGCGCTCGCGCCAGCCGGGTACCCTCCGCGAGGCGGAGGGATCGACCAACCAGAGCATGCGGTTGAACATCGACCATCGCCCCAAGGAAAACGTCCAGCTCTCCTTCGGCGCGAACTACAGCCGGAACAACGACGTGCCGACCGTCGCGAACTTCGTGACCCTCTTCGGCTTCGATCCCGACGTCAACCTGCTCGCGCCGGGCGAAGAGCGCGGCACCAAGTACAAGATCTCCCCGGATTCCGCGAACCCGACGATCCTCAACCCGCTCTACAGCCAGTCCATCTCGGGGAACAGCACGCGACGCAACGCGGCGCAGCTGAGCGGCAACCTGAACTATCGCCCCTTCAACTGGCTGACCATCGTCGGCAACCTTGGCTACAACCGGCAGGAAGGCATCTCCGACCTGTACTCGCCGCCGGGACTTCCGTCGGACGAAGCCGGTGGTGTCACCCTCGGCTCCATCTCGTACACCGAGCAGCACGCCGACGGCCTCGCGGGCTACACGTCTGCGACCGTGATGCGGAACATCGGGCTCATGACCGCGCGCTTCACCGGCCAGCTGGAAACCAGCAAGCGCAAATTCCTCCAGTTCAACGCGACCGGCACGGACTTCACGATCATTGGCGCGCGTTCACTCAACGCGGCGGCCACCAAGAACAACTCTTCCTTCCAGACGGAAGCCCGGCTCAACGCCGGCTTCGGCAGCGTCGCGCTGGACTACGACGGCAAGTACATCAGTGACTTCCTGTATCGCCGCGAGGGTAGCTCCCTCTATGGCCCTCGCGCGCGGTACAACAACTTCTGGCGCGGCTCAGGCGCCTGGCTCGCATCGCGCGAAGGCTGGTGGCCCCAGGCACTCAAGGACCTGACCCTCGCCAAGTTCCGCTATTCCTACGGCGAGTCCGGCACCGAGCCCGATTTCAACGACCAGTTCGAGGCGGTGAGCGTGACGACCACCGGCTTCGTCCGGGGCCGTCTTGGAAACCGTGAGCTCCTTCCCGAAACCAAGCAGGAGCATGAGCTCGGGCTCGACCTGATCTACAAGGATCGTGCATCGCTCAGCCTCACCTATGCGCGGTCGAACACGAAGAACGGCATCATGGAAGTTGACGCTCCGAACGTCACGGGCTTCAACACCTACACGCGCAACGCCGCGAAGGCGCACGGCTACGCGTACGAGATCACCGCGGAAGGGCAGGTGATGAACCGCCAGAACTTCCGCTGGACCGTGCTGGGCAACTTCGACCGGTCCAAGTCGTTCCTGGATACGTACGGCCGCTCGTGCTACAACAACACGCCGCAATTCGTTCGCATCTGCGACGGCGTGCCGATCACGCAGTACTGGGGCCTCGTCATGATGAAGGACCTCAGCCAGCTGGCGCCCTCGCGCAGCGGAACTCCGGGCGCCTGGGACATCAACGACGAGGGCTTCCTCGTTCCCGTTGGGGTCGGCAACCGGTGGTATGAAGGGATGTCGAAGAACCTCTGGGGCACACCGGTGGTCATCGACGGCATCACCTACAACTGGGGAACGCCGCAGCCGCAGTGGGACGACGCAGCGGCCACGGTGCTCTACGCGCCCATCGGCGATTGGTCGCCGAAGTTCAACTTCGGTCTCGGCAACCGGTTCAACTACAAGAACTGGCAGCTGTACGCCCTCGTGAGCGGCGTCATCGGCGGCCAGATCGTGAACGGCTACCGGATGTGGATGGAGCAGAACCTCGACGCGCGCACGGTGGACCAGACCGGACGCCCCGACAGCCTGAAGAAGCCGTACATCTACTACCTGAACCTTCCCGGTGGCGGAAAGACCAGTGGTCTGACGTCGCAGAACGGCACCACCACCCGGAACAACGACCAGTACGTCGAATCCGCCACGTACACGAAGCTCGCTGAAGTGCAGCTGCTCTACACGTTCCACTCGCGTCAGCACGCGTGGCTCAACAAGGCGGGCGCCGACCGGCTCACCCTCGAGCTGAATGGCACCAACCTGCTGCGCTGGGACAATGGCTACCAGGGACTCGACCAGGAGGGCTTCTACACGCTCTCCGATCACCAGCGCATCAAGTTCGACGGCATGCGCTACCCGCTGGCCAGACGGTATACGACATCCATCACCGTAGTCTTCTAACCCGAGCCAGAGAGCCAAGGATCATGCAGACGACAGGAATGATTCCACGCACGCTGGCCTTCGGGGGCGCCGCCCTGCTGCTCGCGGGCTGCCTCAACCTCGAAGTGGACAACCCGAACGCGCCGACGCTCGAGGCATCGCTGTCGACGCCGGCGAACGTCGAGCTCACCGCGGGCTCCTCGTTCAAGTACCTCTGGGCGCAGATCCAGAACGACGACCCGCGCCAAGGTGTCTCGCTCTTTCCCGGCGTTGGCTTGTCTGGCCTTGCGGACGAGCTGACGTACGCCGACAACCAGGGGCAGTTCCAGCAGATCGCGGGACGCCCCCGCATGCCATTCGACAACGCCTTCGCCGGCGCCTGGTTCACCCGCATGCCGATGGCGAACTACTACACCGCCATCAACGGCTGCGCGGACGTGATTCGGGCCATCCACATCGACGGCATGAAGCTCGGCCCGATCAGTGCCGCGCATCCGAACGGCCTCAACACCTCACGCGCGACCTGGTTCTGCAAGTTCGTCCAGGGCGTTGGCCACATCCAGCTCGGCATCCTGTACGACAAGGCCCTCCTCGTGGATGATGGGATTCCGTTCGCGGATATGGACATCTACAGCACCGACCACCGGCCGCCGGCGGAAGTCATCGCGCACGGGATGGCGCTGCTTCAGGAAGCGATCGACAGCGCCAAGGTCACCTGCACGGCGACGCCGACGCCGCCCTGTGTGCCTGCGCTCTCCACGCCCACTACCTGGGCGAATGGAGTCGCGTACACCAACCAGGACATCATCAAGCTCGCGAGCTCATGGAAGGCCCGCGCGATGCTCTACGGCATCCGCAGCGACGCCGACTGGACAGCGACCGACGCGCCCGGCTACTGGGATCGCGTCATCGCCTACGTCGATAGCGGCATCACCAGCTCCATCGGTGGCGTTGCGTTTTCGCAGCCGAACGGGTTTGTCGTGCAGGCGGACAACACCATTCGCGGGGCACGCACCTTCACCTACGCGACGGTCTCCAACAACGCGTACACGGGCACCGGGACTCCGGCGACGAACGCCGGCCGCATCTCGCAGGAATTCCTTGGTCCCGGCGACACCACCAGCGCGTATCTGTGGTGGCGCGGATTGAGCGACGCGGGTGACCTGCTGCAGCTGCACGACACCACGTACGAAAGTCCGGACCGTCGCATGCCGCGGTTCAACGAACCTCTGACGTCGGCAACCGCCACGCCCATCGCGGGCACGGGCACGTATTTCGGTCGCCTCAGCAACCTGTTCCAGGCCACGGCGGCGAACAGTCCCTGGGCAAACACGCGCTACTACAACAAGCGCTTCCAGGGCACCTCGCAGTACCATCTCAACGGTCTCGTCTCCACGATGCGTCCGGCCGAGATGGATCTCATCAAGGCGGAGGCACTGATTCGCCGGAATGGCGCGGGCGACATCGACGCCGCCGCCACGCTCATCAACCGCACCCGCGTCACCAACGGTGGATTGACGGCGCTCCCGAACGGGATGACCCAGACGTCGCTCATTCCGGGAGCGGCGCCAGGAAACGCAGGCGCGGCGTGCGTGCCCCGCAGCTTCCGCGATCCATCGCAGTGCGGCACCATCATGGATGCGCTGCTCTGGGAGAAGCGGCTCGAGAACAGTGGCGTCGAGTCCACGATCAACTGGGCCGACTGGCGCCGCTTCGGAATGCTGCGCGAAGGCAGCCTGATCAGCCTTCCGATTCACGGACGCGAGCTCGTTGCGCTCGGCCTTCCATATTACACGTACGGCGGCAACACCCCGGGCAGTGTGGGAGTGGCCGGAACGGCGTACGTCACGCGCGGCGCTCCCGGCGACGGCAGTTCCCCGGCCTGGATTCAGTGAGCCTGGAACAAGCAATGGAGATACGGCATCCAGCACCGGTTGACTGAGCGGGAACGCGTTCCAGTCCTGATCGCATCGTGGCTGGAGCAGCACCATGTAGACCGAATCGCGGCGGCAGCACCGGAGCGCATCGAAGTGATGTACGCGCCGGAGCTGCTGCCGTTGCCGCGCTATGAAGCCGACCATCACGCTCCGCGACGCCAGCTCGACGACGTCGCGTTGAAGCGCTGGGCGGGAATGCTCGCCCGCGCCGAGATCGCGTTCGAGTTCGACTGGGACAAGCCGATGGAGTTGCTCGAGCGCGCGCCGAGGCTGCGGTGGGTGCAGGCCTCCAGCTCCGGCATCGGTCCCATGCTCGTGCGGCTGAAGCTGGCCGGCTCGCGTCTCGTCGTCACCAACGCGGCAAGCATTCACGCGCAGCCGCTCGCGGAATTCGTCCTCATGGGCGCCCTGTATTTCGCCAAGGACATGCCGCGCCTCACCGAGCACAAGGCCGCGAAGACGTGGCAACGCTTCTGTGGACGCCAGCTGGATGGCACCCGCATGCTGCTCATCGGCATGGGGAAGGTCGGCGCACGGGTCGCAGAACTGTGCGCCGCGCTTGGCGTGGAGGTGATCGGCAATCGCCGCTCCGCCCTTGGCACGCTCCCCACCGGCGTGAGCCGGATGGTCAATGCGGAAGGAATCGACGCGGAGCTCCCGAACATCGACTGGCTCGTGCTGGCCGCGCCCGACACGCCCGAGACCGCGAAGATGATCGACGGCCGGCGACTCGACCTGCTGCCGCCGCATGCTGTTATCATCAACATCGGACGCGGATCGCTCTTCGACGAGCCAGCACTCATCGAGCGGTTGGCATCCGGCCGCATTCGCGGCGCCGCGCTCGACGTCTTCGCCAAGGAGCCGCTGCCCGAAGACAGCCCGCTGTGGGACATGCCGAACGTGATCGTCTCACCGCACTCGGCGAGCACGGTCGCGCAGGAAAACGACCGGCTCGTGGATCTCTTCATCGAGAACATCGGGCGGTATCTCGAGGGTCGGGCGCTGGTGAACGAGTTCGATCACGGGCGGCTGTACTGATTCATTTCATGGAACACCGATGAACCTGGGACTCACAGACAAGCCGGTGCTCGTCTGCGCCTCGAGCGCCGGCCTTGGCCGCGCAACCGCGATGGAATTCGCGCGGGAAGGCGCGCGCGTCATGCTCACCGCCCGCCGCGAAGATGAGCTGAAGCGCGCGGTTGCGGAGATCACGGATGCCACCGGGAACACGCCGAAGTACCTGGTGGCGGATCTCACGAAAGCCGCGGATGTCACGCGGCTGGTTCAGTCGACAACGGAGGCGTTCGGCGGGTTGTACACCGTCGTCAACAATTCCGGTGGCCCGCCCGCTGGGACCTTCGAGCGTTTCGATGACGCCGCATGGCAGTCCGCCTTCGAGCTGAACCTGCTCAGCTATATCCGGGTCATTCGCGCGGCGGTCCCGGCCATGCGCGCGGGGGGCGGTGGACGGATCGTGAACTTCACCTCGTCCTCGGTAAAGAGTCCCATCGAGAACCTCGTCCTCTCGAACACCTTTCGTACGGGTGTGCTGGGGCTCTCGAAGACACTGGCGGGAGAGCTCGGGCCCGACGGCATCCTCGTGAACGTCCTCGGTCCCGGACGCGTGCAGACCGAGCGCATCACCCAGCTCGATACCGGGCGCGCCGCAAAGGCGGGGATCTCAATCGACCAGGTCCGCGTCAACACGTCGAAGACGATTCCGCTGGGACGCTACGGCGTGCCCGACGAGTACGCGCGCGTCGCTGTCTTCCTCGGATCTCCCGCAAACACGTATGTCACCGGCCAGACGCTCCTTGTCGACGGTGGCATGGTCAAGGCCTACTGAACGGTTCTCCAATGCTCATGCGACCGACCTTCAACTACACCGGCGTCATCCCCATCCTCGCGACGCCATTCAATGACGACGAGTCGCTCGACCTCGATTCACTCGCGCGCATCGTCGAGTTCAATGCGAGCGTCGGTGTGGACGGAGTCACCGTGCTCGGCTTGCTGGGCGAATCGAACCGCCTCACCGATGAAGAACGGACCGACATCGTCGGCTGTGCGGTCGAAGCCGCGGGCTCGCTTCCGGTCATCGTCGGGACAAGTCACACCGGCACGGCCGCGACCATCGCACTCAGTGACCAGGCGCTGCAGCTCGGCGCAACCGCGGTGATGATCACGCCGTCGGCGCAACCTGTGCCGAGCGACAAGGCGGTCATCGAATATTTCGAGCGCATCGCGAGGGAGTTTCCGGGGGCCATCGTCCTCCAGGATCATCCCGCGATCAGCCAGGTGCACATGTCGGTCGATCTCATCCTGCGCCTCGTGCGGGAGATCCCGACGATCGTCGCAATCAAGGCGGAAGCGCTTCCGAGCCCCGCCCGGATCGGTGCGCTGAAGAAGGGCATGGCCGAAGGCCGTCGCGTGCCGGTGCTCACGGGGCTTGGCGGCTTGTACGGATTGTTCGACCTCGAGCGCGGGTCGGACGGATTCAACACCGGCTTTGCCTTCCCCGAGGTGCTCATCGCCATCGTTCGGGCGCACCGCGATGGCGACGAAGAGATGGCGCGCGCGCTGTACGAGCGCTACCTGCCCCTCATCGTCTTCGAGCAGCAGCCAGGAGTGGCCATCAGGAAGGAGATCCTCCGCCGGCGTGGCTTGCTGCGGAGCAACCGGGTGCGGCATCCCGGCGCGACCATCGACCCGATGGCCGCCGCGCAGCTCGAGCGGTTGCTGAACGCAACGTTTGACGGCGCACCTATCGACGCGCAGCTCATGGTCACCGCTGGTTGATCTGACGCTGCACCGCGCGGAGTCGTCGCTGGCTCGTTGTGCCTGTGCGGTACACGACTTAACGTATTTCTCCCCACCAGTGATTGACCCGGAACGTGAGGAGGTAGCGTCCGGATGGAGTTGAGACAGCTCGAGCATTTCGTGGCAGTCGCCGAAGAGCGCTCGTTCACCCGTGCCGCACAGCGCGCCAACATCGTCCAGTCCGGACTGTCGATGTCCATCCGCGCGCTGGAGGAGGAGATCGGCACCAAGCTGTTCGAGCGGAGCACGCGCGGCATCGTGCTCACGCCGGCGGCCGAAGCGATGCTGCCGGAAGCACGCCGTGCGATCGCGGCCGTTGCGTCCGCGCGCGTTGCCGTGGACGCTACGGAAGGGTTGCTGCGCGGCAGCCTCCGCGTGGGCGTGGCGCAGGCCACCGATCCCCATCGCGTCGCAAAGTTGCTGGGACGGTTCAATGAGGACTACCCCGGCGTGATCGTGCGCGTCCTCCAGGGAAATGGAACGACACTGCTGGATGGCGTGATCGAGGGGAAGCTCGACATGGCCATCTGCGGCAAGCCGATTGTCTGCCCGGACTCGGTGACGACCATTCCTCTCATGCGCGGCCGGTTCGTCTTCGCCTGCGGACCGAAGCACCCACTGGCCTCGCACGACAAGGTCAAGCTCAGCGACCTTGCGCAGGAACGGTTCATCGAGATGAATCGCGGCTGGGTCAGCCGCCAACACACCGATCACGCCTTTGGGCTGGCCGGAATCAAGCGGAACATCATCTGTGAGCTCGACGACGTCGTGCTGATGCTGCAGATGATCGAGGAGCATCTTGGCGTCGGCATCCTCGGCGGTGGCGCTACGGGCAAGCACATCGGGATCAAGTACGTCCCTATCCACCCACCAATGTCGGAGTGGGAGTTCGTGGTCGCGTTCATGGGCGAGAAGCCAGCGAACGTTGCGGCGCGCGTGTTCCTCGGCATGACCACACGGGAGTGGATCAGCAGCTAGCCCGGCTTTCTGCTCTCGGCTTTCTGCTCTCGGCTCTCGGCTCTCGGCTCTAGGCGTAGACTTCACCCCGACCCGTCGAGCGCCCACTATTGAATAGTCCCAAACCTCCCGCGGAGCCTCGGATGCGCCGACTGTCGATACTCCTGGTCCTTACCCTCGTCGTCCTGCTTCCCGCCGCCGGCAGCGCACAGACCAGGATTACCACGCCGCGTGAGGAGTTCGGCCACAACTTCGGCGACGATTACTTCCTCGCGAACTATCGCCAGCTCTCCGCCTACTGGCAGAAGCTCGACCGCGAATCTGACCGCATGGTCCTCCGCGAGATCGGCAAGACGGCCGAGGGGCGGCCGCACTACATGGCGATCGTCACGTCGCCGGCGAACCACCAGCGACTCGAGCACTACCGCCAGCTGTCGCGTCGGCTGGCGCTCGCCGAAGGACTGAGCGACGACGAGGCGCGGGCGCTCGCACGTGACGGCAAGGCGGTCGTCTGGATTGACGGCGGGCTCCACGCCACCGAGACCCTCGGCGCGCAGCAGCTGGGGGAGATGGTCTACCAGATGGTGAGTCGCACGGATCCGGAGACGATGCGCATCCTCGACGACGTCATCATCCTCTTCGTCCACGCCAACCCCGACGGCAACGACCTCGTCTCCGACTGGTACATGCGCCGCGCGGACACGCTGCAGCGCTCTACGGCGGGGCTGCCGCGTCTCTACCAGAAGTACATCGGCCACGACAACAACCGTGACTTCTTCGGGTCGACGCAGGCCGAGACCGAGAACATGAATCGCGTGCTGTACCACGAGTGGTCGCCGCAGATCCTCTACAACCATCACCAGAGTGGGCCCGCGGGGACGGTGTTCTGGTCACCGCCGCTCCGCGATCCGTACAACTACAACCTCGACCCGCTCATCCTCCTCGGCTTCCAGTCGCTCGGCGCGGCAATGCACACGCGACTCGCCGCGGAAGGGAAGCCCGGTGCGACGATGCGTAGCGGTGGGCCGTACGACGGCTGGTGGAACGGCGGCATCCGCAACACCGCGGCGTTCCACAACACGATCGCGCTACTGACGGAGATGATCGGCAATCCCACGCCGATGCGCATCCCACTCCGCATGGAGCGGCAGCTCCCGTCGGCGGACCTCGCCTATCCCATCGAGCCACAGACGTGGCACTTGCGTCAGTCCGTGGACTACTCGATCTCGCTGAACCGCGCGGTGCTCGACTATGCCGCGCGCAACCGCGAGAACGTCCTCTACAACATCTACGCGATGGGAAAGCGCTCCATCGAGCGCGGGTCGACCGACACCTGGACGCCGAACCCGAAGCGGTACGCCGAGGCCGCGTCGAAGTTGCGCTCCCAGGGCCAGCAAGGCGGAGGTGGAGGTGGCGTCGCGAGCGCCGATCTGTCGAAAGCCGAGGCCGAGGCGTTTGCTGCAATAAGAAAACCTGAATATCGGGATCCGCGCGCGTATGTCATCCCGGCGTCGCAGCGCGACTTCCCGACGGCGACAAAGTTCATCAATGCGCTGCGGGAGACGGGAATTACCGTGCACCGTGCGACGCAGCCCTTCTCGGTCGCGGGGCGCACCTACCCGGCGGGGTCGTTCGTGATCTGGACCGCGCAGGCGTTCCGGCCGCACGTGATCGACATGTTCGAGCCGCAGGTGCATCCTGACGTGTTCCCGTATCCCGGGGCGCCGCCGACGCCGCCGTACGACAATGCGGGATGGACGCTGGCGCTGCAGATGGGAGTGGAGTTCGATCGCATCCTCGATGCATTCCCGAAGCCGGCGTCGGGCTTCGAGGCGGTGACGGAGTGGAACCTGCCGATGCCAGCCGGCCGGATCGTCGGCGAGCGCGGCGACGGATACATCTTCTCACCATCGGTGAACAATTCCTACATCGTCGCCAACCGGCTGTTGCGCGCCGGCGTCCCGCTCTGGCGGCAGCCTGGCGGCGCATGGTATGTGCGTCGCGGTGCAGCCGCCGATGCCATCGTGCAGCGAGCGGCGAGCGAACTCGGAGTCACCTTCACGCGCGGATCAGCGGCAGTCGCCGAGAGCCGAGGGCCGAGAGCCGAGGGCCGAGGCCGGATTGCCCTCTGGGACCGGTACGGTGGCTCGATGGACGCCGGCTGGGCGCGCTGGATCCTGGAGCAGTTCGAGTTTCCCTACCAGCGCGTCTTTGCGCCGGAGCTCGACGCTGGCAACCTGAAGGCAAAGTTCGACGTGCTCGTATTCGTGAATGATGCGATCCCTCCGGCGAACGCGCGCGGTGGAGCGCCGGCAATCATTCCGGACGTTCCCGCGGAGTACGCCAACCAGCAGGGACGCGTCACCGCGGATCGCACCCTCCCGCAGCTCAAGCGCTTCCTGGAAGACGGCGGCACCGTCGTCGCCATCGGCGAATCTGCCACCGAGCTCGCGCGCTTCCTCGCGCTGCCGCTCGAGAACCATCTGGTCGAGAATGGCCAGCCGCTGCCGCGGACGAAGTTCTACGTCCCCGGTTCGCTGCTCGAGGCCCGCGTGGACACGACGCACCCGGCCGCGGCGGGAATGTCCCAGCGCGCCATCTTCTTCTTCGACGACAGCCCGGTGTTCCGCCTCGGCGCTGGCGCTGAAGCGGCTGGGCTCACGCGCATCGCCTGGTTCGACACGCCGTCACCATTGCGCAGCGGCTGGGCGTGGGGGGAGAAGTATCTCGAGGGAGGCGTGGTTGCGGCGGAGGCGAAGGTTGGGAAAGGCCGGGCGCTGTTCTTTGGACCCGAGATCCTCAAGCGCGCGCAGCCGCATGGGACGTTTCGGCTGCTGTTCAATGCGCTGATGAGGTAGCGGCCATCAGCTCTCGGCTCTCGGCTCTCGGCCCTCGGCCTCGGCAACGACGTTGAAGCGGACGCGACGGGTGAAATCCGTGACATGAGGGTGCGGCTCACGCCACCCTGATGTAGCTGCGTCCTGCGCACCCACCTTCGCCCATACCTTATATCAGTCGCATTCGAGGAGAAGGTACGTGAAGGGTATTCGCGCTTTGAGCTTTCGTTGGAACCGTCGTATTGCAGCTGCCAGTCTCGTCCTTGTGGGCGGAGGCATGGCGAGCGCTGCCATTGTCGCGCCTGAGGGACA
This sequence comes from Gemmatimonadaceae bacterium, assembly GCA_035626995.1. Taxonomy (GTDB): domain Bacteria; phylum Gemmatimonadota; class Gemmatimonadetes; order Gemmatimonadales; family Gemmatimonadaceae; genus DASPMP01. The sequence goes on from DASPMP010000141.1 coordinate 37,490, forward strand.
TCGCACTGTGGCAGCGGCCGCGGCCGTTGTGCCTTTCACGATGGAGCCGGCGAAGACAAGCGAGAGCGTGGTGACCCTGGCGTCGCGCGTCAACGCGGCGGTGCTCGCACTCGAGGGATTCGTGAAGCAGTCCAGCCACCCCGAGGCGCTCGAGAGCGCCGTGCGCAGCTATCTCGCGTTCCAGGAGGCACATCCCGAGGACGTGAAGAAGCCGTACCTGTACTTCGTGGATTTCGGGCTGCCCGGTAACACGCCGCGTGGCTACGTTTTTGACATGAAGGATCTTTCACTCGTCGACGGCCCGTTCACGGTCGCGCATGGTCGCGGCTCCGCGAAGTCGGGGAACGTCGTCCCCTCGAAGTTCTCCAACAGGAACGGCAGTGCGGCCACATCCCTCGGCCTGTACGTCGCCCAGGAGCTCTACAAGTTCACCGGAAAGGCGGCGGGCAAGCGGTACACGTCCGTCGGCATGCGCATGACCGGTGTGTCTGGCTCGTACAATGACGCGGCTCGCGAGCGCGGTGTCGTCGCGCATGGCGCGCCGTACGTGACGGCGAAGGGCGCGGGGCGCAGCGAGGGATGCCCGGCCGTCGAGCCGGCGCGCGCAGAGAAGCTGCTGCCGCTGCTCTCGAACGGGGCGCTGGTGTTCCTCTTCGCGCCGAAGGCGGAGTGGCTCGCGGAGGATCCGTGGGTGAGTGCGGCGGGATAACGGCTCTTGGCGCTCAGCCCGCGCCTGCGCTCATCAGATCCACCCCGGAATTGCCGAGAGATAGCCCACGTCGAACGTGCCGTTCGTGACGACGAAATCGCCCATGTCGAATCCGCCACTCCCGTAGCAGCGTCCAGTGCCGCTGAAGGTGCCCATCACGCGCGAATCTGTGATCGACGTAATCGCGATCGAGCCACTGTGGACGTAGCAGTAGTTCTGGAACAGCACTCCGGTGTTCTGATGCCCGTAAAACAGCTCGATCATCGGGCAGTCCTCGTTGATCTGGTCACAGGCGGTGATGTCCACGGTGTGTGTGCCCGTCGTCAGCGACGGGATCGATATCAGGGTCTGGTCATGATGATTGAGCGCGCTACTCGGGCGGGTCGATATCACCGTGACGACCGCCGCGCTGTTGTCGCGATGGGCGGCCGACCACGTTCCCCGGCGCTGCTCGGCGTCGTTCGCCGGTACTGCACCGGTCACGTTCCATGAATCCGGGCCGAGTCCCGTAAACCCGTAGGCGACGGTTCCGGACGTCGTGATGCTTCCGCCACCCGGTTCCGTACCGCCACTGCAACCGATGGAAATCGCGAGGATCGAGCAAAGCAGCGTGACACGGGCCAAGGGCATGGATGTCTCCTGGAGGTGGAGGGTGGCGGAAACGTTAGCCACCGATGAGAAAGGCCGTCAGTGCAACGACATACAGCCCGGCAATTCCGCCGAGCACGGCGAGTACCGTGGCGCCCGCACTCTTCTCGCGGCTGTCCAGGCGCTGCACGGCCGTCAGCGGCATCGTGACTCTTTGCAGCCGGTAGCCGCGCGACCATTCCTCGGCGGTGGCGGTTTCCGGAGGTGCCGGTACGCGCTCGTCGCCCGTGAGTGAATCACGTGTCAACCGCGCATTCCAGAGACGCAGCGTAGTACCATCGCTGCGCACCACGCGGACGCGCTCCTCGTGACGTGGCTGTTGCGAAGGTCCGACGTCGATTGTCTTCCATGTCGCGCAACCGGTGAGGAGCATCGTGGCCGCGAGAACGCCGCCAATCGAACGGCGGCCATCCATCCCGAATCCGCTGCGAAACATGCTCATGAGCGCGGCGCCACCGTCTCGTGCTCGATGCGAATGCGCAGCCCGTCTGCCGTGTTCTCGAGCAGGCCGAAGTATACCACGCGAATCGACTCGGCCCCCGCGCGGGACACCCAGACAAAGTGTCCGGTCGCGGCAACCTGGCGGTCGTTGAGCTGCTCGAACTGCAGGCCTTCCCATACGAACGACGCGGGCGGCTGCCACCCCTCACCCTGATAGATGGCGGCGATCTGTGACGGCGTTTCGAACTTGCCCCGTCCGTTCACGATCACCGTAGCACCCGTTGGCATGTAGTACGACGCCAGCCGCTGACGCTCGCCGTTCCGGATGGACACAGTGTAGTGCTCGAAGAACGCAGCGGCCTGAGCGCGGAGGTCAGGTGGTGCGGGCGTCGGCGTGGTGCGGGGACCGCACGCCGCTACGACCAGGAGGGCGATGCCACTGATGGCGCGCATGGGGAAGTTGGTGAAGGGTGGCCTGCCACGCGGAGATGACAGTGAGCTCGCATGCACCAAGCGCGCGATCGCGGGACACGAGTGAGGACGTGCGTGTCGAGTAGGAAGCCTCATCGCTTGAATCCACGATGACGTCGTCGGGTAGAGGCGCATCGAACGACTCGACCAGCGCGGAGATTGGTCTTGGCCTCATCGAAGGACACCATCTCCCGAACGCGCTTCGTCATGCAACAACATGTCGCGATAGACCAGTGTGGTCAATTTGTAGTACGCGCCGGGTTGGGAATGCTGACCGGGTGGCCGCTGGCCATGGCAGCCTCCTTTGACAGCGCTGCGAGTTTTTGCCATGCTCTACGCTCATCTTACAGGCAGGTACCCATGCAGCCTCGCCGCACCGTCTTCACAATCCTTCTCGTCAGCGCCGCCATCATGGGCTGCGCCGCAGGCGCCTCGGAAACAGCGCCGTCGTTCACGCCGGAAGACTCGACGGCCATCCGCGCCTCGATCGACGGCTGGATCAAGGCCACGCTGGATCGGGACACGGCATTGTTCCGCACGACGATCACCGATGACGTCCTGATGTATCCCGGCAACCAGGCGCCCGTGCGTGGCGCGGATGCTGCCGTCGCAACGCTCGCGGCCAACCCCACCTTCACGTCGTTCAAGGTGGACGTTCACGAGCTGGACGGCCACGGGGATGTCGCGTACGATCACGGCATCTTCACCGTGGACGTCAGGTTGCCGGACGGCATCGTCGTGAGCGACACGGGCTCCTTCGCGACAAAGTTCCGGAAAGGCGCGGATGGGAAGTGGGCGCACCAGTGGGTAATGTGGCACTCGAACCGGCCCGCAGCCCCGGCGCCCTAGGAATTCGGCGACTGCTATCCTGAACCGGCGCGAGTGCATAACTGGGCGCTCACGGCAGCATCGCGCGACCAATAGTGGGGTCGAAGGTGCTGCCGGCGGGGAGCACATGCATCCGCACGTCCGTTGCGCCGAGTGTGCCTGACGGGGTGCGACTGCCCCCGCGCGCGTCGTAGATCACGGCGACGCTCGCGCCCTCGACTGTCCAGCGACCGTCCGGGTGGATCAGGAGCGCGGTGGACTCGTCCACGCCGACGCCGAGGTGCGGCGCGCGCTCGAGCACGAGCGAGATCAGCCGGTTGTGGCGACGCCGGCGCACGAAGTGCTGGTCGATGATCGCGCCGGGGATGAGGGCGAACCCGCTGTCGGTGACGACGTTGTCGCGGTCGATCGTCGCGAAGTCCAGGGTGGTGTCGCGCCGTGCGCCACCCGGGCGACGCTCGCTGCCGGTGATCATGATGGACGAAAGCACCGCGGCGCCGGCGGAAGTACCGCCTACCATCGCGCCATCGCGATAGCGTTCGCGAATGGCCTGCTCCACGCGGGTGCCGCGCAGCACGCGCGCGAGGCGGTTCTGGTCGCCGCCGCCGAACCAGATGCCCGTGGCGTCGCGCAGGAGTGCGACGATGGAGTCGGTGTTCGCCTGGTCGCGGCTGATCCAGATGTTGCGCGCCTGCGCGCCGAGCTCGCGGAAGTCGGTCGCTTTCGCCTCGCCGCTGCGCTCACCGGCCGCGCTGGCCTGGGCGAAGACCAGGATCTTCGCGCGACCCGGTCCACCCGCGAGCTGGACGAAGTGCTCGACGAGCGCGCGGGGCTGCGGTCCCCCACCCACGATCTGGAGCGTGCCGCGCACAGGCGGGGTCTGTGTGACGTATGGCAGGCGTTGCGATGATACGCACGCTGGGAGAAGTGCCGCGAGGAGAAAAAGTGGAGTTCGCATTTTGTTTTCTGAGAACTAACTGCCAAGAGCTTACTGCCAAGGGCTAACTGCCAAGGGCTAACTGCCAAGGGCTAACTGCCAAGGGCTGACTGCCAAGAGCTAACTGCCAAGAGCTAACTGCCAAGGGCTGACTGCCAAGGGCTGACTGCCAAGGGCTAACTGCCAAGGGCTAACTGCCAAGGGCTAACTGCCAAGGGCTAACTGCCAAGGGCTAACTGCCAAGGGCTGACTGCCAGGAGCTTACTGCCATGTGCCGCCGTTGGCTGCAAGCAATTGGCCGCAAGCAGTTGGACTTTAGCTCTTGGACGTTCGCTCTTGGACGTTAGCTCTTGGACGTTAGCTCTTGGACGTTAGCTATTGGACGTTAGCTCTTGGACGTTAGCTCTTGGTAGTTAGCGGTTGGCAGTTAGCAGTTGGCAGTTAGCAGTTGGCAGTTAGCAGTTGGCACTCTGTAGACTTGGACGCGTGAATATCCCGCCCGCAGCCGACGCGCGCGCCACCACGCGCGGGATCTGGCTCTCGCTCATCGTCGTCGCCGCGTGGAGCGTCCTCCCCATCACCCTGCGCCTCGCCTCGCGCCAGCTCGATCCCTACACCCTCACCTGGTATCGCTTCTTCCTCTCCGCGCTGGTACTCGGCGGCATGCTGGCCGCGGCGCGCAACCTGCCAAGGCTAGTGCAGCTGCGACGCCTGCGTCCCACCATGCTGCTCGTCGCGGCGACGCTGGGGCTGGCAAGCAACTACGTGCTCTACCTGGTGTCGCTGGATTACGTGAGCCCGACCGTCGGCACCGTCATCACCCAGCTCGGCCCGCTGCTCCTCATGTGCGGCGGCGTATGGATCTTCGGCGAGCGACTCAGCCGCCGCCAGGTGATCGGCGTCGTGCTGCTGGTCGTGGGGCTGCTGCTCTTCTTCAATCGCCGCCTCGCCGAGCTCGGGGACATGTCGGGTCGCGCGGGAGCGGGGACGCTCATCCTGCTGGTCGCGAGCGTGACGTGGGCCATGTACGGCCTCGCGCAGAAATCGTTGCTCGACCACTTCCAGTCGACGCAGATTCTCTTCCTCATCTACGTCGGGTCGGCCATCGCACTGCTTGGCATGTCCGCGCCGGTGGCGGTGATCGGACTTCCTGCGCTCGATCTCGTAATGCTCATCCTGTGCGCCGCGAACACCCTCGTGGCCTACGGCGCGCTCGCGGAGGCGCTCAAGTGTGCGGGCGCGGCGACGGTGGGCGCAGTCCTCGCGATCGGCCCGGTCGCAACACTCGTGGTGACATGGGCGACGAATCGCGTGTCGCCGAACTTCTTCGCGCCGGATCTGCTGAACGCGGCGACGATCGCGGGGGCATGCGTCGTCACCGTTGGATCTGCACTCAGTTCGCGGAAGTGACTGCTTACTACCAACTGCTAACTACCAACTGCTAACTACCAACTGCTAACTACCAACTGCTTACTACCAACTGCTTACTACCAACTGCTTACTACCAACTGCTTACTGCCAACTGCTTACTGCCAACTGCTAACTACCAACTGCTAACTACCAACTGCTAACTACCAACTGCTAACTACCAACTGCTAACTACCAACCGCTTACTGCCAAGGGCCGCCGTTGGCCGTCAGCACTTAGCCGTAAGCAGTTGGCCGTAAGCTCTTGGCAGTGAGCTCTTGGCAGTGAGCTCTTGGCAGTGAGCTCTTGGCAGTAAGCTCTTGGCAGTAAGCTCTTGGCAGTAAGCTCTTGGCAGTAAGCTCTTGGCGGTAAGCTCTTGGCAGTAAGCTCTTGGCGGTAAGCTCTTGGCCGTAAGCAGTTCGCCCAAAGCACTACCAGGCAATTCCCCAGGCCTCGCGGCGGAAGTCGGAGCCGACCATTCGCGCCTTCGACACCGGGTGGATGACAATCGCCGACGCGCCACCGAACGCCGCGCTCGGCTCCTCCTCGCGAACGGTCAGTCCGCGCGCCCGCAGTGCGCTCCCAGAGTCAGCCAGGATCCCGACCTCGACGCTCGCGCGCAGCCCGTTCGCCTGCAGACGACGCGCCTCGATCGCCGCCTGCGGCTGCATCCCGAACAGGACGATGTTGTTCAGCACCTGCATCAGCGTCTGCGGCTGACCGTCACCGCCGGGTGAGCCGAGCACGATGTAGGGCGAGCCGTCCGGATGCAGGACCATCGACGGCGCCAGCGTATGGAACGGACGCTTGCCCGGCGCGATGATCTGTGGATGCGCGGGATCGAGTACGAACAGCGCGCCGCGGTTCTGCAGGGTGATGCCAGTGCCGGGCACCATCCTCCCGCTGCCGAACGACGCGAAGAGACTCTGGATGTACGAGACGACATTCCCGTCCTTGTCCACGACGCAGAGATACACCGTGTCGCCATCCCCCTCGCGATGCAGGTAGCCGTCCGGGAGGGCAGTGGGTCCGCTGCGAATCTGGGCGGCGATGTCCGCCGCGTAGGACTTGGACAGCAGCCGGTCGAGCGGGACCTGCACGAACGTGGGATCGGCGATGTGTGCGTCGCGATCGCGATACGCGAACTGCGCCGCGCGCGTGAGCGTGTTGAGATACTCCGTGCTGTTGTGGCCCATCGCCTTCAGGTCGAACTGCTCGGCGATGTTCAGCAGCTGCAGCGTCGTCGTCCCCTGGGTGGGTGGCGCGAAGGCGAGCACGCGCAGGCCGTGATACGTCGTCTCGATCGGCTCGCCCCAGGTGGACGTGTGCTTCGCCAGATCGTCCGGCGTCAGGAGCCCGCCTTCCTTCTCCACGAACGCCGCGATCTGCCGCGCCACGTCTCCCTTGTAGAACGCGGCAGGCCCCTTCGCCGCGATGGCGCGCAGCGTCCGGCCAAGGTCCGCCTGGCGCAGCAGCGTGCCCACTTCAGGGACGTTGCCGCCGGGCATGAACGTGCGGTTCAGCTCCGGGTCGTTCGTGAGCTTGCGGTTCGCCTCACGGAAGTCCGCGGCGAGCCGCGGCGTCATCGGGAATCCTTGCTCTGCGTACCTGATTGCCGGCTCGAGCGCCTTCGAGAGCTTGATCGTCCCGAAACGCTGCAGCGCGTCGGCCCACGCCTGCGGCGCTCCCGGCACGGATACCGAGAGGATCCCCGATTGCGGCACTTCCTTCAGGTTTCTTGATGCGAAGAACGCCGGCGTCGCCTTGCTGCCGGCGCGCCCGGAGCCATTGAGCGTGTAGACCTTGTTCGTCTTCGCGTCATAATAGATCATGAAGACGTCGCCGCCCGGCCCGTTCATGTGCGGGCGGGTGACGCTGAGGACACCCGCCATCGTGATCGCCGCGTCGATGGCGTTGCCGCCGCGCCGGAGGACGTCAGCGCCGGCGGCGGTGGCGAGTGGATGGTCGGACGAGACGGCTGCCTCGAGCCCCGAGGCCTGCGGCCGGCCCTGCGCGTCGAGTGTCATGGGGAGGAAGGCCAGCGCGATGGCAATGAGGAAGCAGGATTTCATGGCAACAAGTTGGCGTCGGGAGAGCGCGAGCGCCACGAGTGGCACCGTCATTGCGCCGGCGAACATCGCGAGCGTGGGATAGTCGAACGCCTGGACCACAACTCCGGACAGTGCGCCGGCGGTTGCCGCGCCGACGCCCATCACCAGGTCCGAGAGTCCCTGCGCCGCCGGTCGCATGTCGAGCGACATCGACTGGCTCAGCAGTGCCGCGCCGGCGACGGTCGCCCCGGACCAGCCGAGTCCCAGAAGGACGAGACCGATCGCGAGCCGCGTCGTGTCATGTCCCGCGGTGCCGGCGACGGCGCACGCGGCGATGAGCAGCCCGACGCCACCGAGGATCACCTGGCGCTTGCCGAAGCGATCGGCCAGCCAACCCATGACGGGCGCAAACGCGTACATCCCGGCGACGTGCAGGCTCAGCACGATGCCAACGATGCGGAGCATGTCCGCGTGCGCGTGTCCGCCGTCGCGGATGTGTACGGGCGTCATCGCCATGACCGCGACCATCACGACATGTCCGACCAGGGCGGCGGCGACGCCGAGGCGGGCGTCGGGGTTCGCGAGCACCGCGGTGAGCGCGGCGCGCATCCCCGGTCGATGCGTCGGCGTCGACGCGGCTTTCGCGGCCGTCGGTGCGCCCGACTCGCGCGCGAACAGCAGCGGATCCGGTCGCAGCATCACCGTCAGCAGCACCGCGATCAGCACGAACAGAACCGCCGACAGTGCGTAGGGCGCGCCAAGCGTCGGGATGCCGAATGGACTCAGCATGCCCCCCGCCGTGGACGCGAGGTTCGGACCGACCACACCGCCGAGTGTCGTCGCCCACACCACGATGGCGATGTGGCGGCTGAAGAGGTGCGCGGGCGCGAGGTCGACCGCGGCGTAGCGTGCCTGCATCCCGGCGGCCATGCCGCCGCCGAAGAGGAAGTATCCGGCGAAGAGGAGCGGCAATGACCGCGTTATCGTGGCGCCGACGACGAGCAGCGCGCCGAGCGCGGCGACGAGATACGTCCCGGACAAGCTGGGGCGGCGTCCGTGGCGCTGGACGACGCGCGTCGCGGGGATGGCGATGAGTGCGGCTCCCATGACCGCGGCACTTTGCGCGAGTCCCGACACGCCGACGCTGGCCATGTCCGCGGCGAGGAGGGCGCCGACGGAGCTCCCAATGGCCACCCCGACTCCGCCGGCGACCTGGCTGACGAAGAGGAGTCGGAGTGTTCGGCGCTGGACGTCGGAGACGGTGGGATTCATAGCGGATACTATAATGGCCTCGGCTCTCGGCTTTCGGCTTTCGGCTCTCGGCTCTCGGCTCTCGGCCTCGGCTAACGCGAATACACGCGCTGCCACCGGGGAATGGCTTTGCCCACCAGCGCGCCGACGAACCAGCCGATCGCAGTGCCGCCCGCGGCACCAAGCGCCATGGCGCCCCATTCTTCGCCCCCTGCCGACTGTCCGCCCTCGGCGGCGCCGACGTAGACGGCGGCCACCGCCACTGCGCCGAGGAGGCCGAGTGTGACCATGCCGACGTTCGATCCCACGCGCTCGAAGTTGCCCCGCCGCCACAGTGTGTCGATCGCGCTGATCCGGATGCCAACCGGGTTGCTTGCCGCCCCGAGAAAGAGCGAGTCCACCCCGGTTCGCTGTACCCGTCCCGCGTAACGATTGCCGGAAAGTGAGACGCGGACGTCCTGCCCGATCTGCACGCCGCGCGTCGGGTGGAAGATGACGCTGTCAGCGGTCGTCTGTGCGCCGAGGGAGGACGCCACAACCAGCGCGAGCGCCTGCGCCGCTAATCCGAGTGGGCAGTTCAAATGCTCCTCGCAGTCCGGTAGTCAGTGATTCCTGCCTTGAACATGCAGCGCCTGCGTCAGCCGTGGGAGGTCGCCGCAGTACCAGGCACGCTGCCGATGGCGTGGTCATAAAACTTGGACAAGTGAGTTGTCACAGTTTTGTGACCACACCAGCGCTGGGACGGGCGGACGCTACCGGAGATCGCGGTGCAGGGAACATTTCCGACGCGAACGCACGACCTGAAAGAGCTGCTCGAGCGCATGCCGCCGCGACTGCGCGACGATGGAGGAAGCCCGCCGCGCGCTCGCCGCCGCCCTACTGATTCGTGCGATTCAGCCGGGCGATCCGCGCACGCGCGTCCGCCACGCGCGGCTGGAGCTCCGCGTCCGCGCCCGCCCACAGGTCCACGAAGCGACCGTAATACTCGGTCGAGCGCTTCGTGTCAGTCCCCTCATACAGCTGCCCCAGGCGATACAGCACTGGCCCCAGCCAGATACGATCGATGACCGGCCCGCCCGTGCCAGACTCCTCCACATACTCCGTCAGGTAGGCGCGCGCGGAATCGGCGCGACCGGCCCGATCCAGGAACAGGCCGATGAAGAGCGGTGTGCACGACGTACAGTTCCCGGTCGGCAGCCCATCCGCCTCGGCGTCGCCACGGCGCATGAAGGCCACCGCGCTGTCGGTCTTCCCCTCGGCGTCGGCAATCAATGCGCGCAGGCGCATCGACTGCACGGCCTGCTGCGCACGCTCCCGCGCGTCGAGCCGCGCTTCGTACTGCGCATAAAGCTGGCGCGCCTTCGCAGGCTGCCCCATACGGGCATATCCGAACGCCAGCCAGAAGCTGCGGTCCGCGGTCACCGGCAGGCTCGCCGGATTGCGCGCACGAAGTGAGGCGTCGAGGGCAGCGAGTCCCCGAGCCGGGTTGCCGCGCAGCTCCCCGTCCACCATGGCGCGAAAGAACGCGACGTCGTGCGGGCTCACCGTGTCGCCCCGCACGCGCGCCTTGGCCTCGTTCACCTGCGCGTAGCGTCGCTCGGCTTCGCGCAGCCGTCCGCGCAGAATGGCGATGCTCACCATGCGGTCCTGGGAGCCCACCGCGGCGCGCGGCGATGCCGTGTCCGCGTGCGTGCGCGCGAGGCGCTCAGCGGCGTCGTAGTCACCCCGGAACCACAGGTCCACGAACCGCATCAGCGTCGTGGGGAAGGGCACCTTGTTCGCCACCATCCCGGCGACCACCGAGTCGAACGACGCATGGCGGCCCATGCGCGTGAACAGGTCGGCGATGTTGGCCAGGAGCGTGCCGTTGAGCGGATCGTCACGCAACGCCAGTCGGTACGCGGCTTCCGCCCCTGCATAATCACGCGTGTCCCCGAGCGTCACGCCGAGGGAGTTGGCGGCGTCGAGGTTCGACGAGTCCAGCTCGATCGCGCGGCGAAAGGCAGGGATCGCCTTGGTGCGGTCGGGGGACGCCGTCATGTAGTACGCGCCCTCGACGTTGTACCGCTCCCGCTCGGGCAGACGGTCGCGCAGCTGGAAGGCCGTCGTCATCGCCGAATCCGCCTGCGCCTGGCGCACGCTGCCACCCATCGTCAGCAGCGAATACGCCAGCTGCACATGCGCCATCGCGAAGGTGCTGTCCTGCCGGATGGCTTCCCGGAAGTACTGGACCGCGGTGGGATAGTCGCCCTGCACGTCGTTCGCGTACAGGCCGGCGGTGTAGCTCCGCAACGCCGCCAGCGACGCCGTGCTCACCTGGTCGAATCGCGGCGCCTCGCGCACGGTCTTGAGCGACTCACCGATCCGGCCGCGCAGCTCCTTCGTGAGACGATCCACGGTCGGGATCAGGTCACCCGCATCGCTGGCCGATTCGCGGAACGACGCCAGCTCGTCGCCATTCTCGGCGGCCACGAGCCGCGCGGTGAGGATGTAGCCGGTGCCCGCCTGGACCACGCTGCCCGTCACCACGGCCTTGGCTCCCGCGCGCTGCGCGATCTCGCGCGACGTGGCCAGGTCGATGCGCGCGCCGTCGGGACGCTGCATCTGCTCCAGCGCGGCGACGACGGCGCTCGTCGGCACCATGCGCACGGCCCGGCTCTGCGACAGGTTGGTGCGCACGGCTTCAGCGATCGTCGAGCCGAGGGACGAGTCCGCGCCCGGTGCGTCGAACGCGGTGACGAACACCTTGTCGCGCGCGGTCAGCTTGCCCGATGCGAGCAGCGATCCGAAGGGACCGACGCCGAGCGCGCGCATGGTCATGAAACCGGCGACGAGCAGCGCGAAGACGATCACGGCCGCAATGCCACCGCGCATCGTGCGCTGCCACGAGAGGTGCGGGCTCGCCTTCATGGCGATGGTCGCCATGGTGCCGTGTGCTGTCGCGAGCGATGGCGTGCCGCCGGGTGTATACGTGGGCGTCGCCCTCGCCATGCGGAGCGACACGTACTGCGTGTACGCGGTGAACAAAATCACCGGCAGGCCGAGCGCCATCACGATCAAGGCGCCGGTGAGCACCCAGTCCGGGAGACCGATGGCGATGATGGCCGCGCGCGCGACGATGAACACCGCGAGGAAGGCGAGCGCATAGACGAGCAGCGCGCGCTGCAGCATCGATCGGCCGCCGATGAGCAGCGCGGGCATGGCTGCCTGCGCTGCCGATGGCGACGCGACGGCCTCGAGCCGACGCAGCAACTCGACGGCATTCTGTGGGCGCGCATCGGCGTCCTTCTCCAGACACTGCGCGATGAGCGACGCCAGCACCGGCGGGCAGTCCGGCCGGAGCTCCGTGACCGGCTTCGGCGCCTCGCTCATGTGCGCGACCATGAGCTTGTGCGGCGCGAGGCCATGGAAGGGTGGCTGTCCCGCGAGCAGCTCGTACGCGACGCAGCCGAACGCGTAGATGTCGGCGCGGTGGTCCGTGGCAGGGTCGCCCGCCGCCTGTTCCGGCGCCATGTAGGCGGGCGTCCCCACCGCGGTGCCGAGCTGCGTGAGCGTCGCGCCCTTGGTCGACTCGGCGGCGGCCGCGATGGCCTTGGCGATGCCGAAGTCCGTGACGACCGCCGTGTGTCCCGAGAGCAGGACGTTGTCCGGCTTGATGTCGCGGTGCACCACGCCATGCTCGTGCGCGTACGCCAGCGCGCGGGACACGTCGCGGAGGATGCTCACCGCATCGGCGGTGGACATGGGCCCCTGGCTGAGCCGTGCGCGCAGGCTTTCGCCTTCTATATAAGGCATGGTGTAGTACGGCAGCCCGTCCAGCTCCCCGGCGGCGAGCACCGGGACGATGTTGGCCTGCTGGAGCGATGCGGCGACGCGGATCTCGCGCTCGAAGCGGCCGGTGGACATCGCAGCCGCGAGCTCCGGGGAGAGCATCTTGACCACGACCTTGCGGCCGAGCCGATGCTCTTCGGCGACGAAGACCGTGGACATCCCGCCGCCGCCCAACTCGCGCTCGATGGTGTAGCTGCCGGAGAGCGACTGCTGGGCGCGGGCGCGCAGGTCCGACATTCAGGCCTTTCGAGGAGGTGGGGCGGGCGGGGACGACCGGCAGGAATGTACGGCGGGGAAGGCCTGACGGCCAAGCGCTTACTGCCAAACGGCTAACCGCCAAGAGCTAACCGCCAAGAGCTAAGGGCCAAGTGCCTGACGGCCAAGAGCTCAGGGCGCCGTTGGCAGTAAGCTATTGGCCGTAAGCCGTTGGCAGTAAGCCGTTGGCCGTAAGCTCTTGGCAGTAAGCTCTTGGCAGTAAGCTCTTGGCAGCAAGCTCTTGGCCGTAAGCTCTTGGCAGCAAGCTCTTGGCCGTAAGCCGACTACTCCCGAGTCGCGGCGAGCACCGTCAGGTCATCGTGCGGTTCGGCCTGGCCCTCGAACGCTTTCACCGCGCCCCACAATTCTCGCACGAGATCCGGCGCCGACGTCGGGCCGAGCCCGCGCACCAGCTCGCGCAACCGCTCGCCGCCGAAGGACTCGTCCGTTGGACTCCGTGCTTCCACCACCCCGTCGGTGAACGCGAGAAAGCTCTCGCCGATCTCCAGCTTCGCCTCCGCGGCCCGGAAGTCTGCGTCCGGGATGATGCCGAGCGCCGGACCGGTGGGCCGCAGCTCCCTGATGCCACTCCGCCCGACGATCAGCGCGGGTTCATGACCCGCGTTGACATAATCGAGCGATCCGTCGAGCGGATCGAGCACCGCGAGGAAGACGGTGGCAAACATGTTCGTGCGCCCGTGCAGCACGGCGATGTAGTTGTTCGTGAACTGCGCCACTCGCGTCAACAGGTCGGCGGGTGACGCGCGCTCCACCGCCTGCATCACCAGGGTATGGCGGCCGCCGATCATCTGGATCGCTCCCCCGCCCACCGGATCTGCGGACGCGCGGATCAGGCTGCGGAACAGCGCCATGAACAGTGCCGCGCCAACGCCCTTGTCGCACACGTCACCCAGCACGAGCACGATCCTGCCGGACGGCAGCTGGAAGGCATCGTAGAAATCGCCCGATACCTGGCGCGCCGCGTCCAGCATCGCGGCGAGCGTCACCCCCGGCACCACCGGAAGCGATTCCGGGAGGAAGTCCCGCTGGATCTTCCGCGCGACGTCCATGTCGCGCCGGAGATGCTGGTTGTCCAGCAGGCCGCGACGATCCAGCGCGGCGTTCACACGCGCGCGCAACATCGCGGGCCCGAACCGCGCCGGAAGGCAATCGTCGGCGCCGCCGGTGAGGCACCGCTCCACCGCGTCGACGTCGTCGACGTCGCCGGCATCCGATATCACCAGCACCGGCATGCCGGACAGGTGCGGGTCGCGTCGCAGCGCCTCGACGAACCGCACCGCGCCCATCCCCGGCACGCCGACATCCAGCAGGACGAGCTCGAACCGGTCCGCGCGCAGGCGATCGAGCGCGTCATCGGCATTCGCGACCGTCCAGACGAAGTACCCTTCCTCCTCCACCAGGCGCACCAGGCCACCAGCGTCGGAACGCTCGCGCCCGATGAGCAGCGCCTTTCTCGGGACGCGCAGGGTGGTCTGCGTCCCCTGCATCGGCACCGGCGCCGCGGTCATGTTCCCGCCTCCGTCTCACCGGTCGCATCATCCAGCAGGTTGAGCTGCCACAGGTCCCGCGTGCTGGTGTGGATGAGCGGATGCAGCGCCAGCATCCCCGTTCGGCCGATGCTCTTCTCCAGGTAGCGCACTTCGTCGAAGGTGTGCCGCACCGCGAGATCGTCCCCCACCTGCGGTGCCGCGTCGAAGCCGGCTTCGCGCAGCATCAGCATCCCCTTCGCCCGGATGCCCAGCTCGGCGCGCAGCCGCAGGAGACACAGCATGTCCACGATCACCTCCGGCGCGAAGCGGCTGCGCAATCCAGAGACATACTGCCCGGTCGGCGTCTGCGACACGTGCCCGGACCGCATGGCCCGCAACAGCTCCTGGTCGGTGTCGAACGCCGTGCCGAGCCAGGCGCGCGTGTCCCGCTCGCTCTGGTTGAAGAGCGCGATCGCCAGGGACGGTAACGCCAGCATGATCAGCGCGGTGGCCAGGAGCGGCTGCACGATGAAGTGATTGTACAGCGAATGCAGGACGATGGACAGGAGCAGGCCGGGCACCAGGAGATGGGCGCTGAACACGCGCGCGCGGTTGTGCAGCACCCGGGCGACCATCGCGACCAGCGCCGTGGCGCCGCCATGCATCACGGCGGTGCCGAAGCCGCGGACCACCCAGGTCCACACGGTCGCATTGGGATCGCTCAGGTAGTACGTGTTCTCGAGCAGGGCGAAGCCGGTGCCGACGGCGAATCCGAGAATGGCGGCGTCGACGACGAATCCCACCCTGTTGCGTGCCATGAGGAACGCGATGTACGCGGCCTTCAACGTTTCCTCGACGACGGGGCCAACGTACCTGGAGTACGCCACCCCATCGATACCAGTTGTCCTGAGCCAGACGTTCACCGCGTAGCTGGCGGCGGCCGCGATCACCCCTGCGCCCACCGCCAGCAGCACCGCGCGCACGGACACGAGCTTGTAGCTGTCGATGAGAACCAGCGCGCCGAGGAAGAGAAAGACCGGAAGGACGCTGATGGCGATCGCGATCACAGCGCTCACATGATCTTCAGGGACACCATGGCGGCCGGCTTCGTGGACACACCATCACCCGCCGCAACCGCGGAGCCGAAGGACAGCGTCGAATCCAGGTGACTCAGCGTCACGAGACGGACATCCAGCTGGGCGCCAAAGCTGCCGAGGGTGCGCCGGGTGATCGCCTGGTCGGGATCCGTGACGAGGCCCGTTGCGAACAGCGATACGGCCGCCCACCGCAGGTACGCGCTCGGCATGCCGACGCTGCGGAAGCGCAGTGGCGGCGACGTCCACTCCACCTGTCCGCGCACATATGTCGCGCCGCTCGCGCTGTTGATGTCGAGTCCCGGAAAACTCCCGGTGCTCCGGAACTGCTTGATCTCGCGGTGATCCACCCAGTTGTTGGCGAAGCCGCCGAAGTAGAACCGGGCGAAGGGGTCGGCCCGGTTCCCGCCCAGCGACGTTCCCGCACCCGCCCGGAACCAGAGCGAGGAGTGGTCCAGGGGGAGCAGCACGCCGCGCGACGCCTCCATGCTGAGCCTGGGCAGGAGCGCTTTGTTCACGTAGTTGCCCTGCACGGCGGACTCCCAGCTGGCGCCCAGCTCGTCCTCGATCGCGCCCAGCGATCGTCTTAAAGACTGATAATGCATCGCCGTGGAAAACGTGGCGAGCCGGTCGAACGACGCGGCGACGCCCTGGAACTCCGGGACCGTGGCGAGATCGCCATGGCCCGCTGCCTGGACGGTATATCCCAGGCTGGTCGGGCCATCCATGTACAGGTTGCCGTCGTACTGGACGGCGAGCGTGTAGCCGCGGCGACTCGTCTTCGTTGGCCCCACGAGATCGTAGAAGTCGGCACCATTGAGCGCACCGGAGACCTTCCAGTTCCAGTGGCGGAAGACCGCGCGGGCGTGCATCCGCTCGTACGGGTCCAGCTGCTGTCCCGGGGAGAATGACGCCGACACGTCCAGCGCCGTGGCTCCGAGCCGGTCCGAGAAGTTCAGCCGCACGCCGCCGGCCACCGCGTAGTTGCCCGCCGCGTCCTCGTACCCTTCCACGATGGGATAGGCGTTGTCGAGCTTGAAATTGCGGAAGGCGCTGTAGCCGTGGGTGGCCGCCGCGAGCGAGTCGACGCTGGTGGTCGCATCATCCGGCGGGATCCACGATTGCACCTCAGTGCGGCGCACGGCGATCTCGTTCCCGAGGAATCGAATGGCGCTTACGCTGCGCACCGGAGCGTTGGCGATGAGCGCGGGGACGAAGCCAGTGCGTGAGTACGCGAACACCAGGAGCGAATCTCCGGACACCGGGACCGGCTTGAAGAATCCCGTCTCGGCGTTGCTCAGCGCCTCCATCCTGCGCTGCGCCACATCGTAACGGAAGACATTGCTCACGCCGGAGTAGTACGACGATCCGAAGAGGAAGCGTCCGTCGGGTGAGAAGACGAAATTCGACGGAGACCATTCGCCGAACTCGAACAGCACCGCGTGCGTCGTGTCGCCGCGAAGGAGCGCCGCCACATCCATGCGCACCAGCCGCTGGTCTCCGCTCGTCTCGGCCATCGAACCGATCAGGGTCGTGCCGTCCGGCGACAGGTCGATGTCGAACAGGTCTCTTCCATATGGTAGGGTGAGGACCTGCTTCCACTCGGCGTAGGGCGGGGGCATCCGGACGAGCGTGGAGAAGCCGTTGTCGTGCCGGATGCCCCAGAGCGAGTGGTCTGCCTGGTTGAGCGCCAGGTCGCCGATCCGCGCATTGCGAATGAGGACGCGCGTGCGGCCGGTGCCGAGGTCCAGCGCGATGAGGTGGCGCCAGTCCGCGTTATTGGTGGTGTAGAACAGGGTGCGCGTCGTGGCATCAAACGCCAGCGACGTCACCGACAGGCCGCTGGCGCCCGCGATGTCGCGGATCCTGGTGTACGTCCCCGACTGGATGCCGATGGACGCGAGATGCGATTCCTGTCCGGGATAACGGACGGCCACGATCACGCTCCCGGTGGCGCTGTCGTGGAAGGCCCGCGACACGGAGCCGAGCACGCGATTGGTGAGCACCCGATACCCCGAGGTGGGATTGCGCCGGATCGTGTCGAGATTGGCGCGCTGCCACTCGTGCTCCCACTGGATCCAGCGCGCCCACTCGTCCTCGAGCGAGCGGCCGAACACCTTTTGGAACTGGCCGGAGAAGTAGCGCCGGCTGCCTTCGCTCCGGTTCACCCAGGCGAGCAGGGAGTCGTGGCCATATCGCAGCCCCAGGTAGCTGACGAACCGCGTCCCGTAGAGATAGGAGTTCACGCCCACCTGGAAGTCGATGGTGGTTCCCTCGGACTCGAGCCCCACCACGTCGTACATCGCTATGCTGTCGCGCACCAGCGTGCGGAAGACCATCTCGTCGTACGGACCGATCGCCCGACCCAGTCCACCATTCATCCACGTCTCGAGGTACGTGGCGATCCCCTCGAGGTACCACCGCGGCGCGTACCAGCGCGGCGTGGTGAGGTAGCTGTACAGCATCGACAGGGGCACGTCGGCGTTGGGAGCCACCTTGCCGAAGAAGAGCGCCCGGAAGCGCCGGTCCGATGCGGTGGCCTTGTCCGTCGTGACGATATGCGCGAGCTCGTGGTTCATGGACGACGCCATGCGCTCCGGCGCCGGCGCGGACTCGTAGTCGTGGCCGTACGGCGCGATGCCGATGGTGACGTGGTTCTCGGGCACGGGGCGCGCGCCGGCGTTCCCCTGGTGCCACAGGTCGTGCACCAGCACGTCGATGCGGCCGCGCGGCGCGTAGTCGAACAGGCGACGATGAAAGCGCAGCGCGTTCTCGAAGCTCGCGGTCACCTGCGGCACCAGGTACGACTGGAGCGGCGACGTGTACACCAGTCGCATGGTGCCCGTCTCGAGTGCCTGGAACTGGGCGGGTGCAGCGGACGGCCAGAACGTACACAGGCACGCGAGCAGCGGCACGACCGCCGTCCCTCTTCGAACAGCGAGCATCGCGAACGGGGGGCGGGGGAAGGGGAAGTTCGTCGCCCCCGAAAGTACAAGCTGGCCCCGGCTCGCGTTAGGGACGGAGCCGGGGCCAGCTGATGGAACGGTATCGCCTCAGGTCAGAGCTTGGCGCGCATCGCCTCGCTGAGGAACGCTTCCGAGGCCGCCGAGCTCCGGGACAGGGCGCGGAAGATGTCCGCGGCGTGGAGCCGGAAGTACGCGTCGGTCGCCATCGCCTTGCGGAAGGCGTCGTTCGCCATGACGGCGCGGAACGCATCGTTCGCCATCGCGGCGCGGAGCGCCTCGCTGGACAACGCGCTGCGCAGCGCATCATTCGCCGCCATGGCGCGGAAGGCGTCGTTCTCCAGCACCTGGCGGAAGGCCTCGTCGGCCATCACGGCGCGGTAGGCGTCGTTCGCCCGGAGCGCGCGGAACTCGTCGCTCGCCTCCAGCTTCCGGTACAACTCGTTGCCGCGCAGCGAACGCAGGGCGTCGCTTGCCAGCGCCTTGCGGAACTCCTCACTGGCCTGCAGGCGACGGAACGCGTCGTTGCTCGCCAGCCTGCGGTACGCCTCGCTGGCCATGAGCTGGTGGTACGCCTCGCTGGCCATGAGGCTCTTGAACGCGTCATTCGCCGTCAGCTGGCGGAGGGCGTCGCTGGACTGCAGCGCACGGAACTCGTCGTTCCGCATGGCGTTGCGGAACACGTCGCTCTTCACGAGCTCCAGGATCTCGTGGTTCTGGAGGAGTACCTGGATCTCGGGATTGGCGAGCGTGACGTCGCGCTCGGTGACCGTACGGTTGCGATAGCGCGATGCCTGCTGAACGCCGACCGGGGTGGTATCGCTGAGCCCACCGATGGTGCCGGACTCGCGGCCCGACGGCGGGTAGCCGGTGACGGCAAAACCGATGATCGCGATCACCGCGACCGCCGCACCGCCAATCACTAAGGCTTTTTTCATGAGCATCACATTCTCCATTCGAATTGTGGTCGATCGCAATTGCAACGTGAACCAACGAACCAATGACTGCAGGGACGACGGCGCCGCTGCCACAGCCGGTGCAGCGCGCGCGAAGTTTCGGATAGAGGCAAGGATGGTATTCCGCAGGTGCGGCGGCGGTGCCTGGTCCTTCACCCTGCCGAGCAGCTCATGCATCTCGCGCAACTCGGCGGCGAGCGCCCGGGCCTCGGCGTCCACCAGGAGCAATTCCCGGAAGGCGGCGCTGGATTCCGGCGTACTGTCGCCGTCCAGCTCGCGGTGGATCAACTCGATCTGCTCCGGTTGCAGCATGGCTAGACCCTCTGCCCGAGGAGCACGAGCCGCAGGCGCTGGCGCGCGGTGAACAGCCTGGACTTGACCGTGGGCACGGCAACCTTGAGCACTTCGGCGATCTCGTCGTACGAGAGGGACTGGAAATGCCGGAGCACCACCAGCGAGCGGTCGTTCGCGTTGAGCTCATTGAGCGCGCGTCCCACGCGGTCCTCGGCCTCCATCGCGGCATCCGCCGCGGGTTCCCGCCCGGGGATGGACGACTCCTCGTTCAGGGTGACCATCGGCCGCCGCCGCTTGAGCATGTTCAGTGACTCGTTCATGGTCATCCTGTAGATCCAGCTGAAGAACCGATACCGCGGGTCATACGACGCGAGCGACAGGAAGGCATTGCAGAACACGGACTGCGTCACGTCTTCCGCGTCCTGCACGTTCCCCAGCATCCGGAGTGCGATGTTGAACAGCCGGCGTTCGTAGCGGGCGACCAGCGTTACGGCCGCCGCCTGCTCACCGGAAAGACACCGTCGGACCAACTCCCGGTCCTGGTCGTCCTCTGCCCGAGGTCTCTCGTCCAAAGTACAATCGAGGTCGGCAAAGGTTGGAAACGTGGTCGGGGCGGCCCAAGCCGAGTGGGCCGCGACCGGACTAACGTGCACGCCGGAGGGCGACAGGGCAAATGGGATCGAGCTTCAGGACTTCGATGACCGTGGGGACGAATGCGGTGGCGCAGCTGAACGCCGCCTTCGCCACCGTCGCGGACGCGCATGCCCTGCCGGACGCCGTCCGGCGGAGCATGGCCATCGCCCTGGACGAGCTGCTCACGAATTCCCTGTCGTACGGGTTGCCTCGGGAGGGCGGTGAGGTCACCCTTGAGGTCGAGCTGCGCCCGGATCGCCTGATCGTCACGGTGAGCGACAATGGCGAGCCGTTCGACCCGTTGGGGCGTCCGGCGCCGGACACCACGTCGCCGCTGACGGACAGGCCGGTGGGCGGGCTCGGAATTCACCTGGTGCGGCAGCTCGTGGACGACGTGAGCTATCAGCGCCGCGCGGACCGCAACGAAGTCACGCTGACGAAGCACTTGACGGCAGGATCAGCGACTCACACCTGAAAGAGGCCGATGGAGATCACGACACGCACGCAGGGCGACGTTTCGATCGTGGCGATCGCGGGGAAGCTCGACAGCGTCACGTCCACGCAGGCGCAGCAGGCGCTGGAGCGCATCGTGGATGGTGGCGCCCGCCGGATCGCGGTGGATTTCTCGCGGCTCGATTACATCAGCAGCGCAGGATTGCGGGTCCTGCTTGGAACGGCCAAGACGCTCATGGCGGCGGGTGGCGCACTGCGCACCTTCGGCCTCAACGACACGGTGCGGGAGGTGTTCGACATCTCCGGCTTCTCCGCGATCCTGCGGGTGTTCCCGTCGGAGGCGGACGCGCTGAACGGCTTCTAGCCGCGAACGGCTTTACGGATACGCTCGATCTGGTTGAGATGCAGGATGTCGTGCCCCGCGTACAGCTTGATGAGGTGGTCCACGCTCTCCTCACCACGCTCGGCGTGGACGCCAACGCGCTGTTTCTGCTCCGGCGTCAGGTGCCGCAGCATGAGCAGGTGTGAATCGCGCAGGATGGCGAATCGATCCGCGCATTCCGCGGGATCGGCCTTTTCGTAGTGGAGGTTCTCTGCCCAGGCGTCCTGGTCGTAGCCGGTGATGGCCGGCCGGTCCTGGGCGAGGATGAGGCGCAGCCGCCAGGCCCAGACGACCTCGGAATCGGCGAGGTGCGCGAGCACTTGGGTCACCGACCACTTGCCGGGGGATTCTGGTGTGCGGATCGCGCGGGCTTCCATGCCGGCGACCACGAACCGCAGCCGGTCTGCGGTCGCCGCGAGGACCGTCAGGGGATCACGATGCTCCAGCAGCTTCAGGACTGCTGCCGTGTACTGCGTCGCCTGCTCACGCGACTGCGACGCGGGGTTGGTGAATACGGACATCAGATCATTGTAACGCGCGCGAGCGGACGAGTGAAGACGGTCGCGGGCGCCATTCAGGGCTCCACAGTCAAAGGGGCAATAGAATGCAGGAATGCGAGAATTCAGGAATTGCCATTACCGGGCAGGTGGTTGATTCCCGCATTCCGGCATTCTCGAATTCACATTGTTTGTTCGACTGTGGGGCATGCCTGCCCGCCACGATCAGCGCGCGTACAAGCCGATGATTGCCGCGAGGATGACTGCCCAGGCGAGAAAGAAAAACTGGGTCTGCTTGCGCAGCTCTGTCTCGACCAGTCTCCCCATGGTCTCGAACCGTGCGTCGACGCGGCTGAACCCGACCTCCATCTGATGGCGCAGTTCGGCGACATCCCCGCGCAACTCGGATATGTCGTTGGCCGCCCGGTCCACGATGCCAATGAGCTCGCTCCCGGTTAACGGTCGTCGACGGTACGGTTGCATCATCACCATTCCCTCGCGCTCAGGTCGAATTCAACGTATCCTCGGCGGCCACGCCGAGTCCAGCCTCGTTCGCTGAAGGTTCATCACCTGTGTGGCGCGCCATTCAGGGCTCCACAGTCAAAGGGGCAATAGAATGCAGGAATGCGAGAATTCAGGAATTGCCATTACCGGGCAGGTGGTTGATTCCCACATTCCGGCATTCTCGAATTCACATTGTTTGTTCGACTGTGGGGCGTCCCCGCTCGCGCCGCTAAACTTCAAGACGATGAATGTGCATTCGGCTGTCCGGAGCAGTGCGCGCTGGGTCACCGCTGTCGCGGTGTGCGCCTTCTGGGGTACCGCATGCAGAGGTTCCACCGAACCGCCGCTGCGGGTGGCAAATCCAGCATTGGACTCCATCTGGATTGAACCGTTCTACACTCGCCTGAGTGCCCGCGGCGTCCTGGTCGTCATGGGCGCTCCATCGGACACGGCCTTTCGGCTTGCCGACGACGAGCGATTGCTGCTTGCTGTCTCAACATCCGCGGGCGATGTCGAGACGTTCAGAATGGGCCGGTATCTCTGTGATGGCAGCCGAGACTGTACCGGTCTGATTGTCTCAATGGAAGACGACTATCACGCCGGTGAGCTCGAGGAGCGCATCGCGCACCTGCCGGTCCGGGTGTATTCATACTCTTCAAGGACGGCGGGTGCCCGTGTCACTGAATGGCACAGGGTGCAGTATGCCATCGCTGAGCTCAGGAGAGTCTCTGGCGTCAGACTCGTCGATCGTGACGCCCTCGGATGCGGCAGTTGCACGAGCCTGCCACTCTCCCAGACGCTGGCCGGGTTGCCGCTCGACTATACGGTCACTCCTCGGCCGAATGACGGACTGCTGCAGCTGTCGCGAGGGGTGACTGTCAATATTCGCTATGAACAGGCCACGGGAGTCGCACTCGAACGAAATATTCCGATACCGTGGTAGGGCGGACTCACGCGTCGACGCCATTCAGGGCTCCACAGTCGCATGATGCAACAGAATGCAGGAATGCGAGAATCCAGGAATACCATTACGGGGCAGGCTGTTGATTCCCGCATTCCGGCATTCTCGAATTCACATTGTTTGTTCGACTGTGGGGCGTCGCTGCTCGCGCAGTTGTTGCGAGACCTTCGGTGAGGAAATCAGCCGCCGGATCGCGACGGGGTGCGTACACCGGTCCCTGGCGCTACCGAGAGGAACGGCCGACGATGCGCCGGCCCGTGGCCTTGATGTCGTCGTACATGGCATCCGGAGCGAGATCGAGTCCGCCTGGCCACGTCACCGCATCCTCATCGACATAGACCTGCGCGAACACGGCGGGATCCTTCAGCGGCGCGAAAACGCCAGGGTCATCATCGAACAACAGCGGACCGAGATCCACATCGCCTTCCGTTCCGTCGGCAAAGCGCACGCGGAGACGGTAGTCGCCAACGACCTGAACGCTGACGACGCGCCAGGGCGTGCGCACTACTTCAGAGGTGCGATCCTTCTTGGCGGAAGCTTTCGCGCGCATAAGCTCCAGTTGTCAGCAAGTTCCTTGCGGTGGAGGAGGGCCCACTCCAGGATCAACGTTAACGCTCGGCGCGGAAGGTCGCCACGCAAAATGCCCAGCGTGTCGATCTCGATTACCGCTCTGTGGTCGCGATAGCGGGCGTGGAAATGCGGCGGCGGATGGTCGTCCCAGTACATCCGGATCGTGACCCCGTAAAAGGTGCTGATCGTTGGCACGACCCAGGTTCGCGTGAGCGACCGACAGGTGCGTCATCCATCAATTGCCGCGCGCTACAATTTTGTTCGCGAGGCCGAGAGCCGAGCGGACTGAAACGGTCGCGGGCGCCTTTCGACTCTACAGCGACAGGTGCAACAGAATGCAGGAATGCGAGAATTCAGGAATTGCCATTACCGGGCAGGTGGTTGATTCCCACATTCCGGCATTCTCGAATTCACATTGTTTGTTCGACTGTGGGGTGCCGGTGACGGCCGGGTTCTAGCGCGGTTTGACCTGCCGCCACCAGGGATCCACAGCCGGCGCGCTGTCAGGCTCCACCGACTCCCCCGGTTTCGGCATGATGAGCCGAGTGCCGGCCACCGCGGCGGCGCGCACGACGCGCTCGGCGGGTTCGTCCCACGCATGGAATGCCAGATTGAACGTGCCCCAGTGAATGGGGAGCAGCGCGCGGCCGCGCAGATCGGCGTGCGCCTGAACGGCCTGCTCCGGCGTGACATGAATGTCGGGCCACGTCTCGCCATACGCGCCGATCTTGATGAGCGTCAGGTCGAAGGGACCGTGGCGCTGGCCGATATTCAGGAACCCGGCGAAGGGGCCCGTGTCACCACTATGGAAGACGCGATGCGCCGGCCCCGTCACGGCGAACGATGCCCAGAGCGTATGGTTCCGGTCGAAGCCGCGGCCGGAGAAGTGTCGCGCAGGCGTCGCGGTCACCGTCAGCGCACCCAGGGTGGTGCTGTCGTTCCAGTCCAATTCGGTGATACGGGCGGCGGGAATGCCCCAGCGCTCGAGATGGGCGCCGACGCCAAGTGGAACGATCCAGCGCGTGGTTGCATGCGCGGGGCTGGCCGCCAGCGCGCGCACGACGCCGCGGTCCAGGTGATCGTAATGGTCGTGCGACGCGATCACCGCATCGAGCGGCGGCAGCTCGTCGATTGGCAGCGGCGGCTCGTGAAAGCGCCTCGGCCCGATGAGCGAGGACGGCGATGCGCGCCGGGCCCACACCGGATCGAAGAGGATGCGCGCGCCATCGATCTCGACCAGGACGGTGGAGTGTCCCAGCCAGGAAGCACGCAGCCCGGATGCGGGCGGCCGATCGAAGCTGGCGCGCGTGAGGCGCAGGATGGGGAGCGGTCCCGGGGGCGTGCGCTGCTCGTGTCCGCCCAGCCACTGGCGGAGCATGCGCATGGTGCCCCCTTTCACGCCGAGCGCGGTGGCCTCAGGATTCCTGAATGCGCCGTCGCGGTAGTTGGGTGAGCGCTGGATGCGGGCGAGTCGCTCACCCTGTGGCGCCGCGCCGAGGGCGTCGAGCCATCCTGTGGAGGCGATCAGGACGACGAGGGCGAGGACGACGAGGAGAAGCAGGATGACAAGCACGCGCGGGAGCGTTCGACGAGGGAGGAATCGCACGCCCCCAAGCTAACGTCGTTCCAGCGGGCCTGACGCACGTGTCCAGTGATGGCGCGTGTGGTCACAAGACTTGGACAATGGGTCTTTTCATCCAGGCCGCCCGTCGAAGTAGCGCTTGTACCGCACGATCGTGTCGAGATAGCCGCGGGTGTGCGACTGCTTGAATCGGGCAGCGCACAGTAAGGACTTGCTGGCGCGCGCCTGCAGGCTCGCCCAGGTCGTACTGCCGTCATTCTTCAGCTGGTCTTTCTCGCGGAACAGCAGCGGACGCAACGCGGTCGCAAGTGTCTTCACGTTCCACTTGCCGCCAGACTGGTGCACCCGCTGCAGCGTGGCGAGCGGTGTGCCGGAGAGGCGCGCCAGGTCCGCGGCCATGTCGTCCGCCGAGAGCTGGCCCTGCCGCACGCCCCACTCGAGCACCGATTGCACCGGGTTGTAGGCGCCGGTGGAGACGAGTGCGCGCAGGTAATGGTCTGGCTCCATCCAGCGGTTCACGTCGCCGCCGGCACGCGCATGGCGCATCGCACGCTGGACGGTGACGGGGCCCGCGTTGTAACCGGCCATGACGATCCGGATGCGGGTGTCCTCCGGCAGCGCGTCGAAGTTCTGCTTCAGGTCACCAGTAAAGAAGCGGCGCATGCTCTGCGTGAAGGCGGCGTACTTCTTCGCCCCCTCGCGCAGGCTGACGCTGGGCGTCAGGTGCGACGGGTCGCGTCCCGACTGCATCAGTCCCTTGTAACCCGAACCGCCTTCGCCGGTGCGCTCGCGTCCGCCCGATTCCGCAGCGATGATCCCGCGGAGCAGATTTGCCGATACGCCCTGTGCCGCCGCGGCGCGATCGATCTCCACCCGATGGACCTCGATGCGGCTGACGGTGGCCGCATTCACTCCGGCGGGCGCCGCCGAGGTTGTCGTCGCGGCCGTTGGAGTACTGGATGGACCAGATCCCAGCGCACGCAGCAACGGTCGGATCACCTGGTCGCGAATCCGGACCCAGTCCTGCGCAAGCGCCTTGTCCTCCGGCCGGATACGGTAGCCGACGGGGAGCTCCGGGTGCTGCGCGTAGAATACGGAGTTCGTGAGCTTTCCTTCATCCCGTTCGCCGCGGGCGATGGCCGCGCCGGCCTGTGCGGTGATGATCCCGGCTTGCACGGCGCCGGAGACTTTCGCTGGAAGGCCGGCGATGGTTCCGATCACTCCACCGAACCCGGAGCCACCCGTGGCATTTCCCGAAGGAGTCGCGGCGGCTGGGAGGGATGGGGTGATGGGCTGGGACGCGACTGCCAGAGCGGGTGGCTTCACGAGGGCGAAGTATCGGCATCCGCCCGGCTGCGCGACGTAACCATTGGCGTCCAGCTTGATGGTCTTCTGCGCGACCGTGTCAGAGCTCTTGCGGTACGCGCCCCGCACATTGCCGCCCACGACGTCGATCGAGTCGGGACGCACGGCGACGACGATATCGCCATGGGTCGTGTTCGTCCGCTGCGACGTTACCCGTTCGAAGGTCGTTCCCGCGCACGGACCGTTCACGGTCGGCGGCCGATCCCTGACGACGACGTCGCCCAGCTCCGGTTTCGCCTCGGTGACACTGAACGCCCAGAACTTCGAGCTGTCGTTTTTCTGGCGCGCGACCTTCGCGTTGGCGACGTAACCCGCATGGAAGGTGTCCTGCTCGAACGCCGATCCGGCACCCGCGCGCTTCATGCACGTACTGATGAAAGTGGCGCTCCAGGCGTAGGCCTTGTCGATGAACTGGTCAGCCTTGGCCGGCGAGAGAATGGTCTGCCAGTACGCCTTGAGCACCGGACGCATTCCCGGCTCGGCTTCGTGTCGCTTCCCGCCTTCCCACACCTGCAGCTCGGCGCGGGCGACATCGGCTATGCGCTGCCGCAGGTCCGTTGCCGTCTCGTCCTCGAGCTCCGCGTATGGAAGCTCGGCCTCCGGCTCAGCGGTCGCCATCGATGAGCCGAGCTCGTAGGCCTGCTCGGCTTCGTCGAACGCCGAGAAGTTCTCGGAGGCCACGTCCGCGTAGGCCTCCGACATGTCCGACTCGGCGGCGAGGAACGGTTGCTCCTCCTCGTACGCCGGCGATGCAAGACTCTCGTGCTCCTCCTCGCCCGCGGCGTCGTCAGCTACCGGCCGAAGCACCTCCTCGACCGCGAACCCCGGGAGCGCCTCGCTCGATTCCTCCTCCGTCTCGGCGGCGGCGAACGGGCGTTCCATCTCGAACATGGTCTCACCGGCGAGCACGCCGTCGTCGGGACTGACGGCAAACTCAGACTCCAGGGTGTGAGGAAGCGCCGTCGCGAACGGCGACGCCTCCCGGGCGAACTGCTCGATTCCAGTCGTATTCCATGACATGCGACGATCTCCTGCCTGTGATCAACGCATCACAGGCTGCAAGCGCGACGAGGCCGAAGGCAGAACGGCCATGGATGCCGGTACCGGTGCACTGCGCAGCGCAGCCTGTGCGCGCGCATCGTCCAGGCCCTTGACGGCGCGTCCGGTTGCCTGCGGCCAGTGCGTCCAGAGCGCTCGCATGCTGTTCGCGATCACGCCGACGCCAACATAGAGCTGCTGAATGTTCCCGACGTTGACCATGCCCGTTTCAATCAGTTCCAGAATGCGCGCCATCGCGAATGCCATCTGGAAAAAGCTGTCGGTCTTGCTGTGGATCGGAACGTTGACGAGATCCGCGATCTTCTTGAGGCGCATGGCCGACGACGTCGAGATCGCGTTCAGGTTCGCCACGATTTGCGTGTTGCCGAGGACGGACAGGTGGAACCAGGAGAATTGACGCACCGCATCGAATTCTTCGCGGCTCAATGCGCCATTCATGCGACGCGCGGTAAGCATGTCACGGATCTCGCGCACCAGGTCGACGAGCGCGTTCAGGTCGGTGGAATTCGGCCCGATCAGATTCAGGCGATTCATGTAGGCCTGCCACGTTTCCCTGAGCAGCTGCTCCCAGGCACGAAGAAGTTCGCGGTTCGCGACATCAGGCTTGATGAAGGCCTGGCTGGATCCCGGCAGCTCGAACCCAAGAAGGCGGTAATACGCGTTGCGACGGATGCCGCCGCGGTCGGGACGAATGTCACTCGTCAGCGAGCGAATGGACGGTGGCTGCGGGTTTGTGAAGAACAGCTGCTCCGTCGTTCGAAGCCAAACGTGAGTGGGGAGCGTCGGAAAAGGCAGTTTTTCGCCGGTCACCCACTCCTGGACGACGCGCCGCATCACTGCCTCGATATTCGTGCTCTCGAGCAGGTACGCGTACGCGATGTGCCGGAAGTAGCTGGTCGGAGGTGGTGCCGGTACGACCGCTGCCGGATCGGGATCGATGTCGACGCTCCACGCCTCGTGCTGCAGGTTCTGGAGCGCGTTGGCTCCCGGCAGCAGGTTGCGCAGGGCACTGCGCGGCTGTTCCCAGACGCGATCGGTGTAGTACGCGACCTGCTCGGCCGTGAGCTGGGTGAGTACGACATCCATTGCCTGTGCGGGCGTGACGCCGCCCGCATTGAAGACCGCCTGGGCGAGTCTGGTATACATATGATGTCTCCTTAAGTCAGCGTGGAGCGGCGGTGTCTGGCCCGGGCGTCTGCCGCTGCATTACGGATCCAGTCCGCCACACCGGTCAGCGGTTCCACGGCCTGCTCGTAGCGGTTCTCCGATGTCCGCGTTGATCCGGGCATGGGTTCGGACCCCTGATCCCACTCCACCTCGGCCCATCCGGGGTCACCATCCAGATTCTGGCTGTCGAGGTCGCGCCCCCGGATCGAGGCAAGGCGACTCTCGGCGGAGAGGAACTCCGGATCGCCCAGCGCACTTGCGGTAGGGTCGGAGCTGAAGGGTGCCCGAGGGGGACGAGTGGTCGGATCATCTGGCATTGGACTCATGAGCTCTCCCGCTGAAGTATTCGTTAGGCCGCGCGCTGCATGCCGAGCCGCAGCATCCATGATTCCTGCTGTTGCAATGCATTCATCAGCTTCGATCCGCCTTCCGTCGCGTCGTACGACGTGAGCGCCAGCAGGCGAATGGCTTCGTTGAACGTGTAGTAGCCGCTCGTGAACGCCGACGCGCCGGACTCACGCCGCAGCTGCTCCAGCGACTGTGGCGACACGCGCCGCGGGTCGATCACTGACGTCAGCGGCCGGTTGCCGAAGGCCCGGTAGGTGGTAGCCAGCGTCAGCTGCACCGCGCGCGGCAGCAGGCGGATGCACTCCTCCACCAGGCCGCGCACCTCGCGCGGGCACCGCTCCACGGGATGCTTGGTCATCCAGGTGGCGCGTGTGCGTTCCCATGGGCCGTCGCCATACGTCTGGCGACACATCTCCAGGACCATGAGAATTCGAACGGTTGAAACGGGATGAGGATCACCAGGAATGAGCTGATAGACGCTGGAGTCGCTGCCGTCGAGGACGTCGTGCAGCGCCATCGCCGCCCCGTATCCGCAGTGCACGTGCGCGAACGCGTCCGCGGCGATCTCGCTGGCCCACGCGCTGAACACGAGGCCCACCGTGCCGTCGCCCAGCCGCGTGCGATATGCATCCGCCAGCTCGGCAACCCAGCCCA
>DASPMP010000142.1:0-4443 GCA_035626995.1 Gemmatimonadaceae bacterium
CGCAGCAGCGCCGTCGAAAACACCTTCCCTTGCGCGTCTGTCTTCAGGGACAACGTCCCGCCACCGTCGAGCGCCCCGTGCAGCAGGAAGTTGAGCGCGTGCAGGTTCGGGAGCTCGTAGCGCTGCACGTCGCCGGTGATGACGTTGTGAAAGTGTGCCTTCACCCGCTCGCGCGTGAGCTCCTTCGCCAGCAGCGGATACCACTCGGGTCGCATGGCGATGATCCCGACGTTTGCGGTGTCGCCCTTGTCACCCGAGCGTGCATGCGCGAGGTCCACCAGTTGCACGCGCATCACACGATCTCCACTGCGGGACGGACGACGGACTTGTGAATCAGGGCGGGCCAGTATGCCACGATCTCCTCCACCTTCGGACGTCCTCCGGCAAACCCGGTGACGCTCGGTGGCCCGTTGAGTACGAGCGGCGCGATCTCGCGAGTGAACCGTTCGACGTCGCTTCGGCTTTCCGAACGAACCCCAACGCGTAGTTGGACTTCAGGCGCCTCGTAGCCCGCCTCTGGCGTCAGCGGACCGTGGGTGGAATTCACGCCGACAAATTCCGTGAGCACCTTGTCGAAGCTGAGACCGAGCCGCTCGAGGCGTTCCCGCAGGATCCGATCGGCGTGCTGCGCTTTCTCGAGCGCATCCGGCCACGAGTAGACGAGAGTGCCTACGGCCTTGAAGCCGCTGCGATAGGCGATTGAGACCTTCAGGCTATCCGTGGGCGGCCGCCCCTTAATGCCATGGACGCGCACGCGGTTCGGGCCATCGGGCTCGAGCTGAATTGTCGTAAAGTCGGCGATCACGTCGGGCGTGATGTACGAGTGCGGATCGCCCATCTCATACAGGAGCTGCTCGGTGACGCTGTGCACCGAGACGCAGCCGCCGGTGCCTTCGTGCTTGGTGACGACGAAGGTGCCGTCCGCGCGCCCTTCGACAATGGGATAGCCGACGTCCGCCAGGTTCGGAATGGATCGCCAGTCGTAGAGACAGTTTCCGCCGGAGCACTGGGCACCACACTCGATGATGTGGCCGGCGATGATTCCCGCGGCCAAGCGATCCCAGTCATCGTCCTTCCAGCCGTAGGTGAAACGCAACGGCGCCATCGTCAGGGCCGTGTCGGTCGATCGACCGGTGATGACGATGTTCGCGCCCTTGTGCAGCGCTTCGACGATGGGGGTCGAGCCGAGGTATGCGTTCGCGGAGAGAACGCGGTCGCGCACACTGCTCAACGGTTCGCCGGACTCCATGTTGGCCAGCGTATGGCCCGCCGCGAACAACTCGTCGAGACGCGGGAGCAGGTCATCGCCCGTCACGACACCGATGCGGAGCGCGCTTCCCTTCGCACTGGTCTGCAGCACCTGTCGAATTGCGGCGGCACAGGCGCCCGGGTTGACGCCGCCCGCATTGGCGATGACGCGAACGCCTTTTTCAGCGATCGCTGGGAGCATGCTTTCGATGGCGCCAACGAAATCGCGCGCATATCCCATCCGGGGATCCCGCTCCTTCTGCTTCTGCAGGATGGACATCGTGACCTCCGCCAGATAGTCGAGCATGACGTAGTCCACCGGTCCACCTTCAACCTGACGACGCGGTGCATCGAGGGAGTCGCCCCAGAAGCCCTGTGCAGCAGCGATGCGGACGACGTCGGGCTTTTTCACGGATGCTCCGTCAGCACGAAGGGACCGAGATGCGGTCCGCGATTCTGCAACGCCGCGCGCAACGCCATGGCGAGGACATCACGCGTCTCCTCGGGATACACGATGGCGTCAATGAAGCCGCGCGCGCCCGCATAGGGCGCTCCCAGCTGGTGCTCGTAGTCCGCTCGCATTTCCTCGATGCTGTCCTTGACCTCGTTCGGCAGCTCGTGCCCCTGCTTCTTCGCCTGCTCGATGTCCGGGCCATGCACGGCCTGAATCGCCGCTTCCCCTTCCATCACCCCCATCCGTCCGGTCGGCCAGGAAAAAATGAAATCCGGGTCGAAGCCCTGACCGGCCATGGCATAATAGCCCGCGCCGGACGCATGGTTCACCGTGAGGACGACCTTCGGTACGCGGGCGCAGGCCATTGCCTCGACGAATCGTGCACCTGCACGAATGATTCCCTCGTGCTCGGCTTCGGGACCAACCATGAATCCCGAAACATCCTGTACGAACAGCAACGGAATTCCCTGTCGATCGCAGCGGTCGATGAAGTACGCGACCTTCTCAGCGCTTTCCGCGTAGATGATGCCGCCGAAGCGGGGTTTTTCGCCCGCTCGTCCCTTGATGAGGCCTCGTTGGTTCGCCACGAGTCCGACGGTGATGCCTTCGATACGTGCATCACCGCAGATCATCTCCGAGGCCAGATTCCCCTGGAACTCATCGATCGTCCCGTGATCCACGATCGCCTTGAGCACCGAACGCATGTCATAGGACATGCGGTGATCCTGGGGAAGAAGATCGTACAGCCTGTCCGGTGACGGCTGTCGGGTCTCCGCCTTAGGCTCTCGGCCCTCGGCCTTGGGCTCCCGGCTCAACGCATCCAGCCGCGCACGCGTGTCGCGCGGAAGGACCTTTACCAGATCGCGCAGCTTCGCCAGGCACGCGTCGTCGTCGTCCACCGCATAGTGCGCGACCGCGCTGATCTCGGTATGCGTCACGGCGCCGCCGAGAGTCTCGGCGTCGATGGTCTGTCCAGTCGCGCCCTTCACGAGGTTCGGGCCGCCGAGCCCCATGAACGACGTGCCCTTCACCATCACGATGACGTCGGACAATGCCGGCAGGTATGCGCCCCCGGCGATGCACGGTCCCATCACGGCGGCGAGCTGCGGGACGCGGAGGTACCGGCGCATGATGGAGTTGTAATAGAAGATGCGAGCCGCGCCATACTGGCCGGGGAAAACGCCTCCCTGGTACGGCAGGTTCACGCCCGCCGAATCCACGAGGTAGATGATCGGGATGCGGCAGCGCATCGCAATCTCCTGGGCGCGCAGGATCTTCTTGATCGTCTCCGGCCACCAGGATCCCGCTTTCACAGTCGCATCGTTCGCGACGATGACGGTCTCCCGTCCCTCCACCATGCCCAGGCCTGTCACGACGCCGGCGCCGGGTGCCTGGCCGTCGTATTGGTCGTAGGCGACGAGCAGGCCGATCTCGAGGAAGCGCGTCTCAGGATCACACAGCCGCTCGACCCGCTCACGCGCCGTGAGCTTCTTCTGCTTGTGCTGTCGTGCGATGCGCTCCTTTCCACCGCCTTCGCGCAGGCGCGCCTCGAGCGCCCGCAGCTCCTGGCTCAGCTCCCGAAGGCGCGAAGACGTTGCCGGTGCGCTGTCGCCCGGGGCGTTTACGCCTCCTGCTGCTGCCGCTCGGCGAACCACTTTTTGATATACTCGGCAAGTGCGGAGGTTGGCGTGCCGGGACCAAACAACTCGCCGATCCCAAGGCGTCGGAGTTCGTCCATGTCCTCCTTCGGGATGATTCCGCCGCCGGTGATCAGGACGTCGTCGCGCCCTGCCTCGCGAAGGAGATCGCGCACGCGCGGGAAGAGCGTCATATGTGCGCCGCTCAGGATCGAGAGTCCGACGACGTCAACGTCCTCCTGGACCGCGGCGCTGGCGATCATTTCCGGTGTCTGATGCAGACCGGTATAGATCACTTCCATGCCGGCGTCGCGCAGCGCGGCCGCGACGACCTTGGCGCCACGATCGTGGCCATCCAGGCCCGGCTTGGCGACAAGTACACGTATTGGTCGGGACATTCAGAGGAGTGAAAAAACGAGTAAGTGGTTCAGCGTTTCAGGGATTCAGTGTTTCAGCGTTTGAGCCTCCCCCCCTCAAACCCTGAAACCCTCACACCCTCAAAACGTCAAACTGCTTCAAGCTAGCCGTCCCGGCGCGCGACCAACAACATTTCGCCCGACGCCCGGCGCAGCGGACGGGTCTTCCAGTTATCGAACGCCTGCTCGACGATGAGCCCTTCGGCCGCGCACAGCTCCGCGATTCGCGTCGCCGTGTAGAGGCGAATGCGGTGCGCGCGCTGCACGGTGCCCTTCGGGCCGCGCCATTCCGATTCAATCGACAGCACACCGGACAGCGGATCGAAGTGCCGCTGCTGGACGACGAGCGTGCCGTCGGAGGTGCGCCACCAGTCCCGGCTGAGGAACCGCGCCGCCACCCCGTCACGGCTGGCGCCGTGCCAGATCAGGACACCACCCGGCCTGAGGACACGCGCGAACTGCGCAATGACCCGCGCGTCATCGGCCGGATCTGCAAAGAACCCGAACGACGTGAACAGGTTGATCACCGCATCGAACCGACGCGTCCAGGGTGCAGGCAGCCGACGCATGTCGGCGCGGGTGTAGCGCAAGCCCGCTCCCGTCCCGCGCGCGCGTGCCCGGGTCAGCAGGTGTGCGGAGTAATCGACGCCATTCACGTCATAACCGGCTTCCGCGAGCAGGTGCGCAT
>DASPMP010000143.1:0-4490 GCA_035626995.1 Gemmatimonadaceae bacterium
AGCCAGCGGCGCAGTCGTGCTGCATCGTGGATCCACGGAATCTGTTCGAGGTCGTCAATGGACTTTCGCAGCAGCACCGCCGCGCGCTCGAAGTCATCGTTGAGTCGTGCGATGAGGCCGTCGCCCGCGCCCACCCATACCAGGCCAAGCCGGTTTCCGAGTCGCTGCGACTCGTCGTGCATGCGATCGCGCAACTCCTTGGCCCGATCGCGGTCGCGCTTCCACAGGGCCGCTTCCGCCGTCACGGGGATCAGTCGGTACGTGGCCCAGACCGCGTATCCCGCACGATCGGCGATGGCCAGCCCCTGTTCGCCGATATCGACCGCGCGCGCGTAGTCGCCTGACGTGAGATAGAACTGGGCCAGCCCCGCGTATACGGCGACCTGGGAATGCACCTCGATGGGTCGACCACGCGCCGCACGGGCGACTCCGATCTCCCACGCTTCATCGAGGTACTGTTTGGCACGCTCGTATTCTCCGCGCGCCGTGTAGAACCATGTGGCCCACACGAGAAGACGCGGCAGCAGGACGCGCTGGTTCGCGGCACGCGCCGTCGCGATGATCTGTTCCGCGAGGGCGATTCCTTCGTCCCAGTTCCCCGCGGCGAAGGCGTACTGGATGGAGATCTCTCCGGAATACGACCGCAAGAGCGGTGACTGGAGCTCCTCTGCCAACGCCTCGCAACGTCGATTGTGGCGCATGGCTCCCTCGCCATCTCCCGTGAGCCCGGAGAGTGTGCCAAGGCCATAGTGCGCCGACCACTGCAGATTCCGGTCACCAATGGATTCGCCCAGCTCCAATGCCCGTTGCCCATGCGCGCGTGCCGTTTCGGGAGGTCCTACGAACACGTGCAGGAACAGGAGTGCGCGGTGCGCACGTCCGAGCAGCGCGCGGTCGTTCAGGCGCTCCGCCGTCGCCAACGCGGCGCCAAGGTCACGCTGCGCGTCCACGGGCTTGCCGAGCGACTGCCAGCACGTGCCGCGGGTGAGCTGGGTCTGTGTCTGCTCGATGTCGTCGCGCGCGCGCGTCGCGTACGACAGCGCGGCATCGAAGTGCGCCAGTGCCTCCTCGAACCGCCCGCTCCAGAAGCATGCCAGTCCCATCCGACGTTCGACGCGAGCGCAGCGCACGAGATTCCCACTGGCTTCTGCTTCGGTGCGTGCGCGATGCCAGAGGGCGAGCGCCGCTTCGTACTCTCCAAGACGCTGCCGCGCCTGCGCGAGATCATCGATCAGCGATGCGGTCTCGGCGTCTCCCGCCAGGTGTTCGAGCGCGGCGCTCAGGTAATCCGCGGCGGCGCGGTCTGCATGACGCGCCAGTGCGTCGCGTCCGGCCGCGGCGAGGTACAGCGCCGTCTTGTCACGATCGGCGTCCGGATCCGCTTTCGCAAAGTGAAACGCGAGCACATCGGCATGCTCCAGCGCGTGCGTGCCGAAGGACGTCTCGAGGGCGCGGGCCACCTTCGTGTGCAGCATGCGGGAGCGCGCCACGCCCAGGGCATCGTAGATCACGTCCTGGACCATCGCGTGCGAAAACTCGTAATCGCTCTCCTCGGTGCGCGCCGATTCGACGAGAATGCCGGCGCGACAGAGTTCGTCCACTCCGGTGAGCGCCGACTCGTTCGGGATCTCGGCAATGTCCCGCAACAGCTTGAATCGGAGACGTGCGCCGATCACCGCGGCGACTCCCGCGATGCTGCGCGCCTCGATCCCGAGCTGTTCCAGGCGCTTGCTGATCGCGGACCGCACGGATCGGGGCACGCCGAGCTCCTCGACCTCCCATCCCAGCCAGGTTCCACCGCGTTCATACAGCCGTCCGGATTCCACGAGCGACTTGAGGGTCTCTTCGACGAAGAACGGATGGCCGCGCGTCCAGGAATACAGCCGGCGCGCCAGCTGTCGCGCGGCATTGTGGTCGACACCGAAGGCTTCGCAGACCAGTTGCTCGATGTCCGCCTGCGTCAGCGGGTTGAGACGCATGAGCCGCGCGCCGCCGAGCGCGAGCAGCGATTGCTCGGTGTCCCGAAGCGCCGCATTGCGATCGAGCTCAGTTTCATTGTAGGTGCCCAGGATGGCGATCCGCGTCGAGGCGGTCTGCCGCGCCACAAAATGGAGCAATTCGAGCGACGCAGGATCGGCCACGTGGAGGTTTTCGAGCACGATCAACAGCGGCTGCTTCTCCGCGACGCGCGCCAGGAACTGTGAACAGTTCCACAGCAGTCGCGCCTTGCCGTCACGCTGGTCGTCATGTTGTTCCGCCGTCGTCTCGCGCGCGAAGGGCGGACAGATGGTGCCGAGCCAGTCGCCGCCGCGCGTGAGGATGTTGCGGGCCCCGGTGTCCATGCCACGCAGCAGATGCATGAGCGCATCGGACCAGACAGCGTATGGCACGCCGCTCTCCACGGAGTAGACGCGTCCGACGGACACCGACCAGCGGTCGCGTTCTGCACGTTCGACGATCGCCTTGATGAGGCGCGTCTTGCCGATGCCGGATGGGCCGGCCACGAGTTGGACGCCGCCTTGGCCTGAGGCCACATCCGCCAGCCAATCGCCGAGGAGTGAAAGCTCCGTCGCGCGTCCCACAAGTGGGAGCGTGCGCACTGCGGTGTCCCCCCGATGCGTCATGGCGTCAAATGTGGGGGCGGTACACCGTTCCGCCAGTTCTACCTCGGCCGCTCCCCCACTCGCTCGCGGTCCTGGACTTCGACACGTTCCGCGGCGCCTGCGCCCAGGCCCCGCTGCTGGTCCGTGTACGCACGCGTCAGGTAGCGCTGGCTCTCCCCGATCCGCTCCACCTCGATGGCAACCGAGTCAATGGCCTGATCCAGGCGGTTGAAGCGGTCGTAGATCTCCTGGGGGATCGCCGAGACGACCGCAGCTCCCCGGCGCCAGATGCGCCGCGCATACGCGATGGTCAACGGCAGCACGACGATGAACATGAAGATCCCCGCGAGGACGAACACTTCTTCCGGTGGACCGCTGCGCGGAATGGGTCGGGGCTCCTGGACCGCGCCGGGAATCGCCGCCGCGCGCGCGACATTGGCGTCAGCTTCGGCGATCTGCTTCTCAACGTCGAGAATGCGGGCATCCACCGTAGCCAGCCGCTGCTCGATCCCCTTCGTATCCGCATCGCTCGCGGGAGTGCGCAATTCCTGTCGCAGTTCCCCGCGCTGGTCCTCCAGGCGTTCCAGCTGGTCCCGCAGCTCGCTGCGCTGTTGTCGTGCCGCCTGCCAGATCGCGGTCGGCGAGCCCGACCGCGTCACTGAGACCCCACCACCAGGGCGCACATCGACGACGACCGGCTGCTGCTGCTGCTGCGCCTCGATGGCACGCGCGATCTGCGCGGCCTGGGCCTCCAGCTGCGCGTAGAGCGCAGCGTCAGCCTCGAGTCGTGCCTGCGGTTCAGTACGAGCCTGTGCTGGTTGTCCCTGTGCTTGCATGCAACCTGTCCGTTAAACGAATGTCATCTGCCGGTAATATGCCGACTCCGACAGTCTGGTGCGGCGTTGTTTCAGTCCAGCGAGCCGCCAAGAATGGACGTCGCGGCAAACGCTTTCAGCCGGTCTTCGAGTCGCTTCTTCTCGGCGTCCAGGCGGGTCCGCGCGTCCGCAATCCGGCGATCGCTTTCGGCACGCAGTTCTTCGACACGCGCCTTGACTGGTGCTGACTTTTCCTCGACCAGCCGGTCCACCTGCGCGCGAATCTTCTGCTGTGCGGCGGCCACTTCTTCACCAACTACCGCGCGCAGCCGGTCCGCGACCTGCCGATCGAGATTGGAGCGCACCGCAAGTGTCGGTGCCTCGAGGGTACCACCGATGTCCGCTGTGAGTTCGAGTTCCTTGATGCCCGTGAGAACCCGGGCGACGAGACTCTCCACCGTGTTCAATCGCCGGGACGCGGTGTCCGTGCTCCATGCCAGGTTGGCGGAGCGAACGAACCACCGCCCGGAGATCTGGTTGCCCTCGAACGCAAAACGCAATTCGCTGTTTCCACGCCCGGGATCCATGGTCAACGGCAGGCCGGGCACCGAGAGCTTCGGCAGGCTCACACCCGCCGCGTACGCCGTCATCGACTCCCGTGGCCGGGGCCCGAGATGATCCATCGAGCCGATGATGCGCACGGAATCCACCGCGCCTCCAGACGCATTCCGCCGCAGCGCAAAAAGCGTCGGCCGCCCGACCAGCGCAGGCTCCGTGGTGATGTCCGCCGCCGCGAGACGATACTCCGCCGCCCGCGCGGAATCGCCGATAGAGGCGTTGATATCCACGCGGCGCAGGAGGAACCGGGGATAGGACTCCGGCTTCACGAAATGCACGGTGGTTCCCGCGCTCCGCACGCGGGTCGGCCCAGGCGACTCCTTCGGAAGCAGGCCGGGCGGTGCATACTCGCGTGCAAGCGACGCCCAGTACACTGCCTGCTCGAACCGGTCGATGGTGACCTGGCCAAACAGCGCCGTGCCGATGTCCGGCGCATTCACACTGGGAAGCTTGA
>DASPMP010000144.1:0-4805 GCA_035626995.1 Gemmatimonadaceae bacterium
CGATTTTCCGGACCCCGTGCCGCCCGCGATGCCGATGATCAACGGTTTCATCCGGAGAAAGGTCGCTACCTTTTCCCCATGCGTCGATTGCAGCTTCTCGTGCTGCTGGCCGCCTGTGCGCCGCCGCCCGAGACATCGATCCCCGTCGTCGCCCGCCCCGATACGATGACTCTCTATGTCGCGGGCACGACGGATGTGCATGGGGTGCTCCGCGGCTGGGACTATTTCGCCAACGCGCCCGACAGCGCGCGCGGCCTGACGCGCATTGCCACCATCATGGATTCGCTCCGCAAGACGCACCCGGATCGGGTGGTTCTCGTCGATGCGGGCGACGACCTCCAGGGCACGCCGATCACCTCAATCGCGATTCGCGACTCGGCGCTCCCGAATCCGATCATCGCGGCGATGAACGCGTTGCGGTACGACGCCGGCGTCATCGGCAATCACGAATTCAATTACGGCCTGCCATATCTCAATCGCGCCATCGCGCAGGCGACCTTTCCCATGATCGCCGCGAACGTGTACACGCCGGAGGGCCACCACGTCTATGTCCCCTGGGTCATGGTGACGCGAAGCGGTGTCCGCGTGGCCATTGTGGGCGCGACCACCCCGGGTGCGATGGTCTGGGATGGCGACAAATTGCGCGGCAGGGTGCAGGTTCGCGATATCCTTCCGGCGGTCCACACCGCAGTCGCCGAAGTTCGGGCCAGGGCTGCCGACGTCGTGGTCGTGGTGCTGCACTCCGGACTGGATGGCGCGTCGTCGTACGACACCGTCGCCACGGGCGTGCCGAGTGAAAATGTGTCGGCGCGTGTCGCTCGCGAAGTTCCGGGGATCGATCTCATCGTCTTCGGGCACAGCCACCGTGAACTGGCGGACACCACGATCGGCGGTGTGATGCTTTCCCAGCCGCGCAATGGCGCGGCCAGCCTGTCGCTGGCGCGGCTTCAACTCGTTCGCGACGGAACCAGATTCCGTGTGGCGTCGCGGCAGGGCACATTGATCCGCGCACGCGGACAACCTGAGCAGGCCGCCATGCTCGCGCTAACGGAATCCGCGCACAACCGGGCCGTCGAATATGTGCAGCAGCCCCTCGGGACGACGGCGGCGCGCTGGAGCGCCGATTCCGCGCGTGTGCGCGATACCCCCATCATCGACTTCATCCTCGAGGTGCAGCGTCGCGCGACGGGTGCCGACCTGGCATCGACATCGGCGTTCACACTGAACGCGGACTTTGGTCCGGGCTCCGTGACGATGGCGGACATTGCTGAGCTGTATCCGTACGAGAACAACCAGCTCCGCGCCATCCGCCTGTCCGGAAAGCAATTGCGGGAGTACCTCGAGTTCAGCGCGCGCTATTACAGGGATCGCGCGCCCGCGGATTCGATGATCGACCCACGGATCCCCGGCTATAACTTCGACATCGTCGCGGGAGTCGACTATCAGATCGACCTCACCCGCCCGATCGGGTCCCGCATTGTCGGGTTGAGTCGCGAGGGAAAACCTGTCAGCGATACCGATCAGTTCACGATGGCGTTGAATGACTATCGCCAGTCCGGCGGTGGCGGATATGCAATGCTGCAGGGAGCGCCGGTCGTGTACGACCGGCAGGAATCGATTCGCGAACTGCTGATTGCCGAGGTGCGCCGCGTAGGAACGCTCCGGCCCGCGGACTATCATCGGCTCAACTGGCGCATCGTTCCGGACAGTGTCCGTGACGCCGCATATCGGTCGATGCGGCGCCTTCCATTCGACCGGCCTCGACCCACGCCGCCCCCCGCGGCTCCATGACGCTGACCCGCGACCTGTTGCGACGCCTCCCAAAGGCGGAGCTGCATTGTCACCTGGATGGTTCCCTTCGGGCCGCGACGCTGCTCGACCTGGCGCGCGAATACTCGCTCGACATGCCACGCGTCGATCCCGAGGCGCTCCGCGAGCACATGATCGTGCGCGACGCCCGCAACCTCGAGGACTATCTCGAGCGGTTCGAGATTACCCTGTCCGTCATGCAGCGCGCCGAGGCGCTCGAGCGCATCGCGTTCGAGCTGGCTGAGGACGCACATCGTGACGGCGTGCTGTACCTGGAGACGAGGTTCGCGCCGGTCCTGAACACGCGACAGGGGTTGTCCCTGGAGGGGGTTGTCCACGCCGTGTCTCGCGGCCTCACGCGTGCCGAAGAACAATATGGAATCATCAGCCGGATCATCATCTGTGCGCTACGGCATCTCGATCCGGCGGTGTCGCTCGAGCTCGCGCAGCTCGCCGTCGCCCTTCGTGAGCAGGGCGTCATCGGATTCGATCTCGCAGGCGGCGAATCCGGCAATCCCGCATCACGCCATGTGCGTGCCTTCGAATACGCGCGCGTCAACGACATGGCGTGTACCTGCCACGCGGGTGAGGGCGACGGTGCCGCATCGGTGCGTGAGGCCGTTCACACGTGCAATGTCCATCGCATCGGGCATGGCACGCGCCTGTTCGAGGACCGCGCATTGATGGACTACGTGAACGATCACCGGATCCCCATAGAAATCTGTATCTCGAGCAACGTGCAGACCCGCGCTGCGAGCTCGTACGAAAGCCATCCTGTGCGTCAGTACTTCGACCACGGGTTGAACGTCGTGTTGAACACGGACAACAGGCTGATGAGCGGTACCACACTCACTGACGAGTATTACCATGCCGCCCGGCAGCTCGACTTCACGTGGGACGAGCTGTCCGCGATCGCCCTGAATGGATTTGCAAGCGCGTTCCTCCCGTGGCCGGAGCGGAGCCGGCTCATCGACCGCGCAGGATCGCTCATCGAAACCATGCGGACGGAAGCCGCGTGAGCGACCAGCCTTCGTTGTACGGCAGGGCGGCGGCAACGGCCGCCGCGGACGCGGTGCGCACGCGACTGAACGCCCTTCCAGCGGTGGGGATCATCCTTGGTTCAGGTCTCGGTGGCATCGCCGACGCGATCGCGTCGCCGGTGCGCGTCCCATATCGCGAGGTGCCCGGCTTTCCGTCGGCAACGGTCGTCGGGCATGCGGGGGAGCTCATCGCGGGCACGCTCGAGGGCGTGAACGTCGTCGCCCTCTCGGGACGTTTCCACATGTATGAGGGGCACGACGCAGCACTCGCCGGATTTCCGGTGCGGGTGCTCCACGCCCTCGGCGTCAGGACGCTGATCGTGTCCAATGCGGCAGGCGGCATCCGCCGGTCCTTCACGCCGGGAACGGTGATGCTGCTCCGGGATCACGTGAACCTGATGTTCCGCAACCCGCTCATCGGCTCCGTCGAGCCGGGCGACATCCGGTTCCCGGACATGTCCGAGCCGTATGATGCGCGCCTGCGCTCCATCGCGCACGAGGTTGCCGCGGCCCAGGGACTTCGGCTGGAAGAAGGGGTGTATTTCGGCCTGCTCGGTCCCGCTTACGAGACGAAGGCAGAAGTCGAGATGCTGGCGACCCTGGGCGCGGACGCCGTGGGGATGTCAACCGTGCCGGAAGTGATCGTCGCGCGGGCGCTCGGGCTGCGGGTGCTCGGGTTCAGCTGTATCACCAATCTCGCATGCGGACTCGCCGCCGCCCCGATCACCCATCAAGAGGTGCTCGAGACGACGGCGAGAGTGGCCGCGCAGCTTCAACAACTCGTTCGCGGAATCGTGGCGCGCCTTTCGGCCTAACGACTCGACGCGGTGCTGGGTGCCGGCAATGAACGCACACGCGCCTTGAACGACGCGTAGTTGGACGTGTTCGTGGTGAGGCTGCGCAAAATGGCCGGATCGATCTGCTGGATCAGGGCACTCGTTTCCTGGATGCGATCCTCTTCGCCCGGGTGCGTAGAGAACCAGCCGGCGACCGCTGCGGAATTGTTGTTCCGCTCGTTCAGCAGG
The DNA here is from genome assembly GCA_035626995.1 of Gemmatimonadaceae bacterium. Classification (GTDB taxonomy): domain Bacteria; phylum Gemmatimonadota; class Gemmatimonadetes; order Gemmatimonadales; family Gemmatimonadaceae; genus DASPMP01. Next base: position 3,875 of record DASPMP010000144.1, read on the forward strand.
ATCTCGAACATCTGCGGGATGCCATTCGGATGGATGCCCGCACGCACCAGCGTCGCAACGGCGTCGCGGTCGGACTCCCGTTCGTCATCGCGGCTGAACTTCGCGAAGAGGGCGGTACCACCGAGGTTGATCGCCGCTTCCGCTGCTGGATTGTTGCAGATGTTGATCAACGTGCAGCCCAGGATGACGCCGATATTTGCACCCTGCGCTTTCTCCATCTGCTGGACCGAGTGACGACGGACCACGTGACCAATCTCATGGCCGAGGACGCCAGCGAGCTGGCTGAGGTTCTGGGTTCGATCGATGAGGCCGCGGTTGACGTAGATAAAGCCGCCCGGGACCGCAAACGCGTTCACTTCGGCGGCGTTCACCACGTAAAAGGAGTAGTCCAGTCCACGGGGGTCCGCGAGCCGGGCCAGCGAATCACCGAGGACGTTGACGTAACGGTTGATCTCGGCGTCCTGTACGATGGGAAGTTGTGCATTGATCTGCGCCGAATATTCGGCTCCCATCTGCACTTCCTGCTGCGTGGAAATGCCGCAGGCAGCGGTCGACAGCGCAAGCATGAATCCGAAGACGAGCTTTCTCATAGTTGGTATCCGGTTGGCCACTAGTCGGGCTCTGTCGAGGCAAGAGCCATTCCCCCTACTCTACACCACACTTGAAACTCCTGACCCTTGCGCGCGATCTCAAGCGCCGGAAAGCGCGCGACAAGCACCATCTGTTTGTCGCGGAAGGCGTCCGGACCGTCACTGAGCTGCTCCGCTCGGGGCTGCCTCTGCGCGGAGTCCTGGTCGCGCCGCAACTGCTTGACGCCCCGAGGGCGCAGCCGCTGGTACAGGCTATCGAGGAGCGCCACGTGCACCGCGAGGACGTGGACGCCAGGGAGTTTGCGTCCGCCGCCGAGACGGAGTCGCCGCAGGGCATTCTC
>DASPMP010000145.1:0-7622 GCA_035626995.1 Gemmatimonadaceae bacterium
AAGCCCGTTGCTGGTGAGCCCATACAACTTGAGAATCACGTCCGGTGGATCACCGGGCAGCGGTCCGGTCGCGCGGAGCGGACCATACAAATCGCCCTTGGTGATGATGCGACCGCGATTGTTGTAGTGTGCGACGTCTACGATCTCGATGACGCCATTCTGCGTTGCGGTGAACAGCACACGGTTTTCGTTCGCGCTGCCCGTGCTTTTCGCACGGGGGTGGTATGCAACGCCGGCGCCGTTGTCGAAGGAGTCGTACACGCCATCCAGGCGCAGGTGGAAGGGATTGTCCAGTGCGGCCACGTAGGTCTGCAAACCATGCGCGGTCACCTGGAGTCCCGTACTGTCAATCGCGAGGCCGAACACGCGTTCCGATGCATTGTCCACGAGGTCGCGCACCGTCGTGCTGGGCGAGAAGAAGCCGGGGACGGGGCCGACCGGGTCGTTGACCATCATGACGCGGCCCGTACCGTTCGTGTTGCCTTCACCGAACCCGATCCAGGTTCGATCGCCGCTCGCAGCGACAAACGTCGTGTCAGTCAGACCCAAGGAGCTGACGTCCAGGCCGAGCACCATTTCGACATCACCACCGAGCCCGTTCACGTCGCTGCCGGCACGCAGCGGCAGCGAGTCAGTGCCGGTGATCGTAGGGCCGAGCTGACCGTACGGGTGGTCGAAAATGTGGAGCGTATCGGAGAGCAGCGAGTTCGCAGGGGTCGCTCCGATGCGGATGGAATCCGCATTGAAGATCGTGTAGACAAAGTTGTCGCCGTCTTCCTGCGTGCCATACTGCCAGATCTGGCGCGGATCAGGGAACGGCAGTGCCGGATCCAGCCAGCGCAGTGTGCCGGCCGGAGCGCTTGGCGTCGGACGAGTGGAGTACATCACGCGTCCCCCGGCCGTCTGAACAACATACTGCGGGCGATCGGAGTAGCTGACGTCCGGCAAACGGACGATGCGGATCTTGCCTGAGCTCTCGTCGCGCTGGAACTGGACCGTGAAGATGATGGTGTTCCGCGTGCGAATGCGGCGCGCAAGATCTTCATGCATTGGCGCACTGACACAATTACCAATGCAGACACGACTGATGGTGGTCGCGCCGGAGTTCCCAACGAGGAGCGTATCGGGATTGTTGGAGACAAACAGACCCCACGGCAGCGCGCCCACGGCCACTCCACTTGGCCGGAAGTTCTTGGTGCCATTCGCCCAGACTTCGAGCAGGTTAAACTGCGTGTTCGACAGGAAGACGTTGCCACGCACTTCATCCACCGCCAGGTCGCCGATGACGCCGGAACGAGGCAGCGCGTACGTTTGGCCGAACGTCACGAATGTCGTGTCGTTGAAGGCGCTTCCCAGCGATGTGTTCGGGATCTGGGTACCGGCCTGCATCGAGAAGCCGGTGTTGCCATTCTGGTCCGTCGCAAAGCTCACGACGGTGATGCGCTGACCCTGATGCTGAAGGCCGAGCTGCACCGCCAGCCGCTGGACGCGATTGGAAGCGAGCGGCGCCGCGAAGGTCACCGTGTCGCCTCCCGTCAGCAGGTTTCCAACGCTGTCGCGCAGGATGAGGCCCATGCTCACGATGCCATCGCCATTCGCGGTGACGGTGATGCTATCGGCGAATTCGATGCGCGCTGGCACTTCCTGGAAGACGCGCGGGGAGAGCGTGCCCACGTCGCGGACAAACACGAGGACGGGAGCCGTCGATCCGGGGTTGCCATTCACGTCGAGCGCGGTAGCGCCGATCGTGATGCGTCCGCGCAGGGGCGCGTTCGCGGGGATATTGATGAGCGCTGTCAGCACGGTATCGCGTGGCCCCGTCGTATACACCTGCGTGACGGTGTCATTGAGGGCCGTGGGCCAGGTGTTCTCACCGTTGGCCGTGATGCGGATGCGGCTGATGCCTTCGTTGTGCTGAACGCGTACCGACACCGACATCGCGATGCCACGCGGAACGCTATCGCCCGATACCGGCGAGGTGATTGCGACGCGCGGACCAGTCACGATCTGCACCGTACGCGTTACCGTATCGACGTTTCCGGCAGCGTCGCGCCCCACGATCATGATCACCATCGGTCCGACGGTCGTATCCACCGGCACGGCCGGCTGCAGATATCGGCGAACGGTCGTGTCGGTCAGCCCCGCGGGAAATGAAGAGCCAGCGGGAACCGTCAACGGGCCATAACGGACGGTCCGCACGAAGGTGCCGAGATTCGGATCGCCTGTTTCCTTGAAGCCGGTGATCGTGAATCCGCCCACGGCACGGTCATCGAGGATGCGCGTGACGACCAGCACGGAGTCGGCGACGTTCACCAGCTGACCGGTGAACGGCGTGTCGACGACGAGGAATGGCGGATTGGTATCCACCGAACCCGGCGGGGGTGGCGTGACCGGAGCAGTGCCGGTGGTGCCACCAGCAATGCCATTACCGAATTTGCCCACGGTCGGACCCGCATCGCAGCTCACGACGAGCGCAATGCTACCGACCAGTGTGGAGAGACGTCCGAAAGAGTGGCGCATAGAAAACATCCGGGTCCGTTACGGAGAGCGCCGCGGTTCCATCGTCATGTCACCCTCGTCGACGATGTGCGGCGTGATCAGAATGAGAAGGTCCCGCTTGGTTTCGCTGCGCTGGGTCACGCCGAACAGGCGGCCGATCAGCGGCAGGTCCATCAGAATCGGGATACCCGTCTTGTTGATGGTGACACTGGTTTGCGTGAGGCCACCCATGACGGCCGTTTCACCGTCGGCGACGAGGACTTCGTTGTCGATGCTCTGGGTGGGGAAGACCGCGCCGATGTCTCCGCCCTGGAACAGCACGTCGGAGTTCTCGGCGTGAACCTTCATCATAACCTGGCGGTTGTTCGTGATTGACGGCGTGACTTGCAACACAATGCCGGTCTGGCGCATCTGCACTGTGACCTGCGGGAAGGCGCCAGCCGCGTTACCGCCCGTGCCTTGCTCGATCGTGCGGACCGGCACCTGCGTGCCGGCCGACAGCATCGCCGGGCGATAGTTGAGGGTCGTCACGCTGGGCTCCGCCTGCACGTCGAGCAGTGAGCGCGACTGGAGCGCGTCAACGAACGTCGTGAAGCTGAAGGCGCCGAGCGCGGCGGAGTACACCAGGCTCAGGGTAGCGCCAGGAACGCTCTGGGCCGCGTTTGCGATCGCGGAGATGGCATTGCCGCCGAGGGAGATGACGTTGCCGCTCTCCACATTGCCGGCGCTATCGACGCGCGCAACGACATCGTTGAAGTGCTGCTGCGGCGAGCCGATGTCGTACTTGAGCCCAAGCCCTTCGATCTGCGTGCGATCGACGAGAATGATCTTGGCCTTGATGTTCACCTGCGGCTGACGTACATCGAGCGTGCGCGCATAGGCGATGATGTCGTCCATGTTCGACGGCGCGTCGGTAATGGACACGCTGTTCGTCAGGGTGTCCGCAGTTACCGCGCCCCGCTGCGGGCAGCGCAGGTCGACAGTGCCGCCGCTACTGATGGCGCGGAGGGTCGCGGCCTGTGCGGCCGCCTGTGCCGCCGCCTGGTTGTTGGATGCCTGCTGACTCGGATCGATCGCGCCACCCTGGGTGGATCCGCCGACGCCCACAGGCTCGCCGCAGTCGCGCGACAGACGCTGGGCAAGCGCCGCAGCGACCGCACCCGCATTGGTGTAGTTGAAGCGAACGGTGCGGGTGATGAGCGGCTCATAGCGCGGGCGGGCGGCCAGCGCTTCGATGGTGTTCACGATGATGATGCCGTTCTCGTCCTCGACCGCGTCAAACCCATGCGCGTTCAAGATCGCCTTCATGGCGACGTCCCACGGCTGGTTGATGATCTCGGCGGATACCGTCGCCTCGACGCCGCGCGCGGGAATGATCGTGCGGCCCGAGTACGCGGCGAACCCCGCGATGACGTCGCGGATGTTGGCGTTTTCCCAGGTAATGGTGATGCGCGGCTGCTGCTGCGTCTGCGGCGGCAGCGCCGTGGGCATGTTCATCGGATCGGCCTGCATCGCGACCGTGGTGATGCGCGAGCCCGAGGCGTTCAAGGCCACCGTATCGGGACGCGTGCGCTTCGTCGCGAGTGCCGGCGACGACATGCCGGGCTTACCGGCGCGCCAGGCGGCGAAGTTGCCGCCACCATCGACCGAGATCACGACGCTGTTCGCTTCGTGCGTGACTTCATAGTGCTTCGGTCCGGACAGGGTCAGGACGATGCGCACGACGTCAGTCTGGTTCTGTGCGTAGCGCACGTCCACGACGCCGCCGCGGGCGACGCGATCGTAGCCCTTCTTGAAGCCGAGGGTCGCGCCCGTGATGTCCAGCACGATGCGGTCGGGATTCCGGAGGGTGAAGTCGCGCACCCGGACTGCCCCGTCTACACCAATCACGACACGCGCCTGACTGCTCGTGGGCAGGATACTGAGCGACGTAACAGCACCATCGTTGCGCACAGGTTCCGTAGCCGCCGACAGCAGGACGGCGCCGGCACCGCACGCGACGGCGCGCAGCACGCGACGGCTCGTTGAGGTGGCACTCGTCCACAGACCGATCATTGCGTCCTCACTTTGGATGTATCACCCAGGACCAGCGAGTCCAGGCGGTTGAGACCAAACTCCTCGATCGAAAAAATCACCGCGCGCCGCTTGATCAGCGCGACCTTCATCCGGCCGAGCGTCGAGCCGGTCGTGACGCGGTACTGCGTATTACTCAGGACGTCGCGCATCACCGCGATGGGCCGGCGTCCGCTTTCATCGAAGATGATGTTCACGAGCTTCAGGTCGGCGATGGCTGGACGCAGATCCTCCGAACTGAGCAACGACAGGAAGGGATCGCGACGGCCGCCGGCATCGTAGTCGTAGACCTCGCGCATGATCACCGGGATCTGGGCGCGCGCCGGTGCCTCAGGGGCAACGGACAGGCCCTGCCGAGGCGCCGCCTTGGTATTCTGCGCGGCCTTGGTCGTGGTGGCCTTGGTATCCGCCGCCTTCGTATCGGCCGCCTTGGTCCCTTGCGGGGTCGGCGACTTCGTGGCCTGCGCGGAGATGGGCGTCGCCATGGCGACGATCAGAGCGAGCGAGAGAGAAACGCGCATGCTACTGCCCCTGCGGCGCTGGAGTGGGCGCGGGAGCGGTGCGCGCGACATATGTCTGGACCTCGAACGACATGTCGAGCATCTGCTCACCGGCACGCGGACGGAGATTCTGGCGGTTGCTGGGCGCCATGGAGACGTTCATTGGCGCGATGATACGCGTGAGCGATCCCACGTTGTCGAGGAACTGCGCGACGCGGTGATACGGACCGGTCACACTCATGCGATAGCGATGCGTGTCGAACACTTCACCCGGAATGACGCCGAGCGGGGTGACTTCACCGAGGTCGAGGCCGATCGCGCGCGCCGCTGTGGAGATATCGTCGAGCAGTGTCGGCACCTCATTCGCGACCGGCACCAGGCGACGCATGACGGTGAGCATGCGGCCGAACTCGTCCGCTTCTTCCTTCAGTTTCGCGGCGGTCCCGCGCGCGATGTCGCGGCGCGCCGCCTCATTCTGCTCGGTGAGTGCCTCGACGCGCGTGTTCAGCGTATCGAGCTCCACCCCCTTGGGCGTCCACATGTAGTTCCAGTAGACGAACACCAGGCCAGCGGCGCCAATGCACGCCGCGACCATGAGCTGGTCACGCTGGGTCAGGGCCATGGCTACCTCCCCTCCGTCGCGGTGAATGGCACGCGGCGAATCAGCAGCGAGTCAGGTCTGGTGAACATGAGGTCGAGCGTGAACTGGTAGATGTCCTTGCCGTTCTGGATCGCGGGGATGGACTGACGAAGCGTCACTCCCTCGAGGAACGGCGAGTCTTCCAGGTTGCGGTAGAAGCGCGTCAACGCCTGCAGGTCCACCGTTCGGCCGACCATGGCAATGCGGACCGTGTCCCGCGGAATGACCGGGTCACGGCGGGGACGCCGGACGCGACCGGTGTCGGGCGGCGGTGTCTTGATGGACGCCGCCGGATTGAGCCCCTGGGCGGTGCCGTTGATCGCAAGACTCGTGAGCCACGTATATGTCGGAATCGCGCGACTTACCTCTTCCATGATGTGTGGCCAGATGAAGCGCTCACCGTCGATGGCGCGGATGATCATCAGCTGCAGGAGCGCACTGTCGCGACGCGCCTGCGCCCGCATCCGATCGGCCAGCACCACGGCATACTCCGTGGAGTCCTGGACCTGACGGGCTTCCTCGGCACGCAGCGAGGATTCACGCGCACGCTGCGTCGTGAACATCAGGGCAATTGCAGCAATGGCCACGGCCGCGGTGCCAACAGCGGCAGCGAGATACTTGTCCTTGACCTTCGACGAGATGGCAGCGCCGATCGCCGCGAAGTCGATGGACTTGCCGCCACCGCCGCCGCTGCGCTTCGACTTCTTCGCGCCTGGGAGAAGATTGACTTCAATCATGAGAGCGTCCGGAGCGCGAGCCCAATGGGTAGCATCAACAGCGGAGCGACTTCGTCGGTCACGAGATCGTCCAGTGCGCCGTCCCTGACGGTGAGCGCCGTGAGCGGGTTCGCGAGTTGCGATTCGATGCGCAGCCGCGCGGCCAGCGCCTCGGTGAGGCCGGGAATGCGCGCGCCGCCGCCGCAGGTGTAGACCGCGCGAATGGTGGATCCACCACGCGTGTTCGAGGCAATGAACGCCACCGCGCGCTCGATCCCGACAGCAATCTCTTCACCCCGCGATTCGAGCACGGCATCGATGTGCGGCGACCGGTCAAACCCCTGGAGCAGTTTGGCCGCATCATCCGCGGCGACGCCACGCTCACGCTGGAGCGCTTCGCCGAAATGCCGTGTGCCGAGCGTGAGGTCGCGGGTCAGAATCGGGATGCCGTCTTCAAGGATGTTGATGTTGGTCACGTCGTGGCCGATGTTCACCAGCGCAACCATCCCCGACATGGCGTCGGGATAGCTCAGCTCGAAGGCGTTGTGCAGCGCGAAGGCATCGACATCCACGATGACCGGTTGCAGCCCGGCATCGGTCAGGACCCGTACCTTCGAATCGACAAGCTCGCGCTTCGCAGCGACGAGCAGGACGTTCATTTCGAGGCCATCGGCGTCCGGATCGAGGATCTGGAAGTCCAGCTCGACCGACTCCATGTCGAACGGCACGTGCTGCTCGGCTTCCCACCGCATCAGCTCCCGCGCCTGCTGCTCCTTCACGCGCTCGATCTGGATCTTCTTGATGATCACATCGCGACCGCCCACGGCGGTCACGACCTGCTTGGAGTTCACTCCCGCAGCTGCGAGGGCGCTCTGAATGGCCTCGGCCACGACGCCGGGATCCATGACCTCACCCTCGACGATGGCATCCGCCTGCAGTGGCTGAATGGCCACCTTGGTCAGCTGTGGATCGCCTTTTTTCGAATGATCGACGACCGCGACCTTGATCAGGCCGGAGCCGATGTCGAGACCGACCGTCGATTTCCTTCGACCAAAAAGAGCCATGTTTGGGGTTCGGACCTGCCGCCAGTGGTGGCCGGTGCTGCGTCCGAAAGACGGTGAGGAAGAAAAAACAGGGTGAAGATTTGTGACGACTATTGCTATGGACGTTCGTCTGCGATGGCTGTCACCAGGC
>DASPMP010000146.1:0-20257 GCA_035626995.1 Gemmatimonadaceae bacterium
CGAGCGAAAAGGCCAGCCAGATGGCAACCGCGACAATGGGCGCGACGCGGCGGCGGAGCGGATCATCGGATGGGCGCGCGACGCCAAGGGAACGGCCGAAGCTCCAGACGCCGTGCCACAGGTGCAGTCCGACGACCGCGACCGCGACGAGATAGATGGCCGTGACCCACCAGATCCGGAAGCTTCCCACCACGTTGCCGTAGATGTCGTACCGGCCCGCCGCATCGGTCGCCACGGCCATGCCGGCCGGATCGACATCGCGGGTGGTGAAATGCAGGACGTGAAAGATCACGAAGATGAAAATGAGCACTCCGCCCCACCGCATTGAGCGCGACGCCCAGGTCGAGACCTGGGGTTCCCGCCGCTTGTATCCATCGGGGCGGGCCGCACTGGCGGCGCGGGTCAGCTGGAACGCCGTGATGACGTGCAGCACGAGGGTCACGAGGAGCAGCGCACGCACGAGCCACAGCAGCTCGGCGGCGGGGCCATGCAGGAACGCGCTGTAGGCGTTGATCTTCTCCTGCCCCACGAATGCCTGGAGATTGCCGGCGACATGGAGGACGAGATAGCCAACCCAGACCAATCCCGTCACCGCCATGACTGCCTTCTTGCCGACGGTCGACCGAAGCAGCTGCGTGACCACCTTACATCTTCACAGCGTTCATCGGCTCGCGCACGGCCTCTGCGCTCTTTTCGAGGGCGGCGCGCTCGTCTTTCGTGAGCTCAACCTCGATCACCTTCTCGATGCCGCGCCGTCCAAGCTTGCAGGGGACGCCGAGGAACAAGCCCTTCATTCCGTATTCGCCCTCCAGCCATGCGGAGCACGGCAGGATGCGCTTCTGGTCGCGCACGATGGCTTCTGCCATCTGCACGGCACCGGATGACGGAGCGTAATACGCGGAGCCGGTCTTGAGGTACTTCACGATTTCGGCGCCGCCGTTACGCGTCCGATCGACGATGGCATCGAGCTTCGCCTTGTCCATCAATTGCGTGATCGGAATCCCACTGACGCTGGTGTACGAGATCAACGGCACCATCGTATCGCCATGACCGCCCAGCACCATCGCCTGGATATCGCGCACCGAGACGTCGAGCGCTTCGGCGAGGAAGGCCCGATAGCGACCCGTGTCGAGTACGCCGGCCATCCCGATCACGCGCTCGCGCGGGAAACCCGTTACCGACTTGGCGACGTAGCACATCACGTCGAGCGGATTCGACACGACGATGATGATCGCATTCGGGGACGTTCGCTTCACCTGTTCCGACACCTGCTTCACGATGCCGGCATTGGTGTTGAGCAGGTCGTCGCGGGACATTCCCGGCTTGCGCGCGATGCCCGCCGTGATGATCACGATGTCGGATCCGGCGCTCTCGTCGTAGCCGTTCGAGCCAATGACTCGCGAATCGAATCCTTCAATGGGAGCCGATTGCCACTGGTCGAGCCCCTTGCCCTGCGGAATGCCTTCCGCGACGTCGACCATCACCACCGTTCGGGCCAATTCCTTCTCGGCCACGCGCTGCGCAGCGGTCGCGCCGACGTTTCCGGCGCCAACCACCGTGATTTTATTGACCATTGTTCCGGGAAAAGCGAGGATGACCTGCTGAACGTCGGAAACTAGTCCGCGCGTTCCGCCGATTCAATCAGTCATCCACCGACCTGCGACAATGCGCGCAGTCCGCCGACACGCAGCTGCAGCAGCGCGTGCTCGCGTGGTTTTTCGTCCAGCGCGCGACGGAACAGCGGCTCGAGCGCAGCGCCAGCACGCAGTGGCTCGCGCAGATTCACCTCGTGATCGCCGAACAGGCATGTACGCAACCGGCCATCCGCGGTCAGGCGCACCCGATTGCAGCTCGCGCAGTACGTGTGCGTCATCGGCGTGATGACACCGATCGTGCCCGCCGCCCCCGCGAGGCGATGGTAGGCGGCAGGGCCATTGCCGCGCGCCGGACCCTCAGCGGCTGTGAGCGCGCCAATTTTCGATACCCGATCCAGGATTTCCTCACTCGGGACGACGTGCTCGAACGTCAGCTCCCGCAGGTCGCCCACCGGCATGAGCTCGATGAACCGCACGTGCCATTCATGGGCCAGGGTGAGGCGTGCGAAATCCAGGATCTCGTCGTCGTTGATGCCGCGCATGACGACGACGTTGATCTTGATTGGCCCGAGGCCGGCATCCTGGGCGGCGCGGGCGGCAGCCACGGGATCGAAACCCAGGTTGCGGCGCGCGATCTTCGCGATCCGGTCAGGGCGAAGACTATCCGCCGAAATGTTCACACGATCGAGCCCGGCGTCGCGGTAGAGTGACGCGACCTGCGGCAGTCTCACGCCGTTCGTTGAAAGGGCGACATCCTCGATGTTCGGGATGCCGCGCAGCATCCGGATGAGTTCATCGAGATTCGGACGGATTGTCGGTTCTCCGCCCGTGATCCGCAGCCGGCGCAAACCCAGCGGCGCCAGTTGTCCCACGACCTCGGCAATTTCCTCGTAGGAGAGGATCTCGGACTTCGGCAGCCAGGGGAGCCCAGCCTCCGGCATGCAGTAGACGCAGCGGAAGTTGCACCGGTCGGTGACCGAGATGCGCAAATACTCGATGGAGCGTCCGAACTGGTCACGCATGGTTCGCCACCCATTCCCGTCGGCCGTCGGCGTAATGCTCCTGCTTCCAGACCGGCAGCCGCTTCTTCAACTCCTCGATGACGTATCGGGACGCCAGATACGCGGCGTCCCGATGCGGATGCGCGACCGCGATCACGACACTCGCGTCTCCGATCGCCAGCGAACCCACGCGGTGTTCGACGACAATGTCGGCAGTCTCCCAGCGCTCGGCCGCCTCGGTCACGATTGCGGCCAGCTCGATCTCGGCCATGTCTGAATAGGCGGAGTAGTCGAGCCCCGTCACCGTTGCACCGTCATTGACTTCCCGGACGGTGCCGACAAAGAGCACGGCCGCGCCGTTGCGAGTGCCTGCCACCTCGTCGAGGAGTCGCGGCGCGTCGAGAGGACGCTCGACAATGGCGGAGCGCACTCAACCCCCCGCCACCGGCGGAATGATTGCCACTTCATCGGTGGCACTCACAGCCTGGTCAGGGCGCGCGTAGCGCTTGTTCACTGCCATCATCGGCTTGTCCGGGATGCGTTTGCCCTTCGCCATGGCCTGCACCGCCGCGAGTACATCCGAGACCCTGGATCCGCTCGGCAGATCGAGGTTGACCTCGGAGGCACCGAGAGCATCGGCATAGCTGGCGAACAGGAGGACACGCACCGTCATGGCTGAAAATACAACTGGCCTCGACACTTGAAGGGTGTCGAGGCCAGCTGGAACACAGGATTACGCGTTGGACAGCTCTCTTTCGTCTTCCTCTTCCATTCCCTCGACCGTCAGGCCCGCGACCATCGCGCGAAGCTCCTTGGACGGCTTGAAAACGGGAACGGGGCGAGCTGAGACCTCGACAGGAGAGCCAGTGCGTGGATTCCGGGCCATCCGCGTCTTGCGATGGCGGATCTTGAAGGTGCCGAAACCGCGCACTTCGATGTTTTTCTGCTCCTGTAGGGCCTGCTTGATCGCATCAAGGAATGCGTCCACCACACGAGCGCAGTCCTTTTTGGAGATCATCGGACCGGCGGTGCGGGCGATTTGAGCCGTGACGCGCTCAACCAGGTCGGCTTTCGTCATGGGGTCAACCTCGGAGGGTCAGACGTTCGAAAAGACCTCGAACGTGAACCGAACTTAGCGCCCTTAAACGTTGTGTGTCAAGAGTTTGGACGCTTTCGACCACGTCCTTTCTTGACCGTATCCAGGAACTCCTCGAACAGCGGCCGAGCGTCGTGGGGGCCCGGAGCGGCTTCCGGGTGGTATTGAACCGCGAATATCGGAAGTTGTTTGTGGCGAAGGCCTTCCACCGTGTGGTCGTTGAGATTCACGTGAGTGACCTCGAGGTCCGGTGCGCCCGGAATGCCGCCTTCGTCGCCAGCCACCGCAAATCCGTGATTCTGGGACGTGATAAGTACTTTTCCCGATTCGACTTCCTTGACCGGATGGTTCCCGCCCCGGTGGCCATAGGGCATTTTCACGGTCCGCGCGCCAAAGGTGAGGCCGAGAATCTGGTGTCCCAGACAGATTCCGAAGATCGGAACGCCTGCTCCGGCAATCGCCTTCACAGCGCCCGGCGCGTAGTCGACCGCAGCGGGGTCCCCTGGGCCGTTCGAGAGAAAGACGCCATCGGGCGACATGCCAAGCACTTCGGACGCCGGTGTCTTCGCGGGAACGACGGTGACACGGCAATCATTTTCGGCGAACAGTCGAAGAATGTTGCGCTTGATGCCGTAGTCGTATGCGGCAATATGATATGTCGCGTTCGGATCGCCCCACGTGTACGTCGCGGTCGTGCTGACGCGAGTCGCCAGGTCCAGTCCCTCCATCGACGGGCAGGAGTCGAGCACAGCGAGGACCTCTTTCGAGGGCTCGGTGCCGGCCGCGATCACGCCGCGCATGACGCCAACAGTCCTTAAGTGCTTTGTCAGGCGACGCGTGTCAACCTCCTCCAGCACAGGGACTTTGCTCTCATGCAACCAGGAATAAAGATCCCCCTCACCGCGCCAGTTCGAGTAGGTGGTCGACAGCTCACGGACCACGACCCCGGCGACCTGCGGTTGCGCTGATTCGGGATCCTCGGTGTTGACGCCGTAGTTTCCGATCATGGGCGCGGTCATCACGACGATCTGGCCCCTGAAGGAGGGGTCGGTGAAGGTCTCCTGGTACCCCGCCATGTTGGTCGTGAATACCACTTCCGCCACGGTCGGGATGACCGGTCCGCGCAACTGGCCACGAAAAAGGGTTCCGTCCTCGAGGAGGAGGAACCCCGGATGAAACGCAGGAAGGGCCACTGAGCTTACGGAGTCTTCGTCGGGGCCGGTGCCTTCGCATCACCGCCCGCAGGTGCGGGAGTGATGGGCAGCACGTTCGTGTTCGGCTGCGTCGTCGCAGGAGCCGTGGGTGCGGGCGGCTGCGTGAACGTCTGGTCGAGAATCGAGCGCGGTGCTGTGCGGCGCGACCCTGTCAGCGTGAGCAGGAACGAGAGCGCGAGAAAGATCCCGCCAGTCCACCAGCTGATCTTGGTCAGGAGGTTTCCAGCCTGGCGCGTGCCGAGAATTGCATCAGCGGAACTGGTGACTCCGCCGAAGCTCGCGGCAAGCCCGCCGCCCTTTCCGCTCTGGAGAAGGACAGCGGCAACGAGAATCACGCTATCGATGATGAGGAGCGTGAGGAGAAAAGTCGAAAGCATCGTGTTCGGTGAGCGCCTACGCGCAGGCAGGCTGGTACAAAGGACGTAAGCACGTAATATCGCGTGACTTACGCCTCAGGGTCAAGCGTCGTCGTTAGGACGTGACGATTGCCGTCCAGCTCGACGCATCGAGGCTGGCTCCGCCGACGAGGAGGCCATCAACTCCCTCCTCGTTGAGAAGCTGTCTGGCGTTGTCGCGGTTCACGCTCCCGCCATACAAGATCGGGATGTCTGCTGCCGCATCGCGCGATCCACACAGCTTCGTGAGCTCGTCGCGGATGACCGCATGGACGGCGGCTGCGTCAGCCGGCGTCGCGGTACGTCCGGTGCCAATCGCCCACACCGGTTCATACGCAATCAGCGCGCGACGAAGATCCTTCGGGTCTAATGCCGACAGTCCGGTTCGCAGCTGCCGCAGTACGACGTCGTTGGTCTTTCCCTGCTCTCGTTCCTCGATCTTCTCACCGACACAGAGCATCGGTATCAGCCCGGACTGAAACGCGATCGCGCACTTGCGGGTGGTCGCATCGTCCGTCTCTCCGAAGACATGACGGCGTTCGGAGTGGCCCACGAGCGCGAGACGGGCTCCGGCATCCCTGGCCATCGCGGCGGACGTCTCCCCCGTGAATGGTCCTTTCGGTTCCGTATGAATGTTCTGGACGCCGAGGAGGATGTCGGTCCGGGGACCGATCGCGTGGTGGACGGTGGAAAAGGAAAGCGCTGGCGGAAACACGACGACACTGCGATCCGAGCGTGGCGTGTACGCGGCGAGGAAAGCCGCCATGAAGGCCCGGGCCTCTGACGGCCCGTGATTCATCTTCCAGTTGGCGGCGAGGACGGGTCGTTGCATTACGCGTCGTCGAGCGCCGCGACGCCGGGCAACATCTTGCCCTCGAGGAACTCCAGCGACGCGCCGCCGCCGGTGGACACATGCGTCATGCGCGCGTCCAGCCCCATCTCCGCAACGGCGGCGGCGGAATCACCGCCCCCAACGATGGTTGTCGCGCCGCGTCCGGTCGCCTCCGCCAGGGCTTCCGCAATCGCTCGCGTGCCGGTGTCAAATGGCGGCGTCTCGAATACTCCCATGGGGCCGTTCCACACTACCGTCTTCGCGCCGCCGATCAGTTCCGCGAATTTGCGGGCGCTTCCCGTCCCGATGTCGAGCATGGCGGCGTCGGACGGGATGCGATCCCGCGGCACTTCACGGGCCGCGTCCGGAGCATCGAGGGACGGGGCCACGGTGGCATCCGTCGGAAGAACGAGCTTGCCGCCACTGCGTTCGAGCAGCGTCTTCGCCATGCCCACGCGGTCCTCTTCCACGAGGGACTTCCCCGTCTCGAGACCCATCGCCCGAAAGAAGGTGCATGCCATCGCGCCGCCGATGAGCATATGGTCGACCTTCGGCAGCATTGCTTCGATGACGTCGATCTTCCCCGAGATCTTCGCGCCACCGAGGATGGCCACGAATGGACGCTTGGGATTCGCGAGCGCCTTTCCGAGAAACTCGAGCTCCTTTTCCATCAGCAGCCCCGCCACCGCAGGCCGCAGGTGCTGAGCGACCCCCTCGGTAGACGCGTGCGCCCGATGCGCCGAACCAAAGGCGTCGTTGACGTAGAAATCGCCCAGCTGCGCCAGGCTGCGCGACAGCCGTGGCTCATTTTCCTCTTCCCCGCCGAGAAAGCGGGTGTTCTCGAACAGGAGGACGTCGTAGTCCGCGTCCTTCGTCAGCTTCACCGCTTCATCAGTGTCGGTGCTCTCCAGGAAGGTGCCGCGCCATTTCTTCGGCAGCAGCTCGCGAAGCTTTCGACCGACGGGCTCGAGCGAATACTTCGTCTCTGGCTTTCCCTTCGGGCGTCCCAGGTGCGAGAGCAGCACGACGCGGGCGCCACGGTCCAGCAGGTATTCAATCGTGGGTAGCGCGGCACGAATGCGTGTGTCGTCCGCGACCTGCCGCCGGTCATCGAGCGGCACGTTGAAGTCGACACGCACGAGCGCGCGCTTGCCCTTGATGTCGGAAGCGCTCAGGTCGCGGACGGTCTTCTTGTTCATCTCCGGCTCAGCTGAGCCGTGCGCCGACGTATCGCAGCAGGTCGACGCAGCGCGACGAATACCCCCACTCGTTGTCGTACCATCCAGACACCTTCAGCAGCGTGCCGTCGACGACGTTGGTACTCTTGCCGTCGATGATGCAGGAGAAGGGATTCCCGATGAAATCGGAGGAGACGAGCTCCTCATCGGTGTAGTCGAGAATGCCTTCCAGGGGGCCGGACTTTGCGGCCTTTCGGAACGCGTCATTCACCTGGTCGATGGTCACCGGCTTGTCGACAACGACTGTCAGGTCCGTGAACGAAACGTCCGGCGTCGGCACCCGGATCGCGATCCCGTCGATCTTTCCCTTGACTTCCGGGATCACGAGGGACGTGGCCTTGGCCGCCCCCGTCGTCGTCGGAATGATCGACATCGCCGCCGCGCGCGCGCGCCGCAGGTCCTTGTGCGGCAGGTCGAGAATGTTCTGGTCGTTGGTGTAGCTGTGCACCGTCACCATCGAGCCGCGCACGAAGCCGAAATTGTCGCGCACCACCTTCACCATCGGCACGAGGCAGTTCGTGGTGCACGATGCGTTGGAGATGATATGGTGCTTCGCAGGGTCATACTTGTCGCCGTTCACGCCGAGCACCACGGTGATGTGCTCGTTCTTCGCGGGCGCCGAGATGATGACTTTCCTCGCGCCGGCATCGAGATGCTGCTGCGCCTTCGCGCCCTCCGTGAATCGCCCCGTGGATTCCAGGACGATGTCCACGCCGAGGTCCTTCCATGGAAGCTTCGAAGGCTCCTTTTCTGCAAAGACCTTCATCTCGTCGCCGTCGATCGTGATCACGCCGTCGCCGGCGGTGACGTCGCCCGGAAAGGTGCGGTGGACGGAGTCATACTTGAACAGGTGAGCCAGGGTCTTCGTATCGGTAAGGTCGTTGACGGCGACGATGTCGAGGTCGGCGACCCCCTGCAGCTTGGCCGCGCGCACGACCTGACGCCCGATCCTTCCGAAGCCATTGATGCCCACACGAGTGCGGCCAGCCATCGTCTCTCCTTTCTCGAGCGCCGCGCGGGCGACGCGATGATATAAAGTCTGTTACCGGTCGCCCGCGGCGGGCGCCCGTCCGAATGTCACGTAACTGAGGATGCGCGCCCCTCCCGCGAAGAGCGCCGCGGCGCATGCATTCAGTGTCGCAGCCGTCGTGACGACATCGTCCACGAGCACGAGGTGAGCGCCTCGAAGCGCCCGGCCGCTCGTCGCGGATGCGCGGAACGCGCCGGAAACGTTCGCCAGCCGCTCCTCTGGTGTCAACCGCGTTTGTGTTTGCGTCACACGCGAACGTACAAGCACATCGCTCCATACCGGAATGCGCCACGAAATGCTCAGCGCCGCAGCGATGCGCTCACTCTGATTATAGCCACGCTCGCGCATCCGGCCGTCCGACAATGGCACCGGAATCAGCGCCGTGCGCTCGTCCAGCACATCGGCGGGCCAGGTCAGTCGCGCCATGCGCTCGCCCAGCGCCGCGCCCAGCGCATGCCAGCCGCCGTACTTCAGTGCGTGCACAACCTCTCCGCCGGTTCCACGATGCATCCAGCACACCGATCGTACCGCGCGCACATATGGAGGCAACAACTCGCACCAGGCGCAGCGTGCGCGCGGGACCGGGTGGCCGCAGCGATCGCACCGCGGTGCGGGCAGCATCGCGAGCCGGCTCCAGCAGCGTCCACACACCAGCCCGGAATCACGGTCTCCCATGAGCCCCGCGCACACCGCACAGGCGGGCGGCAGGAGGAAATCGAACACTGCGGCGCCCATGCGCCGCAGCGAGATCAGCGCAGCGCCCGGATCGCGTTCCACATGGCGTCGCGGTCTGGTGCCGTATTGAACCATCGCTCGAATGCGAGCGCTCCCTGCTCCACGAGCATGGTGAGGCCGTCCTGCGCGCGATGCCCGCGTGCGCGCGCATCCTTCACGAACACCGTCTCGTTGACACGGTACGCCAGGTCGAGCACGGCGGCATCCTTCGCCAGCGCGTGCACGGACACCGGGACCGTGTCGTCCTTCAGGCCGACCGGTGTCGCATTCACGACCAGCGTCGCTTCTTCCACGGCACGTTCCGCGTCCCGCGCAATCGTCGACTTCACCGCAAATCGGTCCAGGAGCTCCTCCGCCCTGCGCTGCGTCCGAGAATACAGCGAGACCTCGGCACCCTCCCATCGTTCGATTGCATGCAGGACCGCCGCCGCTGCACCGCCAGCGCCGAGGATCGCCACGCGCTCCCGTGGCCGATGACTCCCTAGCAGTGCATCGACAGCGGCATCGAAACCGCCGACATCGGTATTGTCCCCGACGAGCGCGCCATCAATGGCCGTCCAGAACGTATTGACCGCCCCTACTTTCTTTGCGGTCTCGGTCAGCCGGTCGCAGGCGTTCGCAAGAGCGACCTTGTGGGGTGTGGTGACATTTCCGGCCGCGCGCTGCCGTCGCAATCCAGCGATGGTTTCGTCCAGCACGCTACGCGGTATGTCGAGCGGCTCGTACCTGAGCGTGATTCCAGCCGCCACGAGCGCTGCGTTCTGCATTGCCGGCGACAGCGTGTGGCCGAGCGGATGCCCGAGCAACACCAGGCGGCCAGGCGCGTCATGCACGGTCAGGGCGTTCGTTCGGCGAGGATGCGGTCGAACACGCGCCGAATCTCCGTGTCGAGCTCGTCTGCCGTCGTCCGGTAGACCTCCAATTCGCCGCCGATGGGATCATTGACGGCCTTGGTGGACGCACCGCGCGAGGCATAATCCGTGAGCAAGTATGCTTTGCCGTTTCCGCCGAGCGCCTCGATGCGTTCGAGATGGTGTGGGCCCATCGCGAGAATGAGGTCGGCGTCGCGCACGATATCACGTGTAAGCCCCGACGCGCGGTGGCTGCTGAGGTCGAGCCCGCGCTCCATGCCCACGAGTAAGGCTCCGTCAGACGCGGGAGCGCCCTCCCATGCACTGGTGCCTGCGCTCGCGGCCTCGACATCGCCGAGTCCGCGCTCGATGATCAGCTTGCGGGCAATCGCTTCCGCCATCGCGCTGCGACAGCTGTTTCCGGTGCAAACGAACAGAATGCGCATCCGGCTCACGCGTCTCCAATGAGGCTCGGCACGCTTTCGCGCAGGACGCGGGCCGGAATGGCGCCGGGTCGGATCACGCGAGGATGCCGTCCCATGCAATCTACGACGGTCGAGGGCTGTGAGGAGGTCAGTCGGCCCGCGTCGAGTAGCATCAGGTCACCGCGGGCAATGGCGTCCGGCCATTGGGCCAGCACTTCGGAGGCAGCCATGGCGGGAGGAACCCCCGGCCTGTTTGCGCTCGTCGACGTGATCGGTTCGCCATACGCGCGGATGAGTCGCTGGATCGGTGTGTGGCTCGTCCAGCGCACCGCAACGCCTCCTTCGGGACCGCGAAGCTGTGGCGGCACGCGGCCGTGTCCTCCGGGAAGCACGAGTGTCAGCGGCCCTGGCCAGTGCCGCGCCGCGAGGGTCGACGCATAGCTGGGCATGTGCAGATCGAGGCGAAGAACCATCTCGCTCCCATCGATGAGAAGCAGAAACGGCTTTCCGAGTGGCCTGCGTTTCAGGCGGATGAGGTTGGCCACGGATTCCCGATCGATGGCGCCGCCGAAGCCGTACACCGTCTCCGTTGGATACGCGAGCACCCGTCGCAGCTCCAGCTGGTACAACGCCGGCTTGAGTGCGCCTTCGATTTCTTCAGGAGACCAGAATGGGACCGAGAGGGCGTCATGCCTCATCGGCCCGCGTACAGCGCCTCGACGCGGTCGAAGTCGGCTTCCTCGGTCACCTTCATGGCACGCTCGCTTCCCGGCACGACGGTCACCGGGATCCCCAACCGTTCACACAGCCCCGCATCGTCAGTCGCGGTCACGTTTGCCAGCCGCGCTTCGCGATGCGCGCGCTCGATGACTTCGCGCGGAAATCCCTGCGGCGTCTGCACGCGCCAGAGCCGTGTGCGATCCATCGTGCGCACGACGATTCCCTGCGCGTCGACTTCCTTGATGGTATCGACGACCGGAAGCACGGGGACGACGGCTGCCCCATCGCGGGCGCGGGCGATAACGCGGTCGATCATCGTCTGGTCCACCAGCGGCCGCGCTGCATCATGGATGAGCGCGATCTGCGCTTCATTGGGAAGGTCCGCGAGTCCGTTGCGCACCGACTCGGTGCGGGTGCGTCCACCCACAGACAGCATCAGGCGGTCGACGTCGCACTGGAAGATCCACGGCGGCGGGTCGGGCACGTACTCGCGTGGAATCACGCACACCACCGACGTGACATCCGCGCGCTCCATGAAGGCCTGGAGACTGTGCAGAAGCATCGGCTTCCCCGCCACCCAGCGGAATTGCTTGAGCTCCACGCCGGCGGTGCGCGTACTCTCGCCCCCCGCGACGATGACGACGCCGACATCACGCGGCATGCGACACGCGGCAGGCGACGACCGGTCGGCGATCATCAGGTGAACAGGCGCAGAAACATGTCGTTGACGTTCTTCACCGGTACGACGCCGCGGGCCGCGCGCTTCGGAGTACCGCGTTCAGAAACATAAATGTGCGACATGCCCATGTTTGTGGCTTCGGCGATCCGGCGCTCGACCTGTGACACCGGGCGAATCTCTCCGCCGAGTCCAAGCTCGCCGATGAAGACGGCGTCGGCGGGTGTCGCGCGATCGTACACGCTCGACGCCAGCGCGGCAGCAACCGCCAGGTCCCCCGCGGGCTCCTGCATCCGGACGCCGCCAACGACGTTGAGAAAAACGTCGAGCTGCCCGAAGTGCAATCCCGCGCGCTTTTCCAGGACCGCGAGCAGCAGGGACAATCTCCGAGAATCGAAACCGGTGGTGACGCGCTGTGGTGTGCCGAAGCCGGCCTTCGCGGCGAGCGCCTGGATTTCGATGAGCACAGGTCGGCTTCCCTCCAGCAGGGCCGTCACCGCGCTGCCAGAGGCGATCTCCTGACGATTGCCGAGGAACAACTCCGATGGGTTCGAGACCGGTTCGAGGCCGGTTTCGGTCATTCGAAACACCCCGATTTCATCAACGCTGCCGAAGCGATTCTTTGTCGCGCGTAGGATCCGGTGGTCCAGCGTGCTCTCTCCCTCGAAGTAGAGCACCGTATCGACGATGTGTTCGAGTGTCTTCGGCCCTGCGATGCCGCCACCTTTCGTGACGTGCCCGACGACGAACACGGTGGTGCCGCTCTCCTTGGCGAACCGCATCAGCCGGGCAGCGCACTCACGCACCTGGCCGACATTTCCAGGTGCGCCCTCGAGCTCCGCCGTATAGAGCGTCTGGATGGAATCGACGATCAGCACGTCTGGCCTGTGCGTGGCTGCCGTTGCGACGACCGTCTCGAGGTTGGTTTCCGCCAGGAACTCGACTTGGCCCGCGCCGTCGGCGAGGCGGTCGGCGCGCAACCGGACCTGCAGCGCGGACTCTTCGCCGGACGCGTAGAGCGTGCGCCGCTGCGTTCCCTGGAGACGCGCGGCCACCTGGAGCAGCAGCGTCGACTTGCCGATTCCCGGTTCGCCGCCGATGAGGATCATGGAACCGGGTACGATCCCGCCGCCGAGTGCGAAGTCGAATTCTGCGAGTCCCGTCGTCCAGCGGGGCGATTCGGAACCGGCAACGTCGACGAGCTTCTGGACGGTCGATGCACCGCGTGCGGCACTGGCCGTCGTGCGTCTTGCATCCGCCGTCTTCCGATGGATTTCCTCGACGAGGGTGTTCCACTCGCCACAGGTATCGCACCGCCCTGCCCACTTGGCGTGGTCGGCGCCGCATTCGGTGCAGCGATAGACCGTCTTGGATCTGGGACTCACTGCGCGGTCTGTCGCGGACTCCAGTTGGCGAAGCGGGTGTACTGCTTGTAGAAGTGCAGGTTCACGGTGCCCGTTGGTCCGTTGCGTTGCTTGCCGACGATCAGCTCGGCCTTGCCTTCGATGGAATTGCCGTCCTTATCGGTCGCGCCATCGTACATCTCCTGGCGGAACAGGAACATGATAAGGTCGGCGTCCTGCTCGATGGCACCAGATTCCCGCAAGTCGGATAATTGTGGCCTGTGATCGCCGGTGCGCTGCTCGGGAGCGCGCGAGAGCTGCGAGAGCGCGATGACGGGAATGTTCAGTTCCTTGGCCAGCGCCTTCAGTCCGCGGGAGATCTGGCTGACTTCCTGTTGCCGGCTCTCGGAATTACTCGGTCCCTGCATTAGCTGCAGGTAGTCGACGATGACCATGTCCAGGCCATTGTCGGCCTTCAGCCGGCGTGCCTTGGAGCGCATTTCGAGCAGCGTGATTCCCGGCGTGTCATCGATCCAGATCGGCGCCGAGCTGAGGATGCCGGCAGCACGGGCGAGCATTGGAAACTCGTCATCACGCAGCAACCCGCGGCGGAGGCGTTGCGAGTCCACGCGCGCCTCGCTGGTCAGCATGCGCTGCACGAGTGACTCCTTGCTCATTTCCAAAGAGAAGAACGCGACGCGGCGCTGCTCGTCGATCGCGGCGTGTTGCGCGATGTTGAGGCAGAAGGCGGTCTTCCCCATCGACGGACGCGCGGCGACGATGACGAGGTCGGACGGCTGGAAGCCGGAGGTCATCTCGTCGAGATCATTGAAGCCGCTGGCCACGCCGGTGATTGTCTTTCCGCCACGCTGCAGCGCTTCGATGCGCTCCATCGTGGGCCACAGCAGCTCCTTGATGCGCGTGAAGCCGTCCGGCTTGCGCTGCTGCGACACATGGAAGATCCGTTGCTCGGCGAGGTCCAGCAGCTCTCCCGCGGTGCTCATCCCCGAAAAGGCGTCGTGCACGATCTGGGTGGACACCTGGATGAGCTGGCGCAGCACAGCCTTCTCGCGGACGATCTCCGCGTGGTACTCGACATTGGCCGCCGTCGGAACGGCGTCGACGAGGTACCCGATGTAGTCCTTGCCGCCCGCGGCGTCGAGCTCGCCCTTGCGCCCTAGCTCTTCAGAAAGCGTGAGGGGATCAACGACGCTGCCGCGTTCGGTGATGGCGACCATCGCCCGGAAAATCCGGCGGTGCCGCTCGGCGTAGAACATGGAATCATCGACCAGCTCCGCGGCGCGCACGATGGCATCCTGGTCCATGAGCATCGCGGACAGGACGGCCTGCTCTGCATCTTCGGAATAAGGCGGCTGCCGATCCCGGAAGGGATCACGGCTGAGAGACGGAGCTATCGAGTATTCGACGGACGAGCTGGACATCTTCCCACGTGGGACGTTTCCATGACGGATTGCGGAGCAACGCCGCCGGATGGTAGGTGACGATCAGCGGCACACCGTAGTAGCGATGCACCTGGCTCCGGAGTTTTCCGATGGCCAGCTTCGTCTGCAGGAGAGTTTGGGCCGCGAACGTTCCAAGAGCAAGGATTGCTTTTGGACGAATCAGGTCTATCTGCCGAATGAGATACGGACTGCAGGCAGTAACCTCATCGGGCATGGGATTACGGTTTCCCGGTGGCCGATGCTTCAGGACGTTGCAGATGAACACATCCTCGCGCTTGAAATCGACGGCCGCGAGAATCTTTGTGAGGAGCTGACCCGCAGCGCCAACGAACGGCCGGCCCGTTTCATCCTCCGTCGCACCGGGAGCTTCCCCGACGATCATCAGGTCCGCATCAGGATTCCCTTCGCCGGGCACGGGGTTCGTGGCGGTTGAATACAACGGGCAGCGGGTGCACGACGCGACCACGGCCGCGATGGCTTCGAGCGATTCGAGCTGCCCCAGCGACCCGCCAAACAACTCACGCGACGTTCCACCCACCGTGATGCCTGCTGGCACCGCGCCGAGCGGCACGACTGCGCCCGCGGCATCGGGTTGCTGCGCGGCGTCTGCCGGAGGCGTACGGTCACGGCTGGGCGTGTCCAGGTCTGGTGGTGCGCCGGGTGCAGCACCAGTGCTGCGAAGAACATCACGCCAGTCAGCGCTCGCATGGCCCGCGGGAGGAGTGCTCGTCCGAATCACCGGGGTTGGCGGCGTGGGGGCCGGCCGCGACTGCGTCGGAGCGACCGATTGCGGCGGTGAAGAACGCCCTGTGGATGACGCCCCTGGTGCCGCGCCAAGGACGCGCAGCAGCTCATCCACATTGAGATCGTCGAGGACGAGCTCGCGCTCACCGGATTCCTTGCGCTGCTCCAGATACCGCCGCAGCTGCTCCTTAGCGTCCATGGAGCTCGCGCGAAGACGCGTGGGCGGGTTGGCTCGCCTGCCGGTTCGCGAGCCGCTCTACCCGGTCGAGGATGGCATCGGCGACGTCGGCCTTGCTCATCAGCGGCAATACTTCCTCCGCACCGTCACGGTCGATGAGCGTCACGCGATTGGTGTCCACGCTGAATCCAGCGCCGGGCTCGGTGGCGTCATTCACCACGACCAGGTCGAGAGACTTGTCGCGCAACTTCTGCCGGCCGTGCGCCAGCACGTCATTGGTTTCCAGTGCAAAGCCCACCACGATGGCGTCTGCGCGACGATGCGTGATCGTACCGCGCAGGATGTCCGTGGTGTGCGTCAGCGCGAGCACAGGCGCTTCGGTACTCTTCTTCACCTTCTGCGTCGCGACGGTGCTGGGACGAAAGTCCGCGGGCGCTGCGGCCATGATCAGCACGTCCGCTGCGGGAATCATCTCCGCGACAGCCTGCGCCATGTCCTCGGTGGATTCCACATGGCGAACCACGGGACCAACTGGTGCCGCCACAGCGAGCGGTCCCGCAATCAGTGACACCTCTGCTCCCCTTCGCCACGCCGAGTGTGCCAGCGCGACGCCCATCCGTCCCGAGCTGTGATTCGAGATAAAGCGCACCGGATCAACCGCCTCGCGTGTTGGCCCCGCGGTGACCACCACCCTGCGTCCCGCCAGAACTCCCGGTGTCTTGCCTTCGAGGAGGCGACCGACGTGCGCGAAAATGGTCTCCGGTTCCGGCATCCGTCCGGGACCCTCTCCCTCACCGGCTGCAAGCATCCCTTCTTCGGGGGGCATGACCAGGTAGCCGATCTCCCGCAGGTGTCGGACATTCCGCTGGGTCTGCGGATGTGCCCACATGTGGTCGTTCATCGCGGGGACGAGCAATACCGGTGCATTCGTCGCGAGCAGTATCGCCGTGAGGAGGTCATCAGCCTGGCCGGTCGCGGCGCGCGCGAGAAAATCCGCGGTTGCCGGCGCGACCACGATGGCGTCCGCCCCCTTCGCCAGAGTGATGTGGTCGAGGGCTCGCCCGGTGTCGAACAAACCGTTGTGCGAGGGCCGCCCCGTAAGCGCCTCAAATGTCAGGGCGCTGATGAATTCGGTGGCGGCGCGGGTCAGCACCGCGTCAACGCCGGCGCCGGCCTTGGTGAGCAGCCGCGCCAGCCACGCGGACTTGTAACTCGCGATGCCGCCGGTGACACCAAGAACGATTGTGCGGCCGTCGAAGGGGCGCACCGGCGTGGAGGGTTTACTCGCCGCCGCGGCGGCGCGGGACGACGCGATAGTTCAGGCCGCCCTTCGACAGCTCCTCGAGTGCGCGCGTGGTGAGCTTCTTCTCACCCATCGCCGAGCGATCGCGGGGAAACTCGTTGAGCAGACGCGCATACTTCGCCGCGATCAGCACGCCGAGGTACTTGTTGGCCGCATGCTTCGCGATTTCGACCGGAGTAAAAACTCTCATTTCCTGATTCCTTCAGAATTGTTGTGCGACTGTATCTCGCGTTCCAGCTGATCGATCAATAGTGCGACTTGCGTGCGGAGTCCGACCACACGTTCCCTGCTCGAGACCTCGGCTTCGATGATCGACGTGATGCGCTTGATCGCCAGATCCAGGTCGTCGTTCACCACCACGTACTCGTACTCGTCCACCGACTGCAATTCCTGCAACGCCGACTGCAGGCGGTCGGCCAGCTGCTGCGCCGATTCCGTCTGCCGTCCCCGCAACCGCTCGAGCAGCACCTCCGCGGTCGGCGGAAGGATGAAGATCGTTACCGACTGCGGGAACACCCGCGTAAACTGCACCGCTCCCTGGACGTCGATGTCCATGAGCACATGCTTCCCCGACTCGAGAACCTTGAGCACCTCGCTGCGAAGCGTGCCGTAGAGGTTCCCGTGGACCTCCGCCGACTCCGCAAACTCGCCGCGTTGCCGTTTGGTGAGGAAATCCGCCCTGGAAAGAAAATAATAGTCTTTCCCGTGAACTTCTCCTCCCCTGGGCTGCCGGGTCGTGCAGGACACAGAATAGCCGATATCCGTCCGGGCCTTGAGGAGCGCACGGGCGATTGTGGTCTTGCCGCCACCCGACGGAGCCGAAAGGATGATCGGGAAGTGCGTCATTCGAGGTTTTCCACCTGTTCCCGAATGCGTTCGAGCTCTTCCTTGATGCCGACGACCTCGCGGGTCATGACCGCGTCATTGGCCTTCGACCCGGTGGTGTTGGTCTCCCGGAGCAGTTCCTGAAGCAGGAACCCCAGCCGCTTCCCCACCCCATCCGGATTCCCCGAGGCAAGTGCCTCGCGAAACGCGACGAGATGCGACGTGAACCGATCCAGTTCCTCGCCTACATCCAGCCGATCCGCGATGATCGCCACCTCCTGCGCCAGACGCTGCTCGTCGATCTGCACGCCGCCGGTCAGCTCCGCAATGTTCGCCTTCAAGCGATCGCGATGCTCGATCATGCGCTGAGGTGCGCGATCGCTGAGTCGTTTGACGGCAGCCTCTACCTGCGCGATGCGATCGGTGAGGAAAACCTGCAGCCGTCCGCCCTCGGCGGCGCGGCTGACATTGAGGGCCTTTGCGGCTTCGTCGACAATCGCGACCAGCTCCTTCGCCGATCCCTCGACCTCCTCCGTCTCGGCGGCAACAACCGCCGGAAGCCGAAGAACGGTCGCCAGGTCCAAAGGGCCTTCCAGCGCGTACCGGTCTTTGAGTTCCAGCAATCGCCTCGCGTAGAATGCGAACCGCGCTTCATCGATCACCGCATCCGCCTGGGCGGTGCGCTCGACCCTGCCAGTGACCGTAACGTGACCGCGGCTCACGGCCTGTCGAAGAGCTTCCCGGACGTCAGCTTCCCACTTGCTCAGCGAGCCGGGCAGCTTGATGGAGGGATTGAAAAACCGATGGTTCACCGACCGGACTTCGATGGATACGCGCAGCGAACCAACTAGTCCGTCGGCCGCACCGAAGCCCGTCATGCTTCTGATCATATGAGGGGGCCTAAGTTACGGCGCGACAACGACATTTGTCAATTTAGTTCCAGAACTCCCAGCGCACTCCGTAAATGTTGCTCTGCCGCGTTGCCGGGTACCCGGGAATCTGTCGATATCGCTCGCCGAGGATGTTCCGGAAGTTCCAGAAGACCTCCGCCTGAAGAATGCGAACCTGAAGCAAGGTGGAAATGGTCCGGTAGCCTGGCACTCGCTGCACTGCCGTAGAATCCGGCCATAACGTCGACGAGCGATATTCGTGGGCCACGGACGCCAGCAGGTGGAAGTTGTTGGTCGGAAAACGGTTCAGCAGCGAGGTACTGATGTAGACCTCGCTCCGCGCCTGGTGGCGCGGGCGATACAATCCGCCCGAATCACTCCACTGAATTCCCTGGATGTCCGCGTACACCGCCTTCCAGATCCTTCCCCTGATCGCTGCATAGATGCCCTGCCTCGCAGAATCCAGCACCGTCTCCGTTTCCGAGCGGAAAAGGGTCGGCGCGTCGAGCACGACGGCATCGCGTCGCAGTACTCCGCCACTCAGCCAGAGGTCGCGCAGTCGCAGTCCCGCCTCCGCCCGCACAAACATTGGATCGCCGGGCGTCTCGGCCGTGATCAACGAATCCGGCAGTGGTTTGTACCGATCGAAACCCACAGCGCCACTGACGTAGACGAAGCCAGTCGGTCTCACGACGGCCGACGCTTCCAGACGTCGGGTGGAATCCGGCCCTCTTCCTTCGGCGAGAGCGGACACGGTGAGGAAATCGGTTTCCATCCCGATCCGCGCTGAGGGCGTCGCGATGCGTCGCTGCAGGCCGGCCCTGTAGCGTTGGGCGACGCTGGCGCGCCAGGGACCGACGGAATAGCCGCCGGTGATGAGGTACTGGGATTCGAAGCGCGTGGTGTCGGCGGTGGGTGTGGTCACCCCCGAAATTGGTTGGCCGCCGAAGACGTATCGCGCTCCGTGCGCTATCGCCTGTGCCCAGGCCCCAGAGGCGGAGTTACCCCAACCGAAGCGAAGGTACGCGTCCGTGCGCGTGCTCTGTGTCGCCGGAATGGTATCGGTGCTGTTGTCCGCGAAGGCACGCCCGCGGTCCCGATCACCGCTGAGCATGAAGAAGTCAGCGCTCCATTTCTTCCGCGCCACCCCTAGCCGAGCGAGCAACGCGAGCTGATCGCTGCTCTCGATGTTCCGCCCAGGGTCAGTACCGAACTGCTGCCCCCCAAGCTGCAGTACTTCCCCGTGCTCGTATCGTCGCCCAAACAACCCGCGATAGAGATTTGTACTTTGGTCTCCGGTGTAGACATCAGTTCGCGTGAATGGCGTCGTCCGATCCACGCGCCAGCTTCGCATGTGGATCCGGATCTCCGACGCGCCGCGTTCGACCCTGATGTCATCCAGCGCCCACAAGGGAATCTGCGTGAGATCCCAGACGCGCCCGGAGCGCGGGTCCAGCTCGATGAGCTCCAGTCCATCGAGGAAGACGCGGATCCGGCCTGGGTCGCCCATGAACGACGCGATCATCGGTTGCGACATCCATCCGGACCGCAATGTCGTCAAGCCGGGGACACGCTCGAGAAGGTCGTGAACGGTCAGCGCGCCGGTCGAGAACATGTCGCGCCGGTCCCAGACGAAGCTGCCAGACGGATCCGCGAGCACTGGAGCGTCGATCGCGGCGACGGGTGGCTGGATCGAATCGCGT
>DASPMP010000147.1:0-29148 GCA_035626995.1 Gemmatimonadaceae bacterium
ACGAGACGTATGACGTGTACGTCCCGACGCTGCTCGCGGCGCTCGACCGCGAGGAGGATGCGTTGGCAGAGATCGCCCGCGTGGGGCGGCGGCGCAAGGCCAACCTCGCGAAGGTGAAACGAGAGCTCGCCGCCGCGAAGTTCCCGGCGGACGCGGACACGCTGCTACTCAATGCGTTCATCCGCGCGTACAACTTCATGTGGTCGTGGCTCTCGGATGAAGCGGAGCGTGTTCGCAACTCCCTCACGCGTGGACGCAAGCAGCGTCTCGCGAAGGCGGAGAAGGCGAAGCTGATTGTGACCGCTGATCGCTTGTCAGAGAAGGCGAACGCCTGGCTCGACACCTTTCCCTCGGGGGAGATGTCGGTGGAGGCTGCCGCATTCATGTATCTGATGAGCGGGATCGAGAAGATCCGGCGTTGACTCTATTTGGCGCGTTTCTGCTTTCGTGAGCCGGCGAAGATGCCGCCTGAGAATCCGCTGATCCCGAGCATGAAGCCGAAGTCGTACCACTTGCCGACATTGGGCACGGCGTAGATCCGGATCTTCTCGGAAAAGAGGCTGACGACGAAGCCGATCGGCGCGATGAAGCCGTGCCACAATCCGAGCAGGAAGCCAGGTCGCCCTCCGCCGCCGAAGCCCGCGATCCGTGATTGCTCGGCGAAACAGGATGAGACGACCATTACCAGAAACACGACGGTCACTAGTCGCCACCCGGAACGCACTCTATTGGCAGTTTGCATGGGCATGGGCATTGGCATGGGGGAGTAAGTCACAATATTAGTCCCACCGACAACGTTGCGACGCCTCCGACATGTGGATCATCATTGGAAGGGATTCAGCATCGAGCAGATACTAAAAAATTTGTAGTCCCAATCATCTCTCAGCCATGTCTCGCGGATTCTGGTTCTGCGCGCACATCCTCGGCGCAGTAACGACAACGGCTCTTCCGGCCTTAGCACCCGGCGGGTCGGGTACGGGCATTCAGTGGTGTCTTTTCGCCTCGAAGCGCGGGATACGTCGATCGTGGTGGCGCTCTCTGGTGACGCCTACAACAAACACCTCGAACGCAAGGCGGAAGCAGACTTCCTTGCCGGGCTGGCGAAGGCTCGCGCCCGGCCACGGCGGTGGACATGCGAAACGAGCGATTCTCTCACAAAACGCTATGCCAAGGAATGGGCGTATCTCGCCACCGTCGGCCAGGATCCGGACGATCGTGCAGAACGTGACGCATGGGGTTTGCCGGCAGATTCAGCAGCGTTCGTTGCGGACTTCCGGGCGCTCACTGATCCAACAGAATGCGTGCGTGTGGCACGTGCTGTGGACGCCAATACGCGTGGACTCGTCGAGCATCACCTGGTCGTCTATCGCGTTGGACGAGTCCTCTTGTTGCCGACGTTTTCATTTCTCGCCGATACCACCGGCAAAGTCATTGCAGTCTTCGTGCATTGAGCCTGCTGGAGCAATGAACCGCTCGCGAGGCATCGGCCGGCTGCTCGGTGCGAGCGCGCTTGCGAGCGCGCTTGCCCTGGCTGGATGTGCCACCACGGAGGAGCTGAGGCACGCGTCCGTGATCGGGGACAGCGCCATGCCCCGCGTATTTCAGTCCGCGTGCGAGGACGAAGGCTGCATGCCTGACGACTCGGCGCTCGTATGCAACGCCGTGACGCTGGTGCGGGAGCCGCGAACCGGAGCCGCGGAGGTCGGGACACTGCGCCGCGGCGACACCGTCGCCAGCCGGAGCGTCATGCACCTGCGGTCGCCGGGCGTCGTAGTGCTCAGGAGCGACGTCCCCATGGCGGACGTCGTCGAGCCCCAGGAGGACTCAGTCGATCGCAGCGGCGCGCTGGCGCGGGGCGACACGCTCTTCCTGCTCTACTACGAGGGCGAAGGTCGCTGGCGGTCCTGGCACCGCACGCGTGAGATGACCGTGGTGGAGTTCTGGTCCGGGCCCCCGCTCCAGGACACCGGGAGATCGGTGCTTTCCCTCTCCTCGATCAGCAAGTGGGGGATGAGCTGCTCAGGGACGCGGTGAGAGCCGCCCACTGAAACCACCGCGCAGCTGGTCGCGTACCGGATGTGACTTCTCTAACAGGGTTCGGCCTCTGTGCGCAATATCCTTCTCGTTGCGGCCACACTCGCGGTCGCGAACACGGCTCATGCGCAGGCAACGGTCGGGATACCGCAGGATTCCGCCACGCTGCATCGCGCGATCTTCTCCGCGGACTCCGCGATGTTCGACGCGTTCAATCGCTGTGACAGCATTGCCATGGCCAGGTTCGTGACGGACGATCTCGAGTTCTACCACGATTGGGGCGGACAGGTGGGTCCGAAGGACAAGTTCCTCGCTGGCTTCGCCGAGGGATGCCGGCGCGGCGAAGTGGGTCGACGCGAGCTGGTGGGAGGGATGGAGGTCCACCTGATGCGCAACGTCGGCGCCCTTCAGGTGGCGACGCACCGGTTCTTCGTGCGCAATGCCGACGGCACCGAGCGGCCCGGCGCGATCTCGAAGCTGGTGACGCTCTGGCGCGTCGAGGATGGGGCGTGGCGACAGGCGCGCGTGTTCAGCTACGATCACCGGCAGCAGCGTTAGCCGAGAGACGTCGTCGGCGACGCGCTCGGGGTGACACGGAACCGGCGGCGGATTGCGCGATCAGCTGGCGGGCGTACCTTTCCGTCGGCGACAGGGAACGCCTCCGGTCCGCGGAAAGGGCAGCGCCCATCCCGGCAGCACTGAGTGATCGCATACGCCCTCTTCGGGCCGATCGCGCGGACGCCGGCCGCAACGAAGGAGGCGCCCCATGTCGTCACCGTTCAGTCGTTCCCTCCCCGCCAGTCCGGACCTCGCGCAGCAGAAGAAGCAGGCGAAGGAGCTGCTGCAGTCGTTCACCGCCGGACATGCTGAAGCCCTGGCACGTGTCCGGGCCGTGCTCCCTGACAAGAAGCGCATTACCCTGGCGGACGCGCAGCTCGTGCTCGCGCGTGAATACGGCTTCGTCTCCTGGGCCGGGCTCAAGGCGCGCATCGAGGCAGTGTCGGCCGACACCCGCACGCCGATGGAGCTCGCCCGCGAGGCGTTCGACCGGCGCGATGCCGCCGGCCTCCGGCGCCTGTTCCGCCGGCACCCGGAGCTCCAGGCACACATCGACGCACCGCTCTTCGCGTTCGATGCGCCGGCGATCGTGGCGTTCTCGAGTGACGCGGCCATGGTCAGGGTGCTCCTCGAGCTCGGCGCGGACCCCAACCGGAAGAGCGACTGGTGGGCCGGTGGCTTCCACGCGCTGTACGGCGCCACGCCGGAGACGGCGGAACTCCTCATCGCCGCCGGGGCCGTCCCTGATGCCTGCGCCGCGGCACACCTGGATCGCCCTGACTTGCTCGCGCGGATGATCGGGGAGGATCCCGGCCGCGTCCACGAGCGTGGTGGCGACGGCCAGACGCCGCTCCACTTCGCGGCATCGCGCGCGGTGGTGGACCTGCTGCTAAAGTCGGGCGCGGACATCGACGCCGTGGATGTGGACCATCGCTCCACCCCCGCCGAATGGATGCTGGAGCGCGCGAAGGACGCCGGCCGCTACCACCTGGCGCACTACCTCGTGGAGGAGCGCGGCGCCCGGTGCGACATCTTCATGGCCGCGGCGCTCGGCCTCACCGACCGCGCCGTCGCCATGCTGCGCGAGAACCCCGCGCTCCTCGACCTCCGCACCGGCCAGGGCGACTACGACGCGAAGCCGCCGGCCAGCTATCCCATCATCTTCTGGACGATCGGCGACGGCATGTCACCCCTCGATGCGGCGGCACAGTTCGACCACCCCGAGACGGTCGCCGCGATGCGGCAGTTCGCGTCGCCCGTGCAGCGCTTCCTCTGGGCGTGTCGCAACGGCGACGAGCCGGAGGTACGCGCGCTGATGCGTGATCACGCCGGCATGATGCAGTCGCTCACTCCCGACCAGCACCGCGTCATCACCGACGCCGCCTGGCACGCCGACGCGCGCGCCGTGGCGCTGATGCTCGAGCTGGGGTTCGATCCGCGGACGCCGGGCCCGGACTCCGGGACCGCGCTGCACTGCGCCGCCTGGGAAGGATCGGTCGAGACGGTCGCCGTGCTCCTGCGGCATCCAGATGCGCGCGAGCTCGTCGGCGTCCGCGACGCGCACCACGGCGGTACGCCGCTCGGCTGGTGCTGCCACGGGTCGCTGCACGGAAACCGTACGCGCGATCACGCCGGCGTCGCGCGCCTCCTGCTGGCGGCGGGTGCGACACCCGGCAGCGAGCCGCCGCACGCGTCTCCGTCGGTTCTCGCGGTTCTCACCGACGGCGCTGCGTGAGCGTGACGGGGGCCGAGGGACCGGTTCTTCGTGCGGAATGCCGACGGCATCGAGCGGCCCGGCGCGCTCTCGAAGGCAACGGTAGCCAAGCCTTCGAAGCATCGACTCGCGACGTCGTCCGATTCAGGGATGGCGACAGTCGCCGTGAGGGCCATGTTGGACGACCAGAACTCCACCGATGTGTCCACGGCGCAGAAATCACGACTGAAGGAAGTCGTGGCTGACCTGCGGCAGAATCAGCGTGTGACCCACCCCGCCGCGTGCCAGCTTCTCGACGAGCGGATGGCTCGTGTCGTGCCCCCGTGATCCTGGAACGCGAGAGCTGTGGGCGCAGGGTGAGCGCGAGAGCGAGCGACAGAAGCTACTCGCTGATCAAACCAGAAATCCGACCAGCTTCTGCCTTCAGCGCATCCAGCTCTTTCCTCAGCACATCATACCGCTCGTACCAGTCGCGGCCCGGCTTCTGGTCCGCCTGGTTCGTGATCGAGTAGAGATAGTTGATGTGCGCCTGCAGCCCAGGCTTGCTGTAGCGGATGGGAGGCGTGAGCAGCTTCGCCTCCACCGCCTGGATCATCCGGAGAGTATCTGCTGCGGCGCCGGTGGCATTCGACAGGCGCTGGCGTCCCGCGCGTAGCGACGCGACGAGCTGGTTGGTCTCGCTCACCAGATCGCGCGCCTTCATTGCGAAGTCGAACTGCTCCTGCATCACCGCCACGGTTACGCCATCGTTCACGACACGCGGGTCGGGAGACAGCACCCACGGCTGCTCGGTGGTGAAGTCGCCAACGACCAGACGCACGAAGTAGTTCCCCGGAACGGCCATTGGACCTCCGCCGGGGGAATTGCCGCGGGTGGCGGCGTTCCAGGGTCCCGGATGACGCAGATCCCAGGTGAATCGATTGAGCCCCGCGCTCTTCGTGAGTCGTGCGCCGCCCCCGCCACCACCGGCCGGCCGCATGTCCTCGTCCGGATCCCTCGGAGCAGCACTCTGCGTCCGCTGAGTCCTCTGCGGTTCGGCAGTCACGTATGAACGGATCACGCGACGCTGCGCGTCCAGCACCTCGAGCCTGACGTCTCCCTGCGGCACGCTCGGCAGCCAGTAGTCGAACTGCGCGCCCGGCGGCGGATACTGCGGCTCCGACACATCGCGGCTGCGCCCCGCGGAATAGCGCACGCGGAACTGCTCGCGCGGCTGGAACAGGTACGCCGGCCCTGCCATCGCGCGCGCTTCCGCTGTGGTCGAGGTGCGACTCGCGAGGGCGTACGTGTGCAGCGGGGTGAGGTTGTCGAGAATCCAGAAGCCGCGTCCCTGAGTGGCGATCACCAGGTCCTGGCGATGGACCTTGATGTCGTTGATCGGCACCACGGGCATGTTCTGCATGAACTTCTGCCAGGTGCCGCCGTCGTCGAGCGAGACGTACATGCCAAACTCGGTGCCCGCGTACAGCAGCCCCTGGCGATGCGGATCCTCGCGGACCACGCGCGTGGGATTGTCGGCGGCGATGCCATTGCTGCCGGTCGTCAGGCGCTTCCATGTGCGCCCGTAGTCGCTCGTCTTGTAGATGTAGGGGGCGAAGTCGCCCAGCAGGTAGCAGTACGACGCGAAGTACGCTGTGCCCGTACCGTGTCGCGACGGGTCGATGGAGCCCACGCGACAGCCGCGAGGCAGGTCACGCGGCGTGACGTTCGTCCACGTCTGGCCATCGTTGCGCGTCACGTGATACGGGCCGTCGTTCGCCCCCGTCCAGATGACGCCGCGCTCGATCGGCGATTCCTCGATGGCATACAGCGTCGAGTAGTACTCCTCGCCGGTGACGTCGAGGGTGATGGGCTCACCGGACGACTTCTGCTGCCGCTCCGGCGGGTTCCAGGTGAGGTCGGGGCTGATGCGCTCCCATGTGACCCCTTCGTCGCGCGTGCGGTGCACGTATTGCGAGCCGTAGTACAGCGTGCGTGCGTCGAAGGGCGAGATTTCCATTGGGGAAACGCGCTGGAAACGGAGGATCAGATCTTTTCCTGGGTTTCCATACAAAGACTGCATCCCGATCCAGTACTGCTTCTCGTTGCCCGTGCGCAGCGACATGCGCGAGAACTGTCCCTTGCAGCTCGCGTAAACTGTATCAGGGTTTGTCGGATGCGGAAGGATCGGTCCTGTTTCGCACCCGGGCCCGGCGCGCCACTCTTCACTCTGTCCTGTGTTCAAGGGCAAACTGGGAACTATTAGCGTGCTGTTGTCCTGCTGCGCGCCGTACAGCCGGTACGGGAACTGGTTGTCCAGGTACACCTGGTACATCTCGGCGGTGGGCTGGTTGTACTGCGTGCTCCAGGTGCGCGCGCCGTCGAGTGAGACGTTGGCGCCGCCGTCGTTGGCCTGGACCAGGATGTTGTTGTTGTTCGGGTTGATCCAGATGTCGTGGTTGTCGCCGTGCGGCGTGGGCACCGGGCGGAAGGTGCGCCCTGCGTCGGTGGACTTGTAGAACCCCTCGGCGCCCGCCCACACAACGTCGGCGTTCGTCGGGTCGGCGGTGAGCGTGGTGTAGTAGAAGGGACGCTGGATCAGCGCGCCCATGGACGACGTCTGGGTCCACGTGCTGCCCGCGTCGTCGGAGCGGTACATCCCGCCCCCCGGCTTCGCCTCGTACAGGAGGTAGAGCCGGTTCGGGTTGGCGGGCGTGACTCCGATGTTGCCCTTGCCTATCAAGCCGCTCGGGAGGCCTTGGGAGAGCCGCGTCCACGTCTCGCCGCCGTTGGTGCTCTTGTAGATGCCGCCTTCATTCGCGCCGCTGATGATCGTCCACGGCTTGCGCTCGGCGCGGGACATGACCGCGAACACCACGTTCGGGTTGCCGGGCTGCAGCTCCACGTCCGCGGCGCCGGTGCTGTCGGAGATGTAGAGCACCTTCCGCCAGGTGCGTCCG
Organism: Gemmatimonadaceae bacterium; assembly: GCA_035626995.1. Lineage (GTDB taxonomy): Bacteria > Gemmatimonadota > Gemmatimonadetes > Gemmatimonadales > Gemmatimonadaceae > DASPMP01. Next base: position 7,246 of record DASPMP010000147.1, read on the forward strand.
CCGTCCGTGGTCTTGAAGACACCGCGCTCCGTGTTGCGCTTGAAGATGTTCCCCGTGGCGGCGACGTAGGCGACGTTCGGGTCGGTGGGGTGGATGCGGACCGCGCCGATCTGTCCCACGTCGCGCAGCCCGACGAACGACCAGGACTGGCCGTTGTCGTTGGACTTGTAGACCCCTCTGCCCGTAGAGACGTTGGAGCGGAGGCCGTCCGAGCCCGTGCCTACATATATGGTATTCGGGTCTGAGAGACTGACCGCGATGTCGCCGATGGACGCGACGTCGAAGTGCCGGTCTGAGATCGGGTTCCAGGACGCGCCGGCGTCGGTGGTGCGCCAGACCCCGCCGGACGCGACACCCATGTAGAAGGTGTTTGGCTGGGAGGGGACGCCGGTGACCGTGGTGACTCGTCCACCGCGATTTGGCCCAACATTCCGCCATCGCATGCCATTCAGAAGGAGGGAGTCCTGGGCGGAGGCCTTCGATATCTGTGCCAATGCGAGAGTGATCAGCACTGCGGCACTGAAATACCTGGACGTATGCATGGCACGAATCTGTCGAACACGACGATAACGCGCCACGCCGTTTCGCCCCGCACGCGGACCTATGGCTACTTGCAGTCAACCTTGGGATAGAAAAACACACCACCCATACCCCTTTCAGGTCCGAGAGGGAACTACGACGGCCAGAGTCATCCATTGTCGCGAAATCCGGCGCTTTATCACCAGGATTCACATGACTTTCTAAAGTACCTATCTCGAAGCTCCAGCATCTGGCTGAATGTTAGGAATGGCGTTCATCGAGGAGCATCCCACGGCAGAAACCTTTCCGCCGCTTCGGACCCTTCGTGAACCTGGATGTAGTTCCGTTGCACCCATCTCTCGGCTGCCTCCGCGGTTCGCCCGAAGCCGTGCATGAGGTCAACAGCCCGAGCCATGTCAGTTCTGCCTCTCGCATGCGAGTAGAACAATTCGCCTTCCTGATAAGTCATCAGCTCGTAGTCATCGAATGCCGGGAAGCGCGAATCCTTGGGACACGGACGGAATCGATACCCGCCCTCTGCACCGCACTCAAAACGGTCCCATTCGTGATCCCCGGACGCTCGTTCTGCGAGCGCAGCTCCGCAGGTGCGGCAAGTTAACTGCTCCGCAAGCTCGAGAAGCCTAGATACTCTGAAGCGCCCGTACAGGATTGATGATTCGACTCCCAGCGCGTCAGCGATCGCCTTCGCATTTGCGGCGCTGATCGAGTCTCCAGCTTCGGCGCGCTGTACGGTCCGCGTATCCACTTCGGCCGCCGCTGCTAACTGCTCCTGCGTCATCCCCCGTTCGCGGCGAACGGTTGCGATCATGCTCCCATCGGGTCTCGTTTGCGTGCCCATCCGACTTCCACTCCTGTCTCGGTTCCGATTCATTATCATCTAGTCCGAGGCGTCGCACCACGTCAGAAACCCGACAGTTCCTGCGAGCCCGACGTAATCCCAACCGGCGCGCCGGTGATGGAAATGAAAACGCGCCGACGGAAGCCGGGGCGTCCTCCACTCAAACAAGACTGCTTGGTCGCGTCCCTGCACGCGAATCAAAGGGGATCTCCGGGGAAATCGGATACCAGCCTGCCTCTGCCGCCTTTCCGAGCAGAATAGTGATGAACTCGGGTTCAAGGCGCGCTTGCCCTCTTGCGCCTTGGAGTTGGCCGTTTGGTCGGCGGTAAATGAACCGGTAGCCCGTTTCGCTTGGAACATCGGTGTCATGGGCGGGATCGTACTCGTAGGTCCCGTAGTGGAAACACAGATCCCTTCCACCGGTGGGATGCCTCACTTCTTTCGCTATGCGAAAGATTGACGCCATAGCGTCCTCCTCGGCCTTTCGGGCCGGCGAGTTGTAGTGCCCTGCTTGGCCTTGGAAATCGGACGGCGACGGCCAGCACCACTCCGACGACCTTAATCTGTAGGGATCCACTTCCTGAGAGGTTTGGCTTGGCTGCTTGGTGATCCTGCCATTAGACGCAGAGAGACACGTATGGATCCCAGTAGCTAACAAGTAAGTTGCGCACTTCTTCTCGTGGCTTTTGGGGGCTCTTGCAATCGCCACTACAGCGATTAGGTTCTCCCACTCGCGCCACGGAGGGGCATGACGAACATCTTCAAAACTCCCGAGAAGGTTGAGCGGAAGGAGCGTTTGTTCCAAATAGGAATCGAAACGCTTCAGCAGCAAGGCTGGACGGTGACCAAAGAGAAGGGTCTCGGGAAATCGAGCGTTCGTCGTATCTCAAAGAACGGCGAGAGCAAACTCGTTTCGATCCGCACGACACAAGATCAGTGGATTGCCTTCCCTCCTAAGCCAAAGGGAAAGGGCTGGATTACCCTCGATGATGTAGACGTAGTCCTTGCCGTTTCCGTGGACGGCAACGAGCCGCCGAGAGAAGCGCTTGTCCACTGGTTGGACGCACAAGAGATGCGAGGGCGATTTGATCGCGCTCTGGCGGCGCGCCGAGAGGAAGGCCGCGTTCAGCCGGAACGGCGGGGCGTTTGGATTCCCCTCTATATGAGGGAAGATGAAAGTGAAAACGTCAGCTATGTCGGAGGAGGAGCAGGCCTGGATCACCCCGCGATAGCGAACGTTCCGATGTTGGGAGACGCCTCAACGCCAGCCCCAACAGGCTCGTGGCGTTTGGCCGGTGATGCTGCGGACTACGACGATCAGGAAGGTTTGACGATCGCTAAGGCGAAGCGGGGGTTGTCCATTTCCTTCGGCGTGCCAGAATCAGCCATCAAGATCACGATTGAGGCCTGAGCCCCTTCCGAGCGCACAGTGCCGAGCCTCTCTTTATCGGCGCAGCGCAGACTCCTTAATGCCAAGACTCTCCGAATCCGATTGCGAGACGCTGGTCGAATCCCACCTCACTCGTCGAGGATGGGACCTCACAGACTTCGAAGCCACGAGGAAGCGTTGGCGTGAAAGCCTCGATGGGAGCGAAGCTGACAGGGTGTTTCTCCACGACGGAGCCATCGTCGCGATTCTCGAAGCGAAGCGAGAAGGAGGCGACCTTTATTCGGCGCTTGAACAGGCGAAGGGATACGCCTTGCGGTATAGGGCGAACACGGGCAAGGAGGTAGCGCTGCTGTTTGCAAGCGACGGAACGACCTTCCTGAAGAAGAACCTTAAGGCGAACACCTTGCCGGAGCGCATACCTGCGTTCCCCACACCAAAAGAGTTCCACGAGCTTTTCAATCCTGAGGTTCGGCAACTTCACGGGACGCTCCGAGACTATCAGCGCGTTGCGGTCTCCCAGGTTACGGGGGCGCTTCAAAGTGGTCGGCGCCGCATGTTCCTCCAAATGGCAACCGGAACCGGGAAGACGATCACTGCCGCCGCGGTCATCGCGAAAGCTGCGACGATAGGTAAAGGACGCAGAGCTCTCTTCCTGGTAGATCGCGACGCCTTAGCTGTTCAGACCGCGAAGAGCTTCGAGAGACATCTAGGAGACAACTTCACGATACGTCGCGCGACGGGTGATCGACACGACATGCATGGCGATGTATTGATAAGCACGATCCAGCATCTTGCCGCCAACGCCAGGTTTCAAAAATTCGCCGCAGGCCATTTCGGATTGGTGTTCCTGGACGAGTGCCACAGATCCTATTTCGGAGAGTGGCGCGGAATACTCGAGTATTTCGAGGCGGGTGGGGCGGCTCTCATTGGGCTCACTGCTACTCCAAGCGACAATGAAACCGTCAGCACCGACCGCTTCTTCTCCGAGATTGGGCAGAACTCAGGGCCGATCTACCGGTACACGATCAAGCAAGGCGAGACAAATCCTGCGGTCCCGGAATGGGAGCGTCTGGCAGCATGTGTGCATCACAAGTTCATGACAAACGTGGATCTCGAAGGCGTCCACGACATGGGCTTTGATTTCGAACCCGAGCAGCTCGGTCGCGCCGTCGATGTTCCGCAGCGGAACGAGATGATCGCGCGCACCTATTTCGACGACATCTTAGGGACTAAGAAGCCAACAAAGACCATCGTATTTGCCGCTTCGATTGCCCATGCCCGCAATCTTCGGTACGCAATCATCGCGGAATACAATCGACGGAACAATCTCGCGCCCAATGATGCATCGGCCGAGCGATTCATCGTGTCTGTGCACAACCAGATGCCAGGCGCCCGAGAGATCATTGAAGAATTCCAGAAGATCACTGATCGGAGTGAGCGCGACCGTATCATCCAGGCTTCTCACCGCGACGCTCATGCCCCGACTCGTCCGATTGTCCTTGTAGGCGTTGGAATGCTCGATACCGGAATCGACGCTCCAGACGTCGAGGTACTTCTGATGGCTCGGCCGACCCGATCACGGGTGCTCTACGTTCAAATGAAGGGGCGTGGCACTCGAAAGTGTCAGGAGACCGGCAAGACGCTCTACCGACTCGTGGATTTTGTTGATCTAGCGGGTCTCGAACCCCTGGTCACGAACGACACGGCAGGCGTCGAGGATGAATACCCGGAAATCGAATCACGAGACGTATCCAACGCCGTGTTCGAGCCGGCCTCCGAACAGTACTCAGGAGACATTCGGCCAACGGCTACCAGTCAGGAGATGGTGATTGCCGACGTACCCGTCTACTTGGTGTTCTCCGAAACACTCTCGCCGGCAGTGCTCGACGATATGCGGAGGCAAGTTGAGCTGCAGCTAAGGAATGGCCTCGAACGAGAGACAACGAAACAGCGATTCGTGCAGAGCGTGATGTGCTGGCGCTCGCTTCGCGGTTCCACCACGCCAGAAGTGAGTTTCATGGCGGCCCTTGGGTTTGACCTTCCCTCTCTGCGGGATTTATACGGCGAACCAGAGGCTTCGCTCGACGATTTCGTGAGTGTGGCCCTGGGCGAAACGGACTTCGAGACGATTCGCCGCGAGCGGGAGTTTGGCACGTGGGCAAACTCAATCGGCCTTTCCGCGGAAGGCCGTTCGCTCGTGATGACGGTGATTGACTTCAGAATTGCCAACCCGAGCATCACGGGACCACAATTGTTGCGAAGTCAATGGCTCGATCGCATAGGAGGCATCCATCGGATCAAGGCAGTATTTGGGTCGATGGACAAGCTCGTTGCCCTTACTGAGGACGCTATCAAAGTCCTGAGTGCAGACGCCCCGGGCGCGCGATGACCTCAGCAACAAATCAGTTCAATCAGTTCGGTGAGGAGCTTTGGGAGATTGCCAACGTCTTTCGAGACGACGCCCTCCACGCTACTGAACGGCTTGAGACCTTCAGCCTTTTCCTGTTCCTAAAACTCTGGGACGAAAACGCGTCTGAGGAAGAGGAACTGGAGGGACGAGCGCTGCCGGACTCCAAGGCCTTGGTTCCAAGCGTGTACCGATTCCATCGTTGGGCGCCAGATCCAGATGCGTACGCCATTGCCCACGGTTTCGAGGATGCGATCGCCTTTTGCCGTCGAATGTTTGACGATCTCGCGACATCCGACTCAAAGCACCCCAACACACGTGATGTTCGGCGTTTGTTCCGCGACACAGTCTTTCGGATTCGCTACGCGTCAACCATTCGGGCTTTGGCCTCACGCCTACTGGCGGTCAATGTACGTGAGGTGATGTCTAGAGGAGTTGGCGTTGAAGGAGAACGCTTCGATGTGTTTGGCCGATCATACGAGTATCTGTTGCAGCAATTCGGCCAGAACAAGGAGTTCGCGGAGTATTTCACGCCGCGACATATCGTCGATCGCATGGTTCAGATCATCGATCCACTCATCGGCGAGAAGATTTACGATCCGGCCTGCGGAACTGGTGGGTTTATCGTGAGGGCGTTCGAGTGGGTGACTAATCAAATCGCTCGGCGTCGCATCAGCACTGCTGACAAGGAACGCCTGCTCCGCGAGCTAAAGGAAAAGCAGCTTTTTGGTGTCGAGCACGTCCCGCTTGTGTTCAAGCTGGCTTTGATGAACATGATTCTTCATAAGGATGGATCCAGCCAACTTGAAAACGGCGATAGCCTTTCCAATAAAGCTCAGGAGCTAAACAAAGCTCGATTCGATGTGGTGCTCGCCAACCCTCCGTTTGGACCCACGAAGCAGGAAAGGCTCGCGGAGTTCGAATACCACATTCGGCTCTACGAGGCTCTTTTCATTCAGCACATCATGAACGCGCTTGCACCAGGCGGGAGAGCAGCAGTAGTGCTAAAGGAAGGTTTGCTTTTCGATTCAAAACGGCTGCTGCGGAAGATCTGTGCGAGGCTGGTCGACCAGTTTGAGGTCCTCGCAGTCATAAGTCTTCCGAACGGTGTCTTCAATCCATACAGCGGCGCGAAGACGAGCATCGTTGTCTTTCGACGTCCCAATACCAAGACCGAGGAGCGGACTTCTAGGGTTTGGTTTTTCAATGTCGAAAGCGATGGCCGGGATCTTGGCGCGACCCGCCGTCCGCTCGCCGACTTCGCAACTGACGGCGATCTACAAGAGCTTGTTCAGCTTTGGCCGTACACGTGGCGCCACGCCAACACGAGCGTGAAGGCGGTCCTCAAGTCAGATACGCTAGCCGACTATGAAGGCCCGCGCTCTTGGTGGGCTAACGTTGATGAGATTCGGGCAAATGACTACAACCTGACGGCGGGTCGTTACGCTCCTCGCCGAGCAACTACCACTGCTCACGAACGTCCCGAGGTGCTGGTCAACCAACTCTTGGAACTAGAAACCGAGATCCAGTCAGACCTTCAAGACCTGCTAACACTGGTCTCAGTGCCGAAGACCCCAGAGGGATTGAGAGGCGCCGTGCGCTTCGCCAAGTCAACTGACGAGTAAGGAGCAATGCCAACACTCGTCGATGCAACGGCCGACATGTTACGGATGAGGGATGGAGTTCGGCCGAGGATAGGCTTGGACACCAATTGTGTTCGCTATTATCTCGCGAACGAACGCCCGTGGGCCGACTGGCTGGAACCCTTTTTCGAAGCTGCGACGTCCGGTAAGGCGGAGCTCTTTGTTAGCACCGTTGTCGTCGCGGAACTCCTTGCCGGCAGCTACTACGCTAACCGAGCTCACTCAGGATACGATCCTGAGCTGGATCTCCTTGCCATTCTTGATCGACACTTTCAGGTGGTTGACGTAAACGCAACCGTCGCCAAAGCAGCGGGTCGTTTGCGCGGCAGTTTCCTGCCTGGGGACAAGATGGTGTTGAAGCTCCCCGATGCGATCGTTGGCGGCACGAGTCTGGCCCTAGATCATTCGCTGTTCATCACGAATGATGAAAGACTCGCCGACGCTCTGCCGGATGACCGTTGTCTCTTCCTCGGGGATCTGGCTCCCGCGTGGCTGGCAGAGCAGTTCCCCACGCCCTGTCTAAGAGGCAGCGCCGCTGTCTCGCCGGTACAGGACGGCGAGGGAGTTCCGCTCTGGCCAGCGCTTGCCTCTCCCGAACTAGCGTCGATTAAGCTGGGACGTGCGGTCCCCTGGCAACGCGTGCTTCATGACGGTTTCATCGCCGCCGCAATCCTCGGCGTTCCTTGTGTTGTCGCGGTTCTGGAGGTTGCCGATGGAACCTCCGAGACAGAAGTCATATTCTGGCACGACGGCCCCGAAGCTACGCAATCAGCGGGCCGGCTCGTGAACCGGGTGAGCGATTACCTCGGATTCGAGCGACGAACTCAGGTCATTCGTTACCCTGAGCGACAGGTGCGATTGCTTTGCTTCTCATCGCTCCAGAGACAAAGGGAACTTCAAGACCGATCAGATTGGGCTGACAAGCTACCGCGCAAGAAGGAGGTCGATGCTTGGCGAGCGTACGTAAAGCCACTGATTGCGTTCTCTAGTCTGCTCGGGATTAGCAACGTGCCGTGGATCCTTTGCGAGCAAGGAATCGCTCGAGAACTAGACACCTCGGCGGCCGGATCCTTCGCTCAATCAGTCTCCAAGCTCTTTGGTGAGCCTGATGCCGGTAGCTAAGAGTTCCGCCGGTTGGCCTCATCGCCGTTTAGGAGATGTGGCTGAAATCCTCGGGGGTGGAACACCGAGCCGAGCGAACAGCGCGTATTACACGGGCACGATCCCGTGGCTCACAGTCAAAGATCTGGACTTCGATGAGTTCGAAGTCGAGAGCGCGCAAGAGCACATTACCGACGATGCGATTTCCAACAGTGCGACTCGACTCGTCGCTGCGCGATCGGTCATCGTTGCCACTCGCGTGGGGCTGGGCAAAGCAGCCATCAACGCGGTGCCGGTTGCCATCAATCAAGACCTGAAGGCCCTTGTTCCGCGCAAAGAGGTTACCGCCGAGTACCTGCTGTATTTCCTGAAGAAGTCGGTTCCCGACATTCAGAGACTCGGACAGGGCACCACAGTCAAGGGAATACGGCTGCAGGATCTCGCAGGATTAAGCGTTCCCATCCCACCGCCGGACACTCAGAAATGGGTGGTGGACCTGCTCACACTTGCTCACACCATCAGACGGAAACGCAATCGCGCGGCGAGTCTGTGTGAGCCGATCTTGGCAAGCGCATTTGCGGATCTATTCGGTTCGCGCGGAATGGCGATCCCCTGGCCTTCGCGGCCGTTAGGAGAGCTGGCTGAGGTTCGCTCCGGCATTACGAAGGGTCGGCGAACGGTGAAGGAGACCTCAGACGTTGCCTATCTCCGCGTCGCGAACGTTCAGCAGGGATATCTTGACCTTTCTGAAATCAAGACAATCGACGCCACCGCTGAAGAGTTGGCGAAATTTCGGCTAGAGGTTGGCGATGTATTAGTCACCGAAGGAGGAGACCCCGACAAGGTGGGTCGCGGCGCTATCTGGAGGGATGAGGTCCCGAACGCCATCTACCAGAATCATCTCTTTAGAGTAAGGCCAGATGCTTCACAACTGTTGCCTGAGTACCTGGACGCACTCCTTCGCACTGCCTACGCGAAGGATTACTTCTTCCGCGCGGCGAAACGAACGAGCAACCTGGCTTCGATCAATTCGAGTCAGGTTCGCGCCTTCCCTGTCCCCCTCCCGCCGGTTGCGTTGCAGCGCAAGTTCGTAATGACTGTTGGACAGTGGGAAGCAACGAAGCGTAGGCTCGGCGACGCGGCGGCAAAGGCGACCGAGATGTTCGACAAGCTTCTCGACCATGCATTTCGACAGCAAGCAAAGGACTCGGCTTGACGATGTCTTTTCACGACTGAGCTGGCACAGGTGGTTCCATCCTCGCCATAATTGTTCCGCCTTCAGTGAGTGCGGTAAGCCACTCAGGCAACGTCACTTAATGGGCAATCTGTCTGTTCCTTGTCGGAAGCGAATCGCGGATATGGTAACGCGCTCAGGCATAGTGCCTTAAGGCCGAGCGTGCCAAGGCGCGCCATTCATATAGAGTAAGATTTTGAACCTGAATGAACTGAGGCGGCATCAGTAAACTACGGGTGGGGCAACGAAGGTAGCTGACGAGTCGCTGTGGCTGACATCTGGCCCCATAAGTTTTCCTCTTGACATCCGGTAGGAAGCACACAACCTTCCTCCTGACACTCGGGAGGAAGGCTCCTTGCCTCGCCAGCAGCAACCGTCCAACGAACAGGTCCTTCAGGGCACACTCGACCTGCTCATCCTCAAGACGCTTTCCCTCGCCCCCATGCACGGATGGGGGCTCACGCACCGCATCGAGCAGCTCTCACAGGACGCTCTCCAAGTAGGCCAGGGATCCATCTACCCCGCCCTCATCCGACTCGAGCAGCGCGGATGGATCGGCACCGAGTGGCGCATGACCGAGAACTCGCGCCGCGCCAAGTACTACTCCCTCACCGCCGCCGGACGACGCGCGCTCGGCTCCGAGCTCGCCTCCTGGAACCGCTTCGTCTCCGCGGTCGGGCTCGTCCTCGCCGCCGAGTCCTGACGCCATGCTCGCCACCCTCCGCAGCACCGCCGCTCGCGTGCGCGAGCTCTTCCGCCCCCGCGCCCGCGTCGCCACCGAGCAGGACGAGGAGTTTGCGTTCCATATAGAAATGGAAATCGCGGAGAACATCCGCCGCGGGATGTCCCCTGCCGACGCACGACGCGCCGCGCTGGTCCGCTTCGGCGGCGTCCAGCAACAGCGCGAAGCCGCCAGCGACGCGCGCGGTGTCGTCGCCCTCGACAACATCGCCCGCGATACCCGCTTCGCCCTCCGCCGCATCCGCCGCGCGCCGGCGTTCGCCGTTGGCGTCATCGCCACCCTCGGCGTCGGGATCGGCGTCGCTATCGGCATCGGCACCATCGTCTACGGCGTGCTCCTCCGCGACCTGCCCTACCCGGATCCCGACCGGCTCGTGCGCGTCGGCTTCCACATCGACGGCATCGACGCGCAGGGGGACCAGCACACCGCCGCCACGTACTTCCACTTCGCGAAGAGCGCGCGTTCCTTCACCGATCTGGGCGCCTACTGGATCAACGACGAATACAACATCGTCGACGGCGATGCGCCTGCAGCCGTGACCGTCGCTGGCGTCACCCCCAACGTCTTCACCATGCTCGGCGTGCGCCCCGTGCTCGGCGAGCTGTTCGAGCCCGGCGATACGTCGTACAGCAACCCGCGCATGGCCATCCTCATCTCGCAGGAGCTCTGGGAGCACCGCTATGGGGCCGACCCCGCGATCATCGGTCGCGTCATCAACGTGACCCGCGGTGAACGCAGGGTTGTCGGTGTACTGCCGCGCGCCTTCGATTTCCCCTCGGCCGCGGTGAGTATGTGGTACCCGGCGACCGTTCCGGTACGTAGTCCGAGCCTCACCGCGCGCGGGTACACGGTGATCGGCCGGCTGCGCGACGACAGCGACATCCCCGGCGCCGCTGCCGAGCTGCAGGCGGTGCTGCAGTCGTTGCCGGAACGGTTTCCGAAGATCACCCCCGACATGCTCAAGGAGGCCGGCGCTCGCACATCCGTGCGCTCGCTGCAATCCGCCACCGTCGCCGCGGTGCGTCCCCAGCTCGTGCTGCTGGGCGCGCTGGTCATCGTCGTGCTCCTGGTGGCGACGACCAACGTCGTGAACCTCTTCCTCCTCCGCACCGAGCGCGCAAGCGTGGAGATCGCGATCGCCCGTTCCCTCGGCGCCGACCGCCTGGCGCTGGCGCAGCGCTTCGTCATCGAGGGCGCGGTCCTCGGCCTGGCATCCGCGGTCGTCGCGCTGCCGGTCGCCGCGGTCGCGCTCTCCACGAAGTTTGGCTTCACCGAGCGAGAGATTCCGCGCCTGCATGAACAATCCTTCACGAGCGGAACGTTTGCTCTTCTGCTCGGGCTCGCGGTGTTGATCGGTGCCGCGGTCGGGGGAACAGCGCTCACCCGCATCGGCGTCTCCGGATTGTTCGATCGCCTGCGCGCGTCACGCTCCACGCCGAGCCGCGCGTGGCGCGGCGCGCAGAACGGTCTCGTCGCCATCCAGGTTGCCGTCGCGCTCACGCTGCTCGTCGCCGGCTCACTGCTCGGCCGCAGCTTCTGGAACCTGCGCAACGCGGACATCGGGTTCGATCCGACGAACGCGATCACCGCGCATGTATCGCTGCCGTGGGGCGACGACGGGTACGCCACCTATCTTCGCAGCGCGGCGTTTCACGCGGCCATGATGGACAGGGTGGCCGCACTTCCGGGTGTCGGCGGCGTTGCCGCCGTCATGCACGCGCCCCTCGCGGCGCGCGGCTTCGAGATGCAGTTGATGGCTGGCGATGAGGAGGGTCGGCCCACAGTCACCGGCATGCGGAACGTGGCGACCCCCGACTACTTCCGCGTCATGCGAATTCCATTGCGCCACGGCCGCAGCTTTCAGTCAGGCGATCTTCGCGGGATACCTGCCGTGATCGTGAGCGAGCGCCTGGCGCGCAACGTCTTCGGGACGACGGACGCAGTGGGCCGGCTGCTCCTGGACATCAGGACGGACGGCTCGCGTGGCAGGCCGCAGCGGGTGGTGGGAGTGGTGGCCGACGTCCACGGCGAACGGATCGAGGATGGCCCGCGGCCGATGGTGTACTGGCCACTGCTGCGCGACGGCGACGGGCTCGCGGAGGACAGCATCCCCGCGGCGAAGCAGATGGAAGCGCTGTACACCATCCGGGGAACGCAGCTGCCGACGGCGCCGACCCTCCAGGCCATCGCCAAGGCGATCGACCCGCGCGTGCCGGTCACGAACGTCCGTACCCTCCAGTCGCGACTGGACGACGCCACCGCGCGCGTGCGTCTCACCATGCTCCTCATCGCGGTCGCCGGCGGTGCCGCGCTGCTGCTGGGTGTCGTGGGCGTCTACAGCGTGGTGTCGTATGCCGCCGCAGGACGCGTGCGCGAGTTTGGTGTGCGTCTCGCGCTCGGTGCTACACCGTCGCGGATCGCGACGTCAGTGCTGCGCGACGGGGTGGTGCTCGTGACGGTTGGGACTGTGCTCGGGCTCGCGGCCGCGCTGGCCGCGACGCGGTTCCTGCGCTCCCTTCTATATGAAGTGACGCCCACCCACGCCGTCGAATGGTTGCTGGCGACCGGGCTGCTGGTCGCGATCACCCTGCTGGCGACGCTGCTTCCCGCTCGCCGAGCAGCCCGGACGGACCCCGCAGTGGTGCTGCGCGGCGAATAGTTGCAATCCTTTGACGTGACACGCTGACAACTGGCGCGGCCAGCGGGGGTTCGGCACCGCCGCCATTGCTCACCCGGCTGCCGTTGAGGGTCGTGTTGCCGCGGCAGTAAACCGGTTGGTCGGCTAACGCTGTGCGCGCAGATGCCAGTTCATCAGGACGATGATTGGCTGGCCAGCCGACGACGGCCGAACTGGCTCCAGCATCACGAACTCGCCGCTCGGCAGCACGTCGTAATTCTGGCTCTGCCCACCGTAGCGGCCGAAGAGGTCCCGGAAAAGCGAATCGCGCCGTGTGACCACAAGGCGCGGCGTGCGGACGACGCGCGCGGCCATGATGTGCCCCGGACCGCGATAGAACAGCTCATCGCCCTTGCGTGACCACACCGGCTCGGTGCCGCCATTGACCGACACCTGGATATCGGCGGCGCCATCACTCAGGGGTCGCAGGTAGATCTCGTACCGGCCGGTCCGGTTCGCGGCGTACGCGAGCACCGTCCCGTCGGGCGAGATCGATGGCGTCGTTTCGCCGTACGGCTCGGTGAGATATGGCCGCGGTGCGTCCAGCGAGTCCATGTGCACCATCCACAGGTCGTTCGACGCGTTGGTGCCGGATTCCATCTTGATGATCCCGTAGCCCCCTTCCCTGCCGATGGCGAAGTCCGCGATCGGCCGCTTCGCGCGAAACAGCGGCGACGGTGCCTCCGAGCGGAACAATGGCCGCGACCAGATGACCGTGTCGATGGGATCGCGCTTCGCATACACGATCCGTTCACCATCGCGCGACCATGCCGGCCGGACGCTGGACGAATCGGTGGTGACCCGGATCATCGCCCTGGAGGCGGTGTCGAAGCGCCAGATATCAGGATTCCTGAATGACGGACCCGCCGCCGTCGGCACCGCCAGCGCGATCTGGCTTCCATCGGGCGAGACGCGTGGAGACGCATACAGGCCCGGCGCGAGCCCCAGCGAGCGCGTGGTGCCACCGCGATTCACGGCGACGAGGACGCGGTCGGCGAGGTCGACCTCGCCGGGGAGATACGCGATGGTGCCGTTCCGCGCGACGGTGTACGCGGCGGCGCCACCCGAACCGACGCGCAGCCCGTCAGCGACCCGGAAGGACCGCCCGGTCACGCGCCGTTTCCTGGCGTCAAACGGTGCAGCGTGCAGCCAGCCATCGGGTGTCACGTACAGCAGGTGCCCAGTTCCGGAATAGCGCGGGAACAGCCCGCGGATGCCGAGCTCCGTGACCTCCCCCTTGCGGATGTCCACGATGCCGAGCGTGGTACCGTCGTTTCCTGCCTCGCGGTGGCGGATCGACACGAGAACCGCATCACCGTCCGGCAGTAGCGACGCAAAGACGTAGCCGATATGGCCACGCGCGCTGTCGGCGGTGATCATCGTCGTCGGCGCGCTACCATCCAGGGACCCCATGACCAGCTGGCGCCCCCTGGTCATGATCAGCTGGTTTGTGTCGCCCCACGCCACGGGCACACTATTGAGCGAGTCGTAGAGGACGCGGGGAGATCCGGCGCGGGTCGCCAGATGGCGGAGCTGCGACACGCCGCCGACTGGGCCGCTGAAGAACAGCAGGTCGGCGCCATCCGGGGAAAGCACTGGTGCGCGCGCCGTGTCCGTGCCCGGCAGGCGCGATGGGCGGGATTCGTCCATGCGGCGCACATAGAGTCCGGGCAACTGCTGCTGGCTTCCCGCGCTGAACACGAGCGTCGAGCCATCGGCGGAGAGGCTCAGCGCAGCGGCGCTACCGCGCGCAATGAACTCCAGCCCATCTGGCGGAAAGATCTCGAAGCGCTGCGGCACCGCGGCCACCGGTTCCGGGCGTGGCCGCAGCAGCAGGAATGCCAGCGTGGCGAGCGACGCGGTAGCCAACGTCCATGCCGCAACTTCCCGCCGGCTGATGCGCCGTGCCGCCGGCGTGCCGCCGGCGAATGCCGATGATGCCGAGCGCGTCACGACGCGCGCACCGGTCAATGCTTCACAGAATTCCTTCGCGCTGGCCCAGCGATCGGCGGGCAGCTTCTCGAGGGCGCGCTCAACCGCGTACTCGATCGCTTCTGACACCGCGGGCCTGCTGCTGCGCACCGGACGCGGTTTCTCCGTGAGCACACGCGCGATCACCGCCTGCGACGTGCTCCCCATGTGCGGCGGCTCGCCGGTGAGCATCTCGTACATCACCGCGCCCAGGGAGTAGATGTCCGTGCGCGCATCGATCACCCGGTCGCCGGTCGCCTGTTCGGGGGACATGTACTGCGGCGTGCCGAGCGAGAGCCCGGTCTGCGTGATGCGATTGCCGCCCGCGTTGCTGACGGCCAGCGCGATGCCGAAGTCGGCAACGAGCGGCTGCCCTTCCTGCAGCAGGATATTCTCGGGCTTGAGGTCGCGATGGATGACGCCATGCCGGTGCGCATAGTCCAGCGCGTTCGCGATCGCCGTCGCCAGCCGCACCGCTTCGTCCACGGGCAGCTGCTTCTCGCGCTGCAGGCGCGCGCGCAGCGACTCGCCCTCCACGTACGGCATCACGTAGTACAGCACCCCGTCTGCCGCGCCACTGTCGAAGAGGGGCAGCAGGTTCGGATGCTGCAGGTTGGCGGTGACCTGGATCTCGCTGAGGAAGCGCTCGGGGCCGACCACGGCGCCCAGGTCTGGCTTCAACACCTTGAGCGCCACCCGGCGACGATGCTTCAGGTCGCGCGCGAGGTAGACGGTGGCCATCCCGCCTTCGCCCAGGTGGCGTTCGATGGTGTACTGGCCGCCGAGCGCGGCGTTCAGCTGGTCGGTGCTGTGCAGTGGCCGATGGGCAGGTTGTCGGCCCCTACTATATGAAGGGCGTCGGCCCGGCGATAGGCGCAAAGGTGTCGCGAGCATAGGGCTGGTCGCATCCAACTCGGAGCCGCAAGAGCAATCATGCGCGTGGCGGGCGCGCCGATGCGATTTCAGGGGATCATGATGCGCCGTTAGAGTCGCGAGTGACGCATCCGCCGTGGCGCGACAGGGACATGTGGCGCACATTGTCGAAGAGCAACAGAGTCGTGTCGCTCGGCCGTCCCCACCGACTCATGGCACTCGAACCGGCTGTACCCACGTGGCCGTTAACGAAGCTACGCTGGCTTCCCCACTCGGAGGCTGGACGGCTGAGCGCGGCCTTCTTGTTGGGCGCCGCGACAGGATTGCTTCTTGGCGGAACTGCGGTCTCCTTTCGTATTCTGGGCGACCTTCTCATCGCCATGCTCACTCTACTCGTGCTGCCACTTCTGGTGTGCACCATCGTCACCGGGCTCGGTGGGGTGAAGCCGGCACAGATCGGCGGCATCGGCGCGAAAGCAATGTTGCTCTACCTCGCGCTCTCGTTCACGGCCGCGGCGATCGGGATTACCAGCGCACTCGCGCTCCGGCCGGGAGCCGGCTTCCCCCTGCCGCTGAGCCCCGCGACCGCGTCGAGGCCCACGGCGCGTGGCGCCGAGTGGATACCTGACGTGATCATCGAGACATTCGCCCGTGGCAACTATCTCGCGATCGTTGGTGTCACGATGGTCTTCGCTGTGGCACTCGCCGTGGCGCGCCGCAGGCAGGCGTCCGTCGCCGGCTCCATCTTTGCATTCTTCAATGCCGGCGGGCGCGTGACCACCGTGATGCTCCGTTGGGTAATGTTGTACGCGCCGATCGGCATTTTTGCGCTCAGCGCCAGCCTCTTTGGACAGACAACAGCGGCAGCGCTGGCGCACTTTGTCACCCTTTTCCTCACGATGTATCTGACGCAGGTCGTGATGGCCCTGCTGCTGGGCATGACGATCGCCTTCGCGGCACAGCGGCGAGAAGCATGGTCGGGCCTTCGTGAAGTGGTCGTCACGGCGTTCAGCACGGGCAGCAGCGCGGCCACTCTCCCGGTGGAGCTAAGGACGGCGGAGCAGCGGCTTGGCGCGGCACCATCCGTCCTGTCATTCACGCTCCCTCTGGGCCTGGCGGTCAGCAAGGCCGGCTCGGCCATCTATATCTCCATCGCGGCCCTGTTCGCGGCCAACGCCGGAGCAATCCCGCTCACGGCCGCGGCCATGGGATGGATCCTGCTGCTGTCCGTCGCCGGCTCGCTTGCGACTCCGCCAGGTGGTCCCGGCGCGCTGGTAATGCTCACCTTCGTGTTCACGCAGGCGCGACTGCCCCTGAGCGCGATCAGCGTGATCGCTGCCGTGCCGCTGATTGGTCGCCTCAATGCACCGGTCAATTCGCTTGGCCGGCTTGCCGTCACCAGCCTCCTGAACCGGAGTGTGCGCTCATGAAACCCGCGGTGGCTCCGGACGCGCTGGCCTTCGCGGGAGTCGATGCGGTCGCGCGCTGGAAGACGCTGAGTGAGCTGTCGCAGGCGATCGGCGGCTACCGGTCCATGGACGAGCTCTTTCACGACCTCGCCGACCGGCTGCACGACCTGCTGAACTTCACCTACCTGAGCGTCGTGCTGCATGATCCCACGCTCGATCGCATGAGAGTGTGGCAGATTGAAGGGGCCGCGATGCCTCCCTATCCGGAGCGCCCGGGCATCCGGATCGAGGAGTCGCCCTCCGGCCGTGTGTGGCAGACGCAGCAACCCCTGGTGATCAGCGATACGCATACGCCGGGCGACTTCCGGTCGATCGAGGAGATTCTCGCGAGGGTAAACGTGAGATCCTTTCTCAGCCTGCCGTTGACCACGGTGCAGCGGCGCCTGGGAGCGCTCAACCTCGGCAATGCCCAGCCGCGCGCCTATGATGGCCTGGACCTGCAGCTGCCGCTCCTGGTCGCGTCGCATACCGCCGTTGCTGTCGACAATGCGATGCACGCCGACGCCGCCCGGGCGCTGGAAGCCGACCTCCGGGAGCGCAACGCGGAGCTGGCCGCGGAGCGCCAGCGCCTGGCTGCGATCGTGGATGAAATCCCCGGCGCCGTCTGGGAGCTGGACGGCCCCGCGGGAGCAGCATCGTCGGCGTTCAGGTTTCTGAACAATGGCTTCGAGACGCTGCTCGGCATCGGCCGTGACGCACTGCGATCAAGCCCCGGGCGCCTGCTGCGCGCCGTGAATCGCGCCGACCGCCCGCGACTGCTCAGTTGCCTTCGCGAGACGCTGCGTGGCATGCGGCAGGAGCCGCTCGTGGTGCAGTGTCACCCGAAGAGTGGCTCGGCACGCTGGGTGGAGATCCGGTGCACCCCAATCGGCGGGGTTGGCGCAGTGACCGGGGTGCGCGGTATCGCCCTCGATGTTACCAGCCGGATCGAATTCGAGCGGGAACGACGGCGACACGTTGCACAACTCGTGGCGGAGCGGCATCAGGAACGCGCCCGCATTGCCGGCGAGCTGCACGACACCCTGCTGCAGAGTGCAGTGAGTGTTTCCCTGAGACTGGATGCACTGGCCGAGCGGGTTGCGCGGCAGAATACCCAGGTTGCAGCGGACATCACCGCATCCGCGGAGTTGCTCGAGCACACGATCGTGGATGCCCGAAAGGCGGTGCAGGGCCTCCGCGTTGCCGAGTCGCCCGAAGAGATTGTGCATGCGCTCCAGCGGACGGCTGACCGGCTGAGGCACGAGGCTCCGATCTCCTGCCAGATCAGGCATGAGGGCCGGGTGGGAATGATCGACCCGGTGATCGTCGACGGCGTCACCCGGATCACCACGGAGGCGTTGACCAATGCGTTCCGCCACTCACGGGGATCGCACATCGATGCGCTGGTGGAGTACCTCGGCGACCAGCTTCGCGTCACCATCCGCGACAATGGCGCCGGCATCGAACCGCACATTGCCGTTGCCGGAAAGGCCGGCCACCTGGGAGTGGTCTCCATGCGCGAGCGCGCGGACGTCCTGGGAGGCTCGCTGATGATCCGCGGGAGCGCGGACGGCACCACGGTGCAGCTGGTCGTCCGAACGACGCTCGATCGCGCCTGAGCGGCCAGGCTCGCAACTACGGCAACCGGAGAAAGCCTCGCTGGATCGCCGTGGTAACCGCCTCCGTGCGGTCGCTGGCCCCGAGTTTCTGGAGGATGTTCCTGACGTGCACCTTGACGGTTTCCGTGGTGCGCCCGATGACAGCCCCGATTTCGCTGTTGGTCATCCCCTTCGCGAGCAGCTGGAGCACCTCGAGCTCCCGTCCGGTGAGCTCGATCCGCGGGGTGAACTCCGCAAGTCGCGCGGCGACCTCGTGAGGAATGGCGCGCTGCCCGGCGTGCACCTTCCTGATCGCGGCGATCATTTCCTTGCGCAGCATTTCCTTGAGCAGGTATCCCTTCGCTCCCGCGGACAGCGCGCGGTGGATGTCCTCGTCGCCGTCATACGTGGTCAGCGCGACGATGCGCGCCGCGGGAAACTCCGCGATGATCGCGGCAATCGCCGCGAGTCCTCCCATGATCGGCATCTGCAGGTCCATCAGGACCACGTCGGGGCGGTGTTCCCGATAACGCTCGAGCGCTTCCTCGCCATTCGCCGCATGGGCGGTCAGCCGCATGTCGGGTTGTGCGTTGATCGTCTCCTCGAGCGCAAAGCGGATCAGCTCGTGGTCGTCCGCGGCAAGGACCGAGATCTGTGTCACGGCATGACGCTAACTCCCGCGCCGGCCACGCGGGAATACCCCATTCGGGTGATGGCAGAGGCACCGGACAGAGTGCACGGAGCGTCCCTCATGCAGGTGGCGTAAAGACTCCCCTCCTGGCCGACGCGCCACGCTGGCCTCCACCGCGATGTTGCCGCGTCACATCGCTTCGAGGCACGGATGGAATCACTTCCCGGCAGGACCCTGGATCGCTCGGCACCAGCGCTCGATCCCGCCGCGCGCGAGTTTCTCGCATGGCTAGCCGTGCGGGAGCAGCGCGGCGACGACCCGCCCTCTCCCCACGAAGTGGAGGGCGCTGGCTCGCTGGTATCGCACGTCGAGAAACGGCGGCGGCGCATCACCACCCCGGTCGGCACCATCGATCTCACGATCCTCCGGCCAGCGCACGCGCCTTCAATCCTCCCGGCCATCCTGTATCTGCATGGCGGCGGTTGGCGCTTCGGCGACGAGCGCACGCACGAATGGTTGATCGCGGAACTGGCGACGCGGGCGCGAGCGGCACTCGTCTTTGTGCATTACGCGCTGTCGCACGAGGCGCAGCATCCAGTCGCGCTCGAGCAGGCCTATGCCGCGCTCGAATGGATGGCGTCTGAGGGACCCTCCGAGGGAATCCGCTGCGATCGCATCGCCATCGCCGGGGACAGTGCGGGCGGCAACATGGCGGCGGTGGTGAGCATGCTGGCAGCCGCCCGCGGGGGACCGTCGATCAGGCAGCAGGTGCTGTTCTACCCCATGACCGATGCGCTGCACGAGCACGAGAGCGTCGCGCTGTTCGCTCGCGGCTTCTATCTCACCGCTGGCGGCCTGCGCGATTCGGTGGCCAGGTACGCACCCGATGCGGAGGACCGGCGTCACTGGATGGTGTCGCCCCTGCATGCGTCGGAGTGCCAGCTGAGCGGGTCACCACCAACGCTGATCATCACCGCGGGGTTCGATCCCCTTCGCGACGAAGGTGAACGGTTCGGCGAACGTCTCTCGGCGGCCGGCGTGCCTGTCGTCACGACGCGGTACCCAGGGATGCTGCACGCCTTCCTCACGCTGCGCGCCATGGCACGCAGCCCCGCGCCGAAGATTGCCGCGGCACAGGCGGCATTTGTGCTCCGCGGCGCATTGCACCCTGCCGACAGTGAACCGCTAACCGGAAATCCCAACGTCAACACACAGGAGCACTCATGAGCGCAATTCACAGCATTACTCGGCAACCCAGCGAACTATCACGACAGAACGCCCGCGTGCTCGCTGAACTGTATCAGGCATTCGTGCAGGGCGACGATCGCGCGGCGCTCCATTACATCGCGCGGGACAACATCCATCATGTGCCTGGCAGGGGTCGCAATGCCGGGGAATACTGGGGCCACGAAGGGTTCGCGCGATTCATGGAAAACATCCGCCGGCACAACGGCGGCGTGTTTGCGATGTCGGTACCGGTGTTCTCGGTCGCCGGCGACGATGCCTTTACGCGCGAGATCATCCGGATCAATCGCGCCGATGACCCCAACCGTATCTGGACACTGAGAATCTCCAACCGTTTCCGCATGCGCGACGGCAGGGTGGCGGAGTCATGGGTCATCCCCGAGGACCAGCGTGACTACGACGATTACTGGTCGCTGGCACCGCAACCTGTGGCGCACTCCGTCCGGATCCCCTACGACAGCAGCGCGCTTGGCCACCTCGACGAGGACCACGCGGTGTCGGCGTCGACCGCGGGCGTGCTGCGCGAGATGTATCGGCGTTTCTGGGCCGGCAACCTCGATTCCATGCGCGAGATGTTCGATGAGGAGGTCATCGTCAATATCGCCGGGCGCAGCTCGATCTCGGGCGAGTACTTCGGATGGGAGGGATTCCTCGAGTTCCGGCGCAGACTCATGGCGCTCGCGGGCAACCGCTACAAGCTCGATGTCGTCGCGCTTGCGGCCAGCGATACGGACGCGTGGGCCACGGAACACATCCGGATGAATCGCTCGTGGGATCCGGCGGTACACGAGCTCTTCGTACAGATGCACTTCGAGATTCGCGATGGCCGTATCGTGCGCATGAACGATTTTCCCATCGATACGCATGCGTGGGAACGTTTCTTCACGATGCCCTTCTCCGCGAAGGCGGAAGGACGGGCCTCATGATTGCCGTGCGTGCATGCATCGTATCCATCCTGACGTTCCTCGGCGCCGCGGACGCTGTCGCACAGCGCTCACCCGCTGTGCTTCGCGGCATCGATGCGTACGCGGCCAGGGCGCTGGCTGACTGGAACATCGCAGGGCTGGCGGTCGCTGTCGTGCATGGGAACTCAGTGGTGTACGCGCGCGGTTTCGGCCTGAAGCGGGTGGGAAACGCTGATCCTGTCACCGAGCGCACGGTATTCGCCATCGGCTCGAATACGAAGCTGTTCACGGCGGTGCTCGCCGGTATGCTCGTGGATCAAGGTCGCATGCGATGGAATGCCCCGCTCATCGATCACCTCCCGGAATTCCGGCTCTTCGATCCCCGGGTGACGCGTGAGCTCACCCTCATTGACGCGCTGTCGCATCGGTCCGGGCTCGGACAGCGCGGCGAGATGGTGGCGTATGGCACATCCCGTTCGCGCGCGCAGGTACTGCAACAGCTTCGGTTCCTGCAGCCGAACAGCAGCTTCCGATCCGGGTTCGGCTACTCGAATGCAATGTTCCTCGCCGCGGGTGAAGCCGAAGCCGTCGCCTCCGGCATGTCCTGGGACAGTCTCATCGTCCGCCGCATCTTCACGCCACTGGGAATGTCGGCGAGCA
>DASPMP010000148.1:0-2177 GCA_035626995.1 Gemmatimonadaceae bacterium
CGTTGAAATAGTTTCAGCCGGTGCGGCAGGGTGCCCGTTGCGGATGGCTGGAAGCTCGATCGGGAGGATCGGCCCCGAGCGGGCTAACCTTTACCCAATTTGCGGCACAACTCTGCGAGGGTCGCCTGCTCGCGGGCGGTCAGGCGTGACATCAGTTCGGTAATCTTCGCCGCGTGGCCGGGAAAGACCTTGGCGATCAGGCTCTGTCCGGCCTCGGTGATCTGGACGGTCACAAAGCGCCGGTCCGCACTCGACTTTTCGCGAATCGCGAGCCCGCGTTTTTCCAGGTTGTCCACCACCATGGTGAGATTGCCGCTGGTCTTGAGTATCTTCCTGGCCAGGTCGCCCAGGCACAGCGGTCCAAGGTGATAGAGCGCTTCCAGCACGGCAAACTGGCTTGGGGTCAGATCGTGCCCGGCGAGCGGACGCACCGCCTCGCCATGCACGGTCTCGCTGGCGCGCAGCAGCTTCACGTACGCGGCCAGTGCCCGGCGCTCCCGCAGGCTGGATTTGCAACTTGCGCTCATGCTCTCAAACTCGCACAGACCCTCGTTGAGCGTCAACGTCCGTGGCCGACGAGGCGCGAGGATTTGCCGTCGACGGCTGTTGCGGTATGCTCTTGAGCCGTCCTGCGGCTGAACCTGATGAAGACCGATTCCCGTACCCGCACCGTTGCAACGCGGACCGAAAGTTCCGCCGTGCGTTTTGGCCTCGCGCTCGCGAACTGGAGCGAGCGTTGGTTTCCCGACGCCCTGGTGTTCGCACTGATGGGCATTGTGGTGGTGTTCGCCGGTGGCGTCGCCCTGGGCGAAAGTCCGGCGAGACTCGCCATCCAGGGCGGAAAGAGTTTCTGGAGCCTCGTACCGTTCACCATGCAGATGGTGATGGTGATCATCGGCGGATACGTCGTCGCGACCTCGCGCCCGGTGTACCGGCTGATCCGCGGCCTTGCTTCGCTCACGCAGGAGCCGCGCACGGCCGTCGCGTTGATCGCACTGTTCTCGACCTTGACGTCGCTGATTTCCTGGGGACTGAGCCTGATCTTTAGCGGACTGCTCGCCCGCGAGTACGCGGCCCGCGTCAAGGGACTCGACTACCGCGCCGCCGGCGCCGCCGCCTATCTCGGACTCGGCGCAGTGTGGGCCATGGGACTCTCGTCCTCAGCGGCCATGCTGATGGCAACCAGGGAGACGATCCCCCCGTCCCTGTTCGCCATCACCGGTGCGATTCCGCTGACGCAGACGGTGTTTCTATGGCAGAGCATCGTGACCACACTCGTGCTCGTGGTGATCTCGGTGGCGATCGCTTACTGGACAGCGCCCTCGGCGGCGAGCGCACGCACGGCTGAAGACTTCGGTGTCGTCCACCAGGCGGTCGAGCGCCCGGTGGAGCGTAGTGCACGCCCCGGCGAACTCCTCGAGCATAGCCCCGCGCTGACGATTCTCGTGGTTGCACTGCTCGGCTGGTATCTGATCGACGTATTCCGCACCTCGCCGCGCGGCGCGCTGGCGGCGCTGGACCTGAACACCTACAACCTGATCTTCCTCTGCGCCGGACTGCTGCTCCACTGGCGTCCCAGGCAGTTCCTGCGGTCGGTGGCCGATGCGGTGCCCGCGACGGGCGGCGTCCTCATACAGTTTCCGTTCTATGCGGTGATCTTCGGGATGATCACCGGCACCAGCATCTCGGACCGCCTGGCGCACATCTTCGTCACCTTCAGCACGCACCACACGTTCCCGCTGCTCGTGGCAGCGTATTCCGCCGTGCTGGGAGTCTTCATCCCGTCCGGCGGCAGCAAGTGGATCATCGAAGCGCCGTATGTCATGCAGGCGGCCAACGCCCATCAGGTGCACCTGGGATGGGTAGTGCAGATCTACAACGCCGCCGAAGCGCTGCCCAACCTCGTCAACCCGTTCTGGATGCTGCCGCTGCTCGCCATCCTGCGTCTCAAGGCGCGCGACATTGTGGGCTATGGAATGCTACAGATGATCATCCACATCCCGGTCGTTTTCGCCTTGTGCTGGTGGTTCTCGCGCACGCTGCCGTATGTGCCGCCGGTGCGATGAAGAAGCTTCTGAGCTGCTATAGCTTCTAAGCTACTGAGCTTCGACATCACCGAGCTACGGATGTTTTGTGCTGTGTCGTGCGAGGTCGAACTCTTTCGATCGAACGCCGCT
>DASPMP010000149.1:0-6191 GCA_035626995.1 Gemmatimonadaceae bacterium
TTTCCGTTGTTGTTCCTGGGACCCGCGAGGTCAAAGAACGAGGATTGCTGCAGTTCGGGATTGGATGTCTGGTCATCGGCAGCCGCGCTGGCCGCGACGCGCAGCACCGCCGTGATCGGATCGAATGGCGCGCCGAGCGCCGCGGTCATCTGCGGTGCCAGTCCGTCGGTCGTACAATTCTCGAACCCCCAGCACCCGAACCATCCATGCAGCGATGACCGCAGCACGAGGCGCGCCGCGGCATCCACGGTCATGCCGTGCACGACGAGCCGCTGCACGAAGTCGCGAATGACCGCCGCGCCCGGGCCGTAGCCCATGGACACCGTCCCCGAACTGAAGTCCCCAGCGACCTGACGGTATGCGTTGAGGAACGGATCGCTCGTCGGCGTGCGCCACCCTTCCCAGTTCGACAGCAGTTCCAGCCCCACATGACGGCGTAGCAGCTCTCCCTCCATGAACTTCGCGCCTCCTTCGACGGCCCACTGGGTCCACGCCGTCTGCGATTCCGCGGGGCGCGGAAAGGAATATTGGAACTGCTTCACATGCGTCATCTCGTGCGCGAGCAGCAGGTACTGCTGTACGGTCGTCACGAACTGCGACGTCCCAATGAGCATCTGCAGCCGGTCGGGATACGCCGCGCCCGCGAGCCCCGGGTCGACCTTCGCGAGTACGAGAAACTGTCCGTCGGAATTGCTCGTGGGACGCGTGCCGCCGAACATCGTGTTCAATACGTGGTCGGCCTCATTCAGATAGAGGTCGAACACCTCGCGCAGCCGGGCTTCCCATGGCGCAAAGAGCGCCGTGTCCGCGCGCGGCACGGCAACGACGAAGTAGTCTTCGTGAATCGCGACGACCTGCATCAGCTCCGGCGCCACCCCCTGGTCGAACGCATGGCGCAGCGTGTCGCCGATCACCCACGGCTCGGCGTCAACAGCGGACAGCCTGGTATCGCGCAGGTGGGACACCGGCTGCTGTAGTGCGCTGGGCGCAAGGCGCGCAGCTGCTGACGCACCCGGCGCGACGAGCGAGACCTCGACATCGAAGGTTTCCGAGGTCGGCCCATAGTCGGGATGATTGTGCCGCGCCGCCTCGATGAACGCCGGATCGAGATAGGCGAGCACGTACTCGCCCGCCTCGCTCGACAGCTGGAGACACTCGGCGTCGGCGTCGACCAGTACCACCTCGGCGATGTCGAGCGTCAGCCGATCACCGCAGGGTCCCTGGCGATCTGGTGGTGTCGACCCGTCGCCGCACGCCGCAACTGCCAGCATCAGGCATCCGATCCATCCGACTACGCGCTGCATATGCGAGAATAATTCGCGTGTCTTCGCTCGCGCAACGACGTCTGATCGGAGGCGCCGCTACTTCATCTTGCTTCGCTCCCTATTGCTTGCCGTCCTGCGCGTGCCGAAGGCCGGCATCACACAGCCGGCGGCCGCCACGACCCGTTGCGGATGGAAAATGCGACGCGGGTGGATACTACGCGCACGTCCGTAGGGAATCGACGGCAAAGACAGAGTCGACGCGAAGCAGGTAGGAGGCAATTCCTCCGTGACCAAAAGAGCCGGGGCCGCGCAACTCGCCGCTCCACTCCACGAATCCCCCGGCGCGTCCCGTGCTATCCGGTGCTCTCCACCGGCCGACGTTCGGTGCGACCCACGCGGTCGTCGAGCGGTCCGCCCAGACCGGGCCGAATTCCGGACGCGCAGTGGCGAGCATCACATCCGCTCCCTCCTGGTCTCTACACGGATGGAAGAGCCGCTCCTCGAACGCGTAGGAATAGATGCCGCGCCAGCGGACATGTGTCACGGGCTCGAGTGGGCGCGGACGCAGGAGTGTCGACGTATCGGGCAATCCACGGGGCAGAGCGCTGCACAGCAGCTGCTGTGCCCGTACCTGCAGACTGTCCGATCGCCATGCAACGATGCTGTCGGTGTCCAGATCGCGTAACGGCATACGTAATACCGCCCTGCCGGAAATGACTCCCGCCTGCGCCATCTGGAATCGTTGCGACACCATGCCGTCGCCGAGTGTGAAGGAGACGCTGCCGCGCGATATGCGCCAGTAGGCCGCGCGTCGCAGACTCGAGGTTGGCCGGAGCTCGCGGCTGGCGCTCGCTGCCACCGCGACGAGGCCACTGTCAGCCCCGGGATACAGCACGATGAACTCCGGGAATCCGCCGTGGCGCGGGGTGTACTCGAGCCTGAGACACGTAAGCGGCCGCTCCTGGGCAGAGCCTTCGGCAGAGATCAGGAGTGTCAGGCCGATAAGCACGAGTCGCGACAAATCTCTCCTCCGGCTACGTCCGCCAACCCAGCGTCTTAAAGAAGTAAACCCCAGGGCGACGCGTAGAGCCAGCGCTACCATGGACATCACACTTGATACGTGGGAAAGCGGCCGCTAGTTCTCGTGTGTGAGAACGCAAATGCTACCGTTGGCCCTGATTCCACTGGCGCTGGTCGCGGCGTCAGGCTCCGTCGGTGCCCAGGATCCCGCACGTGATGTCGTGGCGGAGGTTGGGAGGAACCTCAGGGAGAATGGCAGCAGCGGCAGGGCAGTCCGGATCCTGAGGCAGGAAGAGTCAGGACATTCCCAGGCCGCGCGCGATCAAATCGCTGATTCGTTGACGGCGCTCGTGATGGCATACCAGCCCGGCGGCACAGTGTCTCTCCGGGTGGCGGAAGCAACGCGTGGAGCCCTTGCCGCTGCCGGCGCTGATGGCCGCCCGGGTACGCCCTATCCTCGCGCGGCGGCGCTCCTGTATCGGATAGCCGTGGGCGCTGATGAGGCCCTTCGCGCGGGCGCGCTCTCGGCATTATCGAGGCAATCCGATAAGCCAGTTGCGCTGGAGTACCTACGGAGAGCGGCGATGTGGGACGATGGCTTCGCGCACGTGGCTGTGTCGCTGCTCGGCCGTCATGCCGGCGCTGACGGCAGGATGGTACTGCGGACTCTGCACGGTACGCGGCTGGTTCGAAACGAACAGGCACGAACGGAACTGGCGATCATAGCGCGCAACGAAGGCTGGTAAGCCTGCGGGATCCGATGGCTGCCGAGGCTAACGGAAGCAACCATACCTTCAAGGCCAGTCGCAGGTAGCCCTTCGCCAAGGCCCGATGGTAACGAGCGTCATCGGGATCGCCTGGGCGGTTCGTCCGTCTACGTCGCTCCGGATCAGCAGCTTCACGCCAGTTCCCATGATGTGAGACATGATGCGATCCGCTTCGGCTGGTGTGATCACGGTTCCGCCGGCGAGGATGCCGGTCCGCTCATTGGCGGAATCCACCACGAACCGGAACAGGGTGTCGTCTGCCGCGCTGAGCAGTGCCGCACCGGTGACACGCCCGCGCAGCAACGAATCGGGATCGTTCCAGAAATCGTGGATCTGCACCCACAGCTGAGTGTTCACCCCGGTGCGCAGCTCGCCCAGGAACACTTCGAGACGCGCGACGGGGGTGAGGTTGCGATCGACCATCACACCCTCGATCTCGGTGCGCCGGTGGTCCGGGCCGCACTCCTCACATCCCTGAATGGAGAGAACCATCGCCAGGGGAATGACACATCGCGCCCCGCGCAGAATGAAGGTCGCCATTCCTTACGATGCCGCGGCCGGCAGTGGTGCGGCATACGTATCGTTACGTAGTTGAAGTCGCGGTTCTTGCCTGTGACCCGGAGATCGGGGAGGCTCTCCTTCAGCGAGCCGTTTTCTCGAGCTCGTCCCGCAACGCCTCCAACTTCGCGAGCGCCTGGGTAAGCGCGAGCGCTTCCGCCTGGAGTTGCTCCAATTCGGTTCGTACCCGGTCCAACTCCCGGAACGGCACCTGCCGCCCGCCTGGCTGCGTTGCGTCGCCGAGCGACTGCTGCCGCTGCGCGATGATATCGAGGGCATCGCGATGGACTGCGATCTCCTCGGCGACCTCCGCCAGGGTCGGTCCGGTCGCCACCGGCTCCTCGGCGGATTCCTCGAGCGCGTCATCGAGCGCCGCGATGACGGCGCGCAGCTTGATCCGCGCGTCGCGGAGATGTGGATCGGGGCGATCGCGATCGAACATGGTATTAGTCGAGCCCCTGAGTTCGCACATCGCTGGACGAGGCGACGAAGTCCATTCCTGAGTGCGGAGCAACGCTCCCAGCGGCGAGCGGGGCGCACCGGCCGCTGAACCGAACCGACCTCGCGTGCACCTCGACGTGATCGAGCGTCGCTACGCAGAAGCGCGCTGGAGCGCGGGCGCCGGAAAGGATCCGTCGAAGTAGCGCGAACAGCTGCAACTCCTCGCGCGGCGAAGTGTGACCGGTGCGGAGTGGCACACCACGCGCAAAGTGCTGAACGATGACGGCTCGATCGAGATCGAGACTGAACCGAATCCCGCCAGGCAGCCGCTCGTCGCGCCGCAGAACCGTGAGTGCACCTGCTCGGTGTTCGACCCCGTCAATTCGAAGGGTCGCCACAGGAGCAGCTGGAAATTCAGGAGCCATGGATGTCTCTCCGTCGGCCTGATCCAGGGAAGTCTAGCTGCTTCGAATCATGGTATCGGAGGCTTCATAATCGCGACGACCCCGGGAAGCACCGGCGTCTACTCTGCCCTGATCGCCTCGATCGGATCGATGCGCGCCGCGCGCGCCGCGGGAAGGAATGCGGCGACGAGGCCGACGATCAACAGCAGCGCGATGCTGAACGCCAGCGTCGTCGGGTCGTGCGGCGACAGGCCGTACACCAGGCGGCGGGTCAGCCGGAGCAGTGGGAACCATAGCACGATGCCGACCACCAGCCCGATGACGATGGTGCGCAGCGACTCGCGGATCACCACCCATGACACTCCCGCGGGCGACGCGCCTAGTGCCAGGCGGACCCCCATCTCGTTGGCGCGCCGCGCGACCGAGTAGCTGATCACGCCGTACAGGCCGATCGCCGCCAGCAGCAGCGCGAGGATCCCGAACGCGCCGGCCAGCCGCGCCACGAGGCGCTCGCGCGACAGTCCGCGCTCCAGCAGCGTCTCCATCGTCGTCACGTCGCTGACCGGGAGGTCCCGGGCGACGCTTGTGATCGCCCGCCGTACAGAAGGCACGGCGCTGGGCGCGTCGCCCGCCACGCGCGCCTCCAGGCTGGTCGCGTACTCCGCGTCTCCCTGGGCCAGTGGACGGAAGACGAGCGCGGGCTCCTCCTCGCGCAGTCCATGCGGCCGAATGTCACGCACCACGCCGACCACTTCCATGTCGGGATCGTCGTATCCGATGCGCTTCCCGACGGCAGAATCCGCGGTGCCGAAATACTTCTTCGCCGCGCGCTCGGTGAGCACCACGACCTTCGGCGATTTCTTCGTGTCCCGATCGCTGAAACCGCGTCCCGCGACGAAGGTGATCCCGGTGGTGCCGAAGAAATCCGGTGTGACGTAATTCTCCTCGGCGAAGCTCTCGCCCTGCGGCAGCGTGCGTCCCGGCACCTGGAAGCCACTGGTGCGGTATCCGAAGCCGCCGAATCCGTTCACGGCAAGGCTCGCCGAGCGCACGCCCGGAATCGCGCGCACCGCGGACAGCAGCTGGTCGTACAACGCCGGGAGTTGCTCTGGCGTATACCCGGCCGCGCGGACATCCATCCTCGCCATCACCAGCTGCTCCCGCTCGTAGCCGGGATTCACGTTCACGAGGTTCCGGAAAGTCTTGACGAACACCGCCGCGGAGGCCACGAGGATGAGCGAGAGCGCGATCTGGCCGACGACCAGCACCCGTCCGAGCGGCACGTGATGTCCCGCCACGCCACGCCCGCCGCGGCGGAAGTTTTCGTAGAGATCCGTGGTCGCCATTCGCAGCGCGGGCGCCACGCCAAACAGCGCCCCGGTGCCGATGGTCACGAGCAGCGCGAAGATGATCGTCGGGACACTGACGGAGACGTCGAGGGGAATGGGACGCGTGCCGGAGGAGCCGAGGCGGAGCAGCGCCGCCGTCATCCAGTGCGACAGCACGATCCCCGCGACCCCGCCGATCATCGCGAGAGTCAGGCTCTCCGTCAGCGCCTGTCGCACGAGGCGACCGGGCCTGGCGCCGAGGGAGATGCGCACGGCCGTCTCGTGCGTGCGCGCGGCGCCGCGCGCCAGCAGCAGGCCGGCGAGGTTGGCGCAGGCGATCAACAGGATGAGGGCAACGCTGGCCATCAGCACCCGCAGGGGTTCGCCGAACTCGTTGCGCACGAACGA
>DASPMP010000150.1:0-6751 GCA_035626995.1 Gemmatimonadaceae bacterium
GGACCCGCGGGAATCCTCGACTTCAACTCCATCTACCTGATGACTCCTGCCATGACGGCGAGCGGGACGAGCGAAAAGGCCAGCCAGATGGCAACCGCGACAATCGCGGTTGCCATCTGGCTGGCCTTTTCGCTCGTCCCGCTCGCCGTCATGGCAGGAGTCATCAGGTAGATGGAGTTGAAGTCGAGGATTCCCGCGGGTCCCATCGACCGGAAATGGGATCGCCATCGCTTCGAGATCAAGCTCGTGAACCCGGCGAACAAGCGCCGGTATTCGGTCATTGTCGTCGGCACCGGCCTCGCGGGTGGCGCCGCGGCGGCGACGCTCAGCGAGCTCGGATACAACGTCAAGGCGTTCTGCTTCCAGGACTCGCCGCGACGGGCGCACAGCATTGCGGCGCAGGGCGGCATCAACGCCGCGAAGAACTACAAGAACGACGGCGACAGCATCTGGCGCCTGTTCTACGACACGATCAAGGGTGGGGATTTCCGCGCACGCGAGGCCAACGTGTACCGTCTCGCGCAGATCAGCGTAAATATCATCGATCAGTGCGTGGCGCAGGGGGTTCCATTCGCCCGCGAGTATGGCGGGTTGCTCGACAACCGCAGTTTCGGGGGCGCGCAGGTCTCGCGGACTTTTTACGCGCGCGGACAGACCGGACAGCAGTTGCTCCTCGGCTGCTATCAGGCGCTCGAGAAGGAAATTGCGCGCGGCGGGGTGACGATGTTCCCCCGGACCGAGATGCTCGACCTCATTGTTATCGACGGGAAGGCACGCGGCATCGTGACCCGCAACATGGTCACCGGCGCAATCGAGCCGCATTTGGCCGACGCCGTCATTCTCGCGACCGGCGGGTATGGGAACGTCTTCTACCTGTCCACAAACGCGAAGGGGTCGAACGCTACAGCTATTTGGCGCGCTCACAAGCGCGGCGCCTTATTCGCAAATCCCTGTTTTACACAGATTCACCCTACATGCATTCCGGTGAGCGGCGACTACCAGTCCAAGCTCACCCTGATGTCCGAGTCGTTGCGCAACGACGGGCGCGTGTGGGTTCCGAAGGCAGCTGGTGACCATCGCGCGCCGAACGATATTCCCGAATCCGATCGCGACTACTATCTCGAGCGGAAGTATCCCAGCTTCGGCAACCTGTCGCCTCGCGACATCGCGTCACGTGCGGCGAAGGAAGTGTGTGATGAGGGACTCGGCGTTGGGCCAGGAGGATATGGCGTCTACCTGGACTTCCGCGATTCC
The DNA here is from genome assembly GCA_035626995.1 of Gemmatimonadaceae bacterium. Taxonomy (GTDB): domain Bacteria; phylum Gemmatimonadota; class Gemmatimonadetes; order Gemmatimonadales; family Gemmatimonadaceae; genus DASPMP01. The sequence goes on from DASPMP010000150.1 coordinate 1,255, forward strand.
ATCAGGCGACTGGGTCGCGACAAGATCGCCGAGCGCTATGGCAACCTCTTCGAGATGTATGCGCGCATCACGGACGAAGATCCGTACGAGGTACCGATGCGCATCTACCCCGCGGTGCATTACACCATGGGCGGTTTGTGGGTCGACTATAACCTCATGAGCACCATTCCCGGACTGCACGTCGCCGGGGAAGCGAACTTTTCCGACCACGGCGCCAACCGGCTCGGGGCGAGCGCGCTCATGCAGGGGTTGGCCGATGGATATTTCATCGTCCCGCTGACTGTCGGAGACTATCTCGCTTCGGCGAAGCTGGCGCCGGTGACAGCCGATCATGCCGACGTTCGCGCGGCGGTCAGCGCCGTGCGTCAGCGGACGGAGCGGATGCTGGCGATCAGCGGCAAGCGCACGAGCCAGTCATTTCACCGCGAGCTGGGGCGCATCATGTGGGAGTACTGCGGCATGGCGCGCACCGCCGAAGGGCTTCGCACAGCCCTGGAAGAAATCCCGAGATTGCGCGAGCAGTTCTGGCGCGATCTCTTCGTGCCCGGATCGGGTGAGGAGCTGAACCAGTCGCTGGAACATGCCGGACGCGTTGCCGACTTCATGGAGCTCGCCGAGTTGATGTGCGCCGATGCGCTGCACCGCGAGGAATCATGCGGCGGTCATTTCCGCGTCGAATATCAGACGCCGGACGGCGAAGCGCTTCGCAACGACGACCAATTCACCTATGTGGCCGCGTGGCAGTACGCAGGAGAAAACAAGGCGCCGGTGATGCACAAGGAACCGTTGCACTTCGAGAACGTTGCGCTGTCCCAGCGGAGCTATAAATGACCGGACTTCGCACTCGCCGCCCGGCTCTTCGCGCCGTGGGGAGAGCTTCATGAAACTCACGCTGCACGTGTGGCGGCAGTCGTCCGGCAGTGCGCAGGGACGGTTCGTCCGGTACGAAGCGAACGATGTCAGTCCGGAGATGTCTTTCCTCGAGATGCTCGACGTCGTGAACGAGCAGCTGGCCGCGAAGGGGGAAGCGCCCATCGCGTTCGACCACGACTGTCGGGAGGGGATCTGCGGTAGTTGTGGGGTGATGATCAACGGCGTCGCGCATGGCCCGTCGCGCAGCACCGCCACCTGCCAGTTGCACATGCGGCTGTTCAAGGACGGCGATGAGATCTGGGTCGAACCGTGGCGCTCGGTGGCGTTCCCGGTGATCAAGGATCTCGTGGTGGATCGCGGCGCACTCGACCGCATCATCGCGGCAGGCGGTTACATCGGCGTCCAGACGGGCAGTGCGCCCGACGCGAATGCGATTCCGGTGCCGAAGGACAACGCCGAGCGCTCCATGGACGCTGCGGCCTGCATCGCGTGTGGGGCGTGCGTCGCGGCGTGCCCCAATGGCTCGGCGTCGCTCTTCACGGCCGCGAAGATGTCACACCTTGGTCTGCTGCCACAGGGTCAGGCAGAGCGGTACCGACGCGCGCTGAGCATGGTCGCGCAGATGGATCTCGAGCACTTCGGCGGCTGCAGCTGGTTCGGCGAGTGCCAGGAAGCGTGTCCGAAGGAAATCAGCATCGACTTCATCGCCCGGATGCAACGGGACTTCCTTACCGCGAGCGTCACTCGCGCCTGAACTGCTTCGCGAGGGTCAGTCCCTGGCGCTGGTACGAGGATCCGATGTCCACGCCGTACACCTTGCTCGGTGACGCGAGGAGCTGTTCGTAGATGAGACGCGCGACGGGCTGCCCGTCCTCCAGCACGAAGGGCACCTCGTGCGACCGCACCTCCAGCACGGCGGGCGTGCCCACGCCAGCGCCGGTTGCGCCGAAGCCCGGATCGAAGAAGCCAGCGTAGTGCACGCGATACTCGCCGACGGCGGGATCGTAGGGCACCATGTCCGCCGCGACGCTCAGCGGCACCTTCACGCTTTCCCTGGACACGAGGATGTAGAACTCGTCCGGCCGGAGGATGAGGGCACCCTGACGGGTGAGGCGGGCGACTTCCCAGAATTCGTCCACGTCGTAGTGACCGATCTTCTCGAGGTCGATGATGGCCGTCTGGTTTTTTGCCTTGTACCCAACCACGCCGTTCTCGCGGGCACGGAGGTCGAGGTGAACCCAGACGCCGCCCCCCTCGATATCCGCCCGAACTTTCTCCCCGTCGACGAAGACCAGCCCCTGCTCATTGTGAAGGCGCTGCACGACCGTGTCGGCCGGTCGCGGATCGCCGCGCCTGACCCGCAGTTGGTTGAGGCGTGCGCCTTGCTTCAGCCGGATGTCGAACGTCTTCGGCACGACTTCGACGAATAGCTGCCCCTTGTAGCCAGCCGGCACGACATCAAAGCTGTCGGCGTAGTCGGCGATCAATCGCGTGAAGATGTCCAGCCGCCCCGTTGTGCTCTTCGGATTTGCCTTCGCGGAGTAGTCCGACGAAAGCGCCAGCTGCTCCATGAGCGGGACGATGTACACGAAACCGCGGTGCAGGACCGCGTCACTGCTCAGGTCGATCGTCTCGATCAGCAGGTCCTCGACGCGATTCATCACGCGTCTGGTGCGTCCTGGCAGGAAGCTGGCGTGCACCCTGTACGCCGTGGGACCAAGCCGGAGATCCAGACTCGCTGGCTGTACCTGTCCCGCGTCGATTGGTGCGCTCGCGGCAATCGCCTGGCGCTGAATCAGGTCCTTGATGTGCTGGGACGCCAGGATGCCGGTACCTTCTTCCCTGGCATCGGCCGGGCGGGGGAACAGGGAGTGCTGATCGACCAAAGGAGTTCTCGGATTTCTCTGGAAGAAGTCGTATCGGAGACATCGCCGCGGCGACGCTGAACATAAGCGGCGGACAAACGCTCGGTTGAGCTGCGCGACTACTATGCTACTGGCACGCTCGCGCACCTCGCTCCGCTCGGTTGATTCCGGTTTTCCGTCGGCATAGTTTTCCTGCCGCCGGACTTAGTGAAACTTTTCACGAAGTTGTGAGGCCATGGCCCGCACGTACTTACCCGTTCTGTTGCTGCTCGGCTTTGTGGTGGCCAACGCGGTGCTGATGTTGGGGTTATCCCACCTCACCATGCGCTCCCGGCCGACCCCGGTGAAGCAGACCCCCTATGAGTCGGGGATGCCGGTGCTGGGCGACGCTCGCGAGCGGTTTTCGGTCAAGTTCTACATGGTCGCGGTGTTGTTCATCATTTTCGACATCGAGACCGTTTTCATGATCCCGTGGGGGGCGCATTTCCGTGAGCTGTCCTGCGCGGTGCCCTTGGCCAATGGCATCTGCCCTGCCGGACAGACGTCCTTTTTTGGCCTCATCGAAATGCTCGTCTTCATCGTGATCCTGCTCGTTGGCTTCGTCTACGTCTGGAAAAAGGGAGCGCTGCAATGGGATTGAGCCCCCGTCCTGATCGGCAGGAAGTGTCGCATGGCGGCGAGCCCTGGATGGTGACACGGCTGGACATGCTGGTGAACTGGTCGCGCGCAAACTCGCTGTGGCCAATGCCGTTCGGCACCGCCTGCTGCGCCATTGAATTCATGGCGTCGGCCGCGAACAAGTTCGACCTGGCCCGTTTCGGCATGGAGCGGATGAGCTTCTCGCCGCGCCAGGCGGATGTACTTATCTGCGCCGGTCGCGTTCCGTTCAAGCTGGCGCCCGTGCTGCGCCGGATCTGGCAGCAGATGCCGCAACCCAAGTGGTGCATCTCGATGGGTGCGTGCGCGTCCAGCGGCAATGGCATTTTCGACAATTACGCCGTGGTGCAGGGGATCGACACCATCATTCCCGTCGACGTCTACGTTCCGGGCTGCCCGCCACGTCCAGAGGGACTCATCTACGGGATCATGCTCCTGCAGAAGAAGATCATGAATGAGCGGTCAGCGGACCAAAGCATCCGCCGCGAGATGGAGCCGGACCCGCGCAGCCAGCTGTATATCCCGCCGCCGGCGATCGACGAGCTTTCGGAGAATTTCGGTAATTCGGTCCATCAGAAGCGCTCCGGACTGTGACCGCTCAGCCCCCCTTCACGACGGTCATTGCTGGTTCGGCGTCGCAGGCCATTCCCGCGAGCCCCAGGAACGTCGCGCATCGCGGTGGCCCCGCGAACCCGACGGCCGAGGCGATCGAACGCCAGTTCGCCGGCGCCGTCCGCCGCGTGGATGTGGTGTGGGGGGAGACGTCGGTGGTAGTCGACCGGGCGCGGCTGTCGGACATCGTACGCTGGCTGCACGATGACCCGTCTCAGCGCTATGACATGCTCGTGGATGTGACGGCCGTCGAATTTCGCGACCCCGAGCAACCGATCGAGGTCGTCTGGCACCTGCGATCGCTCGCGTACCGGCGGTTTCTTCGCCTCAAGGTCCTGCTCGAGAAGAGCCAACCTCTCTCGGTCCCGAGCGTATGGGCGGTGTATCGCGGCGCGGATTGGCTGGAGCGGGAATGCTTCGACATGTTCGGCATCACCTTCGAAGGCCACCCGGACCTTCGCCGAATCCTCATGTGGGAGGGATACCGCGAGGGATTTCCGCTGCGCAAGGATTTCCCCGTGCGCGGTCGCTTCAGCCGTTCCGAGCAGCTGCGTCAGGCGCTCGCCGCGAATCCTGAAGCACGCTACTCCATGGAAGAATTGAGCATCGCACAAGCCTTCGAGGATCTGCCTGAGGAAATGGGCAAGCGTCTTGCCACCGGTGACCAGCAGGTGGGCGAATAACGATGGCAACCACCAAGCGCACCGTCGAAGTCGAGCTGTCCACGAGTGGGCTGGACGCGCAGGGTCGCCCCATCCGGCGCCCACTTGTCACCGACGAATCCGGCAATGTTTCGACGCTGGAGGCTCCTCCAGGGATCGAGCCCGACCTGTCCGGCGAGCATATGCTCATCAACATCGGGCCGCAGCACCCCGCCACACACGGCGTGCTGCGTCTCGTCCTGGAGCTCGACGGCGAGACGGTCGTGCGTTGCATTCCGCATATCGGCTACTTGCACTGCGGATTCGAGAAGACCGGCGAATACCGGCAGTACAACCAGATCATTCCGTACACGGACCGCGAGGATTACCTGAACTCGCCGGGCAACAACGTGGCGTTCGCGCTGGGCGCTGAACGTCTGTTCGGCATCGAGATCACCGAGCGGTGCAAGGTGCTGCGGGTCATTGCCGCCGAGCTCTCGCGCATAATGTCCCACCTCGTGTGGGCAGGTACCACCTGCATCGACATCGGGGCGTTCACGCCCTTCCTGTGGATGTTCTATCAGCGCGAAGCGATCTACAAGCTGATGGAGGACTGGGTGGGCGCGCGTCTCACGACCAGCGTGACGCGCGTTGGCGGCATGGCGGCGGACATCCCGGAAGGGTGGGTGGACCAGCTGCGGCATTTCACCCGCACGTTCCCGAAGACGATGGCCGAAGTGGATCGCGTCGTGACTCGTCACGGGATCTGGGTCGGCCGCACCGTCGGCCTGGGTGTGATGTCGCCGGACGAAGCGATCAACTACGGCCTGACCGGTCCGATGCTTCGTG
>DASPMP010000151.1:0-12496 GCA_035626995.1 Gemmatimonadaceae bacterium
GAAGTCCGAGGGTGACGGCTTCGTCGAGGGCGAGCTTGAGTGTATCTGCCGACGTCGCAGGGCGTTGCGCGGCAGCCGCGTGGGCGAGCCCGAACAGCATTGCGCCGCCGATGAGCAGGAACGGGCGGTACATCATCAGATATAGTATACGCCCCGGCCATCGGGTCCGTTGCCGATTGTGCGGCCGTCAGATTTGTGTTATTCAAGCCGCGACCAATGGCGCCAGGCGCCGGGAGGGACTGCATGATTGACGTTCGGGTCGTTCGCCGTGCCGGCGCGGCCATTCTCGCGTTCGGTGTCATGGCGTGCGCCACACAGCAGCAGTCCACCGTGCCTGCGCCCGTCGCGGGCCAGCTCAGTGCCGTCGAAGCCGCGGCTGGGTGGCGCGCGCTCTTTGACGGCCGCACGACCGACGGATGGCGAGTCTACCAATCGCAGGCGGCGCCTGCCGGCTGGCTTGTCCGGGACGGTGTCCTGATGAAAACGGGCGCGACGGAGGACATCATCACCAGGGACCAGTTCGGGGATTTCGAGCTGGCCTTTGACTGGAAGATCGCGACGGGGGGCAACGCCGGCGTGTTTTACCGCGCCACCGAGGAATACGAGAAGGTGTATTGGAGCGCGACCGAATATCAGCTGCTCGATGATCCCAACGCGCGCGATGGCCGGAACCGCCTGACCGCGGCAGGTGCGAACTACGGGCTGTATCCGGCGGCCGCAGGCATCGTGAAGCCTGCCGGCGAGTGGAATGAGACGCGGATCGTCGCGCGCGGCGCGCGCGTGGAGCACTGGCTCAATGGAGTCAAGCTGGTCGAATACGAGTATGGCAGCCCGGACTGGGAAGCCAAGGTGAAGGCCAGCAAGTTCGCTGCCTGGCCGAACTACGGACGCGCGCGGCGCGGGCATATCGCCATCCAGGGTGATCACTCCGGCGAGCTGTCGCTTCGCCGCATCCGCATCCGGGAGCTCCGCTGATGATCAAGACGCGGCTGTCCACCATGATGTTCCTGCAATACTTCATCTGGGGCGTGTGGTTCGTGACGATGGGGACGTACCTCGGCAAAACGCTTGGCTTTTCGGCGACGCAGATCGGAAGCGCGTACGGCGCCATGGCCATCGCCGCGATCCTTACGCCGTTTTTCATGGGCGTCGTCGCCGACCGATTCTTCGCGAGCCAGAAGCTGCTGGCGATCCTGCATTTCATGGGCGGCGTCGTGATGTGGTTTGTCTCCATGCAAACCGAGTGGTCGAGATTCTATCCGCTCCTCATCCTGTACGCGCTGTGCTACATGCCCACGCTGTCGCTCACGAACGCGATCGCCTTTCAGCATGTCGAGGATTCTGCACGCGACTTCCCCGTGATCCGTGTGCTGGGGACAATCGGCTGGATCGTGGCCGGAACAGCCGTTGGGCTGCTGCAGGCCGACGCGCTCGCGATCCCGATGCGCATCGCTGCGGGCGCGTCCATCGTGATGGGGCTGTACTCGCTTGCGCTGCCACATACGCCGCCGAAAGCCGCAGGGGCGCCCTTCAAGGCGGGAGATGCCATCGGCCTGGATGCGCTACAGCTGCTGAGGAACCGCGACTTTCTCGTTTTCGTCATTGGGTCCTTCCTGCTGTGCATCCCTCTCCAGTTCTACTACACGTTCACGAACCTCTTCCTGAACGAGGTCGGGGCACCGAACCCCGCCTTCATCCAGACGTTCGGCCAGTGGTCCGAGATCGGGTTCATGCTTCTGCTGCCGTTCGCCCTGCGTCGCTACGGCATCAAAGTGATCATGCTCGTCGGCATGCTCGCGTGGGCGGCGCGGTACTTCGCGTTCGCGAACGGCAACGCGGGGAGTGCGATGTGGATGTTGTATGCCGGCATCATCCTGCACGGCATCTGCTACGACTTCTTTTTCGTGGGGGGCCAGATCTATACGGACCAGCGTGCCGGTGAAAAGATTCGCGCGGCCGCGCAGGGTTTCATCAACCTCGTCACGAACGGCTTCGGCTACCTGGTTGGCGCGTACGTGTCAGGCAGAGTGGTCAGCCGGTACGAGATGAACGGCGCGCACGATTGGCATGCGATCTGGATCGTGCCGGCCGCAATGGCGCTCGTGGTCGCCGTGCTGTTCGCGCTGTCATTCCGATCACCACTGAAGACTCCACAACCGCTGAAGGCGACCGCATGAGCGAAATCTCTCGCAGGACCTTCCTGAACGATGCCGCCAAAGCCGGCGCGGCATTGTCCGCATTCACGATCGTGCCGCGGCATGTGCTCGGCCGTGGCCACACTCCGCCAAGCGCGCTCCTGAACATCGCCGTGGTGGGAGTGGGCGGGATGGGCACGGGAAACGCCGAAGCGGTGGCGATGGAGAACCTCGTCGCGTTCTGTGACGTCGACCCCACATACATGGAGCGCAACGTGATGGGCGACGGGCGGGAGACACGGGCGCCCAGTCCCGCGCGTGCGCTCCTGCGCGAGAAGTACCAGAAGGCGGCGAAGTACACGGATTTCCGGGAGATGCTCGCGAAGCAGCGCGACCTCGATGCCGTGATCATCGCGACGCCGGACCACCTGCACGCGCCTATCGCCGCGGCGGCGATGCGCGCGAAGAAGCATGTGTACGTCCAGAAGCCACTGACCTGGTCCGTCTACGAGTCGCGGCTCCTGAAGCGGCTGGCCAAGGAGAACAAGGTCATCACGCAGATGGGCAACCAGGGGCATTCGCGCGAAGGGACGCGACGCATCGTGGAATGGATCCGGGCGGGGGTCATTGGCGACGTGAAGGAAGTTCACATCTTCACGGACCGACCCGCGCGCTTCTGGGCGCAAGGCCTCCCGCGGCCGTCGGCGACCGCTGCGAATGGGAATCCGCTGACGCCGATCATGTCACGCGGTAATGTCGGTGCGATGCGCAACGCGCTCGCCGCATCGATGGCCGCCGCGGACGCGACGCCACCTGCTGGATTGCGTTGGGACCTCTATCTCGGGCCCGTCGCCGAGGACATTCCGTATCACCCGGTGTACCACCCATTCACCTGGCGCGGGTGGGTGGACTTTGGCGTCGGCGCGCTCGGTGACATGGGCGCGCATCTCGTGGACCAGGCGTACTGGGCGCTCGAACTGACGCAGCCCACAAGCATCGAGGCGACGTCGTCGCTCTGGGGAACCGAGACTGTACCGCCCCCGGCGGGCTCGCCGCCGGACGTTCGCGCCACAACGAAGCAAGTGTCGTATCCGATGGCGACCACGGTGCACTACAACTTCCCGGCGAATGGCCAGCGTCCTGCGTTGAAGCTCTTCTGGTATGATGGCGGCTTGTATCCGCCGCGGCCGGCGCACCTTCCGGACGAGGTGTCACTCGTCGCAGAAGGGGGTGCGATGTTCATCGGCGAGAAAGGGCTGCTCATTCACGAGACGTATGGCGACAACCCGCGCCTCTTCCCGGTATCAGTCGCCGAAGCGGGAGCCGCGGTGCCACGGACCATCGAGCGGATCACCGACCGCCATGAGATCAACTGGGTGCGGGCCTGCAAGGGCGATGGCACGCCCAGCTCTCCGTTCGACTACGCCGCGTCGCTGAACGAAACGATGCTGCTCGGCATCGCAGCGTTGCGCGCGGGCCAGGGACGGAAGCTCTATTATGACGCGGAAGCGATGTCATTCACGAACGGCGCCGATGCCAACACGTTTCTCACGCGTGAGTATCGCGCCGGCTGGCAGCTTTAGAAGGCGCTAACGCGGCTTCCAGGTGCCCGCCGCGACGGCGGGCACGAAGGCGTCCAGCCCCCGCGGCGGGAAGTCGAGCGTGCGCCCGGACTCCGCGCTCTTGTATGCGGTCATGAGCACCTGGACGACCTCCAGCCCGTCGTCAAAGGTGAGCAGCGGCTCTTCCTTGCCGAGGAATACCCGCACGAAGTGACGGTCCTCGGCTTCGTAGCCATAGGCGGCAGCTTCGTTCGGCACCACCGGCATCTGGCCCATCTCCGCGTTCTGCTTCTCGACGAGGTCCTCACCGGCACGCCCCTTGACCTCGCGGCTGAAAAACAGCTTGAGCCCGGAGTCGAGTGAGTTCCATTGCATCGAGTACTCCGGGCCCAGCAACTCAGCGGAGAGGCGAAGGCCCGCGCCGACGTAACTCCACGAGGTACTGGCTTCGCCGAGCACCGTGTGCCCGTCATGGGTCTCGAACTCGATCGTGAGGCTGGCGAAATCCTCGGAAGGTGACTTCGCGTAATTCACCTCCGGCCCCATCGCCTTCGTCAGCCGCTTCACGTAGTCCGGCCGCGTCCATTTCAGGCTGGCGATGTGTGCGGTGACGCGGACAGGAATCACCGTGCTATACGGCTCTCCCGGTTTGGTGAGCAGGTGCCGGACAACGAGCGCGGAATGGCACATCATGTCATTCAGCACGCCTCCGCCCTGCAGCTCACCGCGCCAGAACCACGGCATGTGCGGGCCACTGTGTTCTTCGGCGGCGCGCGCGAGATATGGCCGGCCCGTGGTCGCCGCGCCCCGCGCCCACAGGAGCGCCTTGCCCGCCTCGACATGCGGTGCGAACAGCTGGTTTTCCAGGTAACCGTTCCGGATACCGGCACGCTGGACGAGCTCCGCCACCTGTCGTGCCTCGGCGACGTTGCGCGCGAGTGGCTTCTCGCACGCGATCCCGCGCAGCGTACCGCGCCCGCTCTCCACGGCGGCCACGATCTCTTCCACGTTCTCGATCCGGGCGTGATTCGCTCCGGTGAGCCAGATGGCGTCGATCGCGGGATCGTGCACCATCTCGGTAATCGACCGGTATGCCTTTGCCTTGCCGACGTCGAGTTGGCGCGCGTACGCGGCAGCGCTCTCGGCATTCTTGCGATTCGGGCTCCAGACGCCGAGAACATCGGCATCGCGGACTGCACGGAAGGCCTGCATGTGGAAGCGCGCGTTGAAGCCGCTCCCGACAAAACCAACCCCGAGTCGTTCGTTCATCCGTTCCTGGTGGGACGGGTGCCCATGATGTCTGGTGTTACGCCGAGCTTTGTCATTGCGGCAGGTGGGCACCCGTTCCAGCCGGGATTGGAGACATTCCCGATGTACTGCAGGTCCTGCCAGCCCATGGCGGAGGAGAAGAAGCCTGAGGCGGTAAAGTCACGCATGCGCGTGAAAAACGCGACGCCCTGGCTCAGTGAAGTCGGCGCCTTCGCAGGCCAGGCGATGGCATCGAGAATCTGGCGCCGCTGTGCGTCGCTCGCGGCGACGAAGCTGCGACCAAACCGCTTTCGGGATTCCTGGTTGAGCCACGCAAGACCACCGCGCATCGACACCTTGCTGGACTCGCTCGCTTCCTTGTCCGCGAGCAGCCAGTCCATGAACTCCGGCACCTTCGCTTCGGTTGCGCTCCCCGAACGGGCATCGCGCGGGATGATGTAATCCACAAGGACGCTGACGGTGCGCCATTCACCGCGCGCGAAGAAGCGCGGCGTGTACGCCTGCTGCTGCTCCTCCGGCTCGGCCAGCGCTGCCATGCCGTTCAACGCCCGCTCGATCTGTCCGGGCGTGAACTCGAGGAACGACGCCAGCGACACCGCACCGAAGCCTTTCAGCGCTTCGCGACGATTGATCTGCTTCACAGCGCACCCGCCTTCCGTTGTTCAGCGATGAAGTCCGCTGTTCGCCACGCGAGCGCGAGAATCGTCCACGTCGGGTTCTTGTCCGCTTGCGACACGAAGGGACCGCCGTCGGCGATGAACAGGTTCTTGCAGTCGTGCGCCTGACAGTTTGCGTTCACGACCGAACTCGCGGGATTGGCGCCCATGCGGGTGCATCCGAGCTCGTGGATGATCGTCCCACCCGTCGAGATGTTGTACCCCTGCGCGCGCGTCGGCATCTGCGAGAAGACCTGACCTCCCATCTCCGCGATGAGCGCACGGAAGGTCTCCTGCATGTGCTTCACCTGGTTGTATTCGTGGTCGGCCCACTTCCAGTGAAAGCGAAGCACGGGGATGCCGTAGCGATCGACCGCGTTGGGATCCAGCTCGCAGAAGGAGTTCTCGTTCGGGATCATCTCGCCCCGACCGGAGAAACCGATCGTCGCGCCGTAGTAGCGACGATAGTCTTCCTTCAGCTGCTGTCCGTACCCGCCACCCGGGGGATAGCGGTGAATCCCGCCCATGAAGCCCGCGCTCGGCTGATAGAGGCCGCCCCACACCTCGATATGGTAGCCGCGCGGGAAATCCAGCTTCGCGTTGTCGAGCCACCAGGGCATGTAGATGTGAGCCCCGCCAACGCCATCCTCGTTATGCGGAACATGATCGACCATCGCCGGGATGTAGCCGGCGAGGTCGGTGCCCGTCGTGTCGGTGAGGTATTTGCCGACCGTGCCACTGGAGTTCGCGAGTCCCTGCGGGAACCCCGACGACTTTGAATTCAGCAGGATTCGCGCGGACTCGCACGCGCTGGCCGCGAGCACCACGACGCGAGCGCGCACGTGGCGATCTTCGCCCGTCGTCTTGTCGATATATGAAACGCCGGTGGCCAGACCATCGCTGCCGACGGTGACTTCACGCGCCATCGCGTTGGCGATCAGCGTCAGTCGCCCTGTGGCGCGCGCAGGGGCGATGAGCACATCCGGGCTGGAGAAATTCGCCTTGACGCTGCAGCCGCGGTTGCACTGGCCGCAGTAATGACACTCCGCGCGGCCATTCATCGGCTTTGTAAGAATCGAGAGCCGCGACGGGATGCAGGTGACGTTCAGCTTGTCTGAGGCGCGCTTCACCAGGAGCTCGTAGCAGCGCGGCGCCGGCGGGGGGAGGAACACGCCGTCTGGATGATTGCGAAGTCCTTCGTTGCTGCCGAAGATGCCGACAAGTCGGTCTACCCGGTCGTAATACGGCGCAACGTCGTCGTAACTGATGGGCCAGTCGTCGCCGAGCCCGTCGCGGGACTTGCCACGGAAGTCGTCGGGACCGAAGCGGAGCGAGATGCGCCCCCAGTGGTTTGTGCGACCCCCCAGCATCCGCGCACGCCACCAGCGAAACTGCGACCCGCTGGCGACGGTGTATGGCTCGCCTTCGATATCCCAACCGCCGTCACAGGCGTCGAATTCCCCGAAGGGGCGAATGCGTGTCGAACCGCCGCGGCGCGGAGACGCATATGTCGGGACCATCATCTTTGCATTCCGCGATGCGTACCACTCAGGTCCCGCCTCGAGCATGACGACGCGCGCACCCGATTGTGTGAGCGCATGCGCGGCCATTCCTCCGCCAGCACCGCTGCCGACGATGCAGACGTCATAGACGGGCCGTTGCGGCGCAGCGGCTGGGGGTCGTTGCTGGGGCATCAGTATTCGAGACGGCTCAGGTAATCGATCGACGTCTTCGCGAAGGCCATCGGATCGGCAGGGGAATCGTGCTCGATGAAGACATGCTCGACGACGCTGCGCTGCGATTCGTCCAGGCGCAGGATGCCGGCGAAGTCTATGGTGCCGGCCCCGACGTCCACCTGGCGGTGATCGGGTGGACCACTGGAATCCTTGATGTGCAGCATCGTGAATCGCGTGGGGTGCTGCCGGATGTACGCGAGCGGATCTCCGCCGCCCTTCACCAACCAGAACACGTCCATCTGGAAGAACACGTCGTCGGGATTCGTGCCTGCGATCAGCATGTCGAAGAGCGTGGTCTCGCCTGCCTTCGCGAATTCGAAGTCATGGTTGTGATAGGCGAAACGCAAACCGCGCCGACGCGCCGATTCGCCCGCGCGATTGAACTCGTCGGCGACGCGGCGCATGCCGTCAGCAGTGCGAACCTGCTGCGGAAGCCAGGGGATGGTCACGTAGCGATGGCCGCGTGCAAGCGCGTCGTCCAATGCGCGATCCCAGTTCGCCGCGATCTGATCGTACCCGATATGCGTCGAGGGCGAGGTCAGTCCATGCTGGGCGAGGAGCTGCTTGGTCTGCTCGGGGGTGCGGCCGGCGTATCCGGCAAATTCGACTTCGCGGTAGCCCATCTGCGCGAGGCTCGCGAGGGTGCCGGGAAGGTCACGCTGCACTTGCTGCCGAACCGCGTACAACTGGATGCCGATACGCTCCAGGCGACGTCGCTGTGACGCGACGGTCGTTGCGCCGGCCTGCTGCATTCCGTTTTGTGAGCATGCGCCCGTGACGGCAAGGGCGCACATGGTTGCGAGAAACTCCCGACGCGTAGGCACGGCGCAATAATGCGCGGGGCCATCGCCGGTGGAAAGGCCTGATCAGCCGTGAATCGCGTCGATGAAGATCAGGCTCTTGCGACGTTTCACGACGACACGAAGCGCCTCGAACACCCGCGGGTCCATCAGCGAGCCCGAGTGCCGCTGCAACTCGATCACGGCCTCCTCCGGCGAGCGTGGCTCACGGTACGGTCGGCGCGACGTCATGGCGTCGAAGGCGTCCGCCGCGGCGAGAATGCGTCCTCCGATGGAGATCGCCTCGCCGGATTTCGTCGCGGGATACCCGGATCCGTCGAAGTGTTCGTGGTGATCGGCGACAAAAGTTATGGCGCGCTCGATGTGCCGCAGTGGCGTAAGGATCTCCACGCCGATGCGCACATGGTCCTTCACGTGCGCGAACTCATCCGGATTGAGCGCCCCCGGCTTGTTCAGCACGTCGTCACGGATGCCGATGTTGCCGACGTCATGCAGCCGGCCGGCTATGCGGACGTCTTCCACGACCTCCGGGGAGAGTCCCATATACTCGGCAATGGACGCCGCCAGCTCCGCGACCCGCGCTGAGTGACCACGCTGGAACACGTCGCGGGCTTCCATGGCCGCAACAAGGGTCTCGACGACCGTGACCGTCAGGTCGCGCAGGTGCGCCTTCTCCATCTCGAGTTCCTGCGTGCGCTCGGCGACCTCTTCCCGGATGGCCCGTTCGACGCGACGCTGTTCACGCAGGAGCGTGCGTTTGTGCAGGGCGCGTTGTACGGCGTCGTGCAGGTCGGACAACTCGATCGGCTTGGTGAGGTAGTCCAGGACGCCGTGTGCCATTGCTTCCGTGGCCGTCGGCGCGTCGTTCACCGCGGACAGCATCACGATGCCGAGGTCGGGATCGAGCTCCAGCGCAGGAACGACGATTTCGACCCCCGACAGCCCGGGCATCCTCACATCGCAGAGCATGAGGTCGAACTTCGCGCCGGACAATGTCTCGAGCGCCGCATCTCCGGATTCAGCCGTCGCCACGTCGAAGCCACGGGTGCGGAGATACTTGGCCAGCACGAGCCTGATGGTGTCTTCGTCGTCGACCACCAGGATGCGAATCTGCGCGGTAGCGCGCGGCGGTGCGGTCGGCTCGCTGTTGACGGCAGCTGACGTCATTTCGAGTTCCTGCCTGCAGAAGAAGGTGAGGTATATGCGCGCGGCAGCACGAGGGAATACGTCGTGCCATCGGCTTTCGAGCCACGAATCTCCAGCCGGCCACCGCACCCGCGGAGCAGACTGTCGACCAAGCCGAGATCCGGCATTTGCGTCGTGGATTCCCGAGCGCGCGCACTGAGTGGAGTGTCGAAGAAGGCTGGAATTGCCGATGGCGTGTCGCCCGCGCCCGAGTCGGTGATGTCGACGCAGAGCTCCGCGTTTGGCAGCTCGGAGACGCGCACCGCAATCCGACGATTCACGGTGCCATGGGACCGCTGCTCCGCAAAGCGCATCGTGAGCAGCATCGCATGTTCCAGCGAGCGTGCTTCAGCGCGTACGGGCAGGAATGCCGGCGACGTTTCTACATCGAGGGCGATTCCCTGCTCGCGGATGGCGTATCCCCGAAAACGGACGATGCGCTCCGCGATCGCGTTGAAGTCGAGAATGCCATCCTGCGCGCGCGTGTCGCGCTGGAAGTCGAGCATGTCGTTGAGGACGACGAACGCCCGCCCCAGCTCATGGCGAATCTGCGCAATCGCCGCCAGCTGTCCCTCGTCCTGCAGATCCTCGGCGAGCAGCTGCGCAATTGCGGACGCTCCCGTCAATGGATTGGACATCTGGTGCGCCATGCCGTCGACGATGGCGTCGATGGAGCGCAGTGACTCCGCGCGGCTGTGAAGCGCTGACTCGTTGCGAGCGAGCAGCACACGCAGGACAGCGGCGACGGTCGCCAGGGCATTCCTGACTGTGTCGTCGCGCAGCGACGTCGCGACGCGCGTGGGATCACCAAGCATCAACACCCCAACCACTCGGCCATCCGCGCGCAGCGGCGCCACCATCACACCTGTCGACGGATCAACGCCGTGTTGTGCTCCAAGAGCGAACTGCGGCTCGAGGCGGGTTGGCCACGCGGTCGGCTGCCCGAGCTCAGCGAGAGTGTGGAGCGTGAGACCGTCGCGGTCCCGCACAGCGAGCGCGCACGGGGTATCGTCGAATAACGGCGAGACGATGTTGAGCATCGCCGACGCGCCGTCGCGGACTGTTTCCGCCGTGAGCAGCGTGCCGAGAAGCGCCGTATCGATCTCGGCGGCAGGAGGCAGCGCTGGAGCTATGGTTGACATGCCTTGGGTATCGGCATGTGCAGGCTGGATTTAAGGGCTCGGGTCTCGGCTCTCGGCCTCGGCTCTGGGCTCTTGGCTCTCGGCCAACAGCCATGGGGTGCGCTCACTGGACACTAGCAACAGCTACAGCTTAATAGCACCAATAATGCGTCAGTAAAGCGACATCAAACGTTTCTCGGGTTCTGATGTCTATCGTCGATACTGCCGTCGTCACCGAGTGCGGAGGCCGAAAGCCGAGGCCGAGAGCCGCGGCCGAAAGCCGAGCCGGAAAACCGAGGCTTGGTCGACTACCGCCGTCTGGCTGCCGCGAGGGCGCTATCGATATCGACCTGGCGCACGAGGTACTCCGGGAGCTGCTTCCGAAGCTCCGCGGGTGCAGCGCGATTGAGCTGGTCCAGGGCGCGAGATGCCGCGGGCGCATCGCCTCGAGCGCGGGCCACGCGGTATCTGAGAACGAGACCGAGGAGGTGCTGGGGTTGCTGCTGCAGGATCGTGTCCGACTGCGCGGCCGCGAGTGTCGCGTCGCCGGCCACCTCGCCGAGGCGTCCGAGGTCGTACCGCTGGTCCACGGTGAGCGGGCCCAATGCCTCATATGACTGCACGGCCATTGGAAGGAAGAACCGCGCTGAATCGGCCCGACCGCGATCCGCAGCGCCCATGATACGATCGTAGAGTCGTTCGGCGCGTTCCAGCGGCGTCATCGACGAGATGTCGGGCGCACGGGTCGGTGAGCCGAGCCGTGAACCTGGCGCATTTGCAGCTGGCATCCCCTGCGTCGTGGTGCGCGCGAAGCGCTGACCGGCAGCCAGCGCGATGAGCGCAAGGATCGCAATTGCCGCCACGGCCCATGGCAGGGCGTTGCCGAATCCGTCCGTGGAGCGCACGGGAGACGGCGCGAGCCCCGCTGTTGGCGTCGCGACCACGGAGATCCCGCAGCGGTGGCAGAATTTCGCTCCGGGAGTCAGCGCGGCATTGCACGACGGGCAGGAAGCTCCCGCCAGGGGTGTCCCGCAGTCTGCGCAGAATTTGCCGTTGGCGGATGCGCCGCAGGAGGGACACGTCGTAGTCATCGGCAGAAATCTACCGACGACTACGATGGGCCCATCAGCGCGCCTGGTGCCCGGGTTCCGAGATGCGCTCTACGGTTTCCTCGGCCTTTCGGTCGTTGTGGGCTTTGCGGACGACATCAGCCTGCGCGACGATCCCGACGAGTGCTCCCCGCTCATCGACGATGGGAATGCGTCGGACCTGTTCCTTCGCCATGGTTTCCATCGCGCGGTCGAGGTCTTCGTCCGGCCGGCAGGTGGCGATGCGGTTCGAGCTCATGACGTCCCGCACGGTTGTCGATGCATCGCGTCCTTCGGCGACGATCCGGACGGCCAGGTCGCGATCAGTGACCACTCCGACCAGCTGGGATCCTTCGACGACCGGGACAATGCCGACGTCTTCGGCCTTCATGAGCTGCGCGGCTTCGCGCGCGGTCGTCTGCGGCGATACCGACCGCGGGTCGCGCGTCATCACATCCTGAATTTTCACGGTGTGCTCCAGTTTCACGGGTGCGTCCCAGAGTCGGGCAAGGCTTGGGCCGACGAGTTGATTTGGCGGCAGTCGCGGCCTTTCTTACAGCCCACTTTGACGCCCACCCCCGGTTCCGTGACTTCGCGTTCCATTACGCCCGACGTGAGCGGCGCGACGGCGAAGGACATACTCGACCTCGCCAGGAAGCTGAACGTGCGGTCGATGCGGCTGCAGTTCACGGACATCCTGGGGGTAAATAAAAACGTCGAAATCCCGGCGTCGCAGTTCGCGAAGGCCCTCGCCGGAGACATCATGTTCGACGGCTCCTCGATCGAAGGATTTGTGCGGATCGAGGAATCCGACATGCTGTTGTCGCCGGACCTCGAGACCTTTCGTTTGTTCCCGTGGGGCGATCCGGACGCGCGCGTTGGCCGGCTCATCTGCGACATCAACATGCCGACCGGAGAGCCGTTTCCCGGCGATCCCCGCGGCG
>DASPMP010000152.1:0-39671 GCA_035626995.1 Gemmatimonadaceae bacterium
ACCGGCGACCACGCGCTACGACAGCCTGGGAAACCGGAAAGGCCGGATTCCGATCCTCGAGTACCACGTCGTGGGCGACTCGAGCTCAAACATGTTCGTGATCACCAAGGACCTGTTCCGCAGAAACCTCCAGATGTTGTACGACCGGGGGTACCGCCCGATCACTGTCGCGCAGCTGCTGGATCGCGACTTCAGTGACATCCCCGTGGGGATGTCGCCGGTCGTGTTCACGTTCGACGACGCGTCACCGGAGCAGTTCTCGTACGTCGAGCGAAATGGCCAGCTGGAAGTCGACCCCGAGACGGCGCTCGGCATGTGGGTCGACTTCGCCGCGAAGCATCCGGACTGGAAGGGAAAAGCGACCTTCTGCCTGCTTCCGGCGGCAGAGGCGGGTCACGCCTTTTTCGGCGACAAGGAAAAGTGGCGCGGACAGAAAAAGGAATGGCGCTTTCCGAAGGTGAAATGGCTGGCCGACAACGGCTTTGAGCTTTGCAATCACACCCTCTGGCACGCGCAGCTGAGCAAATATCCCGATGCCTTCGTGCAGGAACAGATCGCGCGCGGCGACCTTGCCATCGACAGCGTCGTTCCGGGTTACAAGGTGCGGACGTTTGCGCTGCCGCAGGGGTTATGGCCGAAGAACCGGGCGCTGGCCTGGAAGGGTTCATGGACCGATCCGAAATCAGGAAAGGTGACCTCGTACGAGTACGACACCGTACTCGAGGTTTCCGGCGGGCCCAATCGAAGTCCCTTCGATCCGGAGTTCGACAAGCGGAAGCTCAATCGGGTGATCGTCTTCGGGAAGGAACTGGAAAAGACGCTGGATCGGCTGGATGCGTCGAAGACCCGCTTTGTCTGGGATGGTGGCGAGAACGCGGCTCGTCCCTGAAAACGGTGTCGCGAATCACGCCAAAACGTTCCAGATGTCTCAAATCCACGTATTGGATGTCATAAAACGCTACTTGCCGCGCGCAACACTCCGCCGATTTTTGAGGCGACGCATCACGAGCATGGGGCTCGTGCGTCCGGAGGCTGAGTGTTCGAGTCAGACCGCAAGCTGCGCCATCTTCCTTTCTTCGAAACGATAGCCGCGAGTGACGAAGGCGACGCCGAGTGGCATGCTGCCACGGCGGGGCTGGTCGTCTTGCGGCTCGTGGATGCATGGATCGAGGACGGGCCGCGGGCTGTGGCCGACGATGACTGGGGACTGCGCGCGGTGAACACGGCCATTGCCGAGCTGTCGTCGCACGAGAAGATCAAGGTGGTGCTTTCGAGCATCGTGGGCCTGATCGAGACCTCGCCAATCGTCGACATGGGGTTGCTTGCGCCGAGGCTCATGGCCTATGGGCAATTGCTCGAATATGAGGCGCGGTGGTCGCTGGCAACGGACGTGTACGGCACTATCGTGGCGCACACGCACCCGGTGCAGGAAGCCGACCTCGCGACGCAGGCACACCTCCGTCGCGGCTTCTGCCTGCGGCAGGTGGGCGATCTTGTGGCGTCGCTCTCGGCGTACGAAACGGCGGGCGGCATCGCGAGCGCAGCGAACGACATGGTTGGCGTGCTCCGGGCGAGAATCGGCGAGGCGAAGGGTGCCATTGCGCGCGGCAACATGCCACGCGCACAGGAGCTGCTGGACGAGACCATCGAGCGGGCTGCGGCGCATCGCCTGGACGCGGTGCAGTCGATGGCATTGCATGACCGGTCCGACGTCGCGTTCCAGACTGGCGATTATGAGCTGGCGATCCGACTTGCCTATCAGGCGTTGTCGATGACGGAGTCCAGCCGCGAACGCGACCGTATCCTTGCTGATATCGCTGCGAGCTTTTTCAAGCTCGGCGTTCACAGCGCGGCGCGCGATGCGTACCTGATTCTTGCCGCGACGGGACAAGAGCAATACCAGCGCTGGACGGCAACGCTCAACCTCATGGAAATCGCGGCCGTCGACGGCGAGGAGCTCCTGTTCGAGCAGTACCGCCGGTCGATCGATGTCCGCATGCTGCCGCCAAGACAGGAGGTTTTGTACTGGCTACAGGCGGGCGTCGGATACGGCCATCTGGGCAACCACGACGAAGGGCGCGCATTCATCGAGCGCGCGTTGGAAGTCGCTGAGGATTACGAACTCAACAAGATGGCTTTCGAAGCGGAGGAAGCACTGCGAACGCTGGAGCGCGACCGTCGCGTTTCCGAACGTCAGCGAGCCGCAGCGTATGTCCCTGCGGAAGAAGTCGAGGAAGTCGCACGTGTCCTTCGGGCCGAGCGACTGCATATCGGCGTGAAATGACAGGAAAAAAGGCCGGGCGTATGCCCGGCCTTTTGGATGAACAACAGTTATTCAGCTTCGCACTTGAAACCAGAACTCCCGTTCGTACCGATCCGGCAGCTGGTGTCCGAATTCGTCGGCGCCATCGGCTGCGAGCAGGCCGACACAACAACGGAGGCAAGAACCAGGACGACGTAGGTAAGATTGCGGCGCGACATGTATGAGTCTCCAGAATGGCGTGGGATCTTCTTGGCGGAAGAACAACGCGGCCAATCTGGGGTCGCTTATCGGGGCGTAAACCAGCATTTTGTGACACGAATGTGTGGATTTATGACATCCGACTAGCCTCAGCGTGGACGTCGTAGCATACCTGCCTCGTCAGCTCCATTCGCATCTCACAATCGTACTTGGCTCGCAGCATACGCTCATCGCCGCCACGGGATGGGAGGAGCTACGGACCGTCGTACAGCAGCACGTCACGGATGTCGTCGTCGTCGATCCACTCGCCGACGGTTCGCCTCGCACCGAGGTGATCGAAGAGATCCATCGGCAAGATCCTTCACTGCCGATTGTCATTTACACGACACTCTCCAACGTCTCCACACGCGCGCTGCTGACCCTCGGCCGGATCGGACTCGAGCATGTCGTGTTCAACCGGTTCGACGATGAACGACGGCGGTTCCTGGAGCTGCTGGAACGTGTCCCCGGACAGACGCTGAGCGACCAGATGCTCAAGGCGCTCTCACCGGAGCTCGCGCGGTTGCCCGCACCGGTGGTGCGAGCGATCGACCAGCTGTTCCGCGCTCCGGTGCGCTTCCGCAACGCCCAGGATCTCTCCGCAGCCGCGGGCACGCAGCTCCGTACGCTGTACCGGCAGCTCGATTCGGCGGGAATCCATTCGCCGCGTCTGCTCGTTGCGGCGGCCCGGCTGCTCCGGTCCTACGCGTTGCTTCGGGACCCGGGGCGGCAGATCAAGGAAGTCGCAGCCAAGGTGGGATATCACTCGCAGTACCAACTCACACAGCACATGCGGGCGCTCGCGGGACATACGCCGCGTACCGTCCGCGCCTTCATAGAGCCGGAGCAGTTCGTGAATCTCTTGACCGCAGGTGTTCGCAGTCGTTTGCAACCGAAACGCAGTTACGGGCGGAGCCGCTCGTGATCCTGTACCGAGGTGGCGGTATGACCGGACAAACCCATGTCCTGCTCGTCGATGACGAGCCGGCGATCTGCAAGGCGCTGGGAATTGCGCTGACGCGTGCAGGATTTCACGTGTCCACAGCGCTCTCCGGCGAAGCCGCGAACGGGGTGCTGCGCGGCGAGCATGTCGACGTCCTGGTCGTGGACCTGCGGATTCCGGACATGCGTGGGGATGCATTGTTCGAGCTGGCCGCGGCCATCCAGCCTCACCTCCGCACGCGCACGATGTTCACCACCGGCGACATCACCGAGCGCGCCCAGGAGCTGATCGATGCCACCAGGTGCCCGCTGTTGCGAAAGCCGTTCGACCTGAAGGACCTCGTGGACTGGGTACGCGGCATTCAACCGGCTTCCAGGGACCAGACCGCATAAACGCGTACGCGCGCTAGAGCTTCCAGCCCCGCAGCGTTTCCAGCGTTTCCTCGAGCGCACGGCGCTGCGTTGGCGTCGGCGATTCCTGCCAGAGACTTTCGTACGTTTTCACGGCGAGATCCAGGGCGAGCGGGTCATGCTCGGCACCGGCCAGGCTCGCGGCATTGTCGGCGAGTGCCGCACGCGCGAGCAGGTCCGACGGAAACCGCCTGGTGACTTCCTGCCACCGCTCCATTCGACCGCGGACGTCTGCCTCGCTGAGGGCCCAGAGGTGCCAGGCCCCGCGGTTCGAGGGATCCGCGTCAATTGCGCGTGTGGCCAGGTCGCCGACGACCTCCGGGCCACGTCCCGTCAGCCAGTACGCGTTCGCTAGAACGACGAGCGCCCGTGCGTCGTTGGGGCGTTGCGCGACGACGTATTCATAGACGGGAATGACGACTTCATGCCGATCCTGGTGTTCGTCAGCGATCCCTATGAGCTCGTCGATGCCATGCGACACTGTTACCGCCCGGATGCCGTCGAAGAGCACGCCGAGGTCGTTGTCTTTTTCGTACTGGGTGAGCGCCGCCACCACCCGCTCGCGGAGATCCGACATGAGGGGAAAATACCGATGTCCCGGGACGCGGGATGCCGACATCAGGCATGCTACTCGCATAGCCTGCATGCCAGCCGAAAAGGGGGGTCCCGAAGCCTGGGGTTGCGCGGATGGGTTCCGGTTGCGATACTCAGCCGTCCGCCGGCACGACCAGTGACATCCGTCCTTCCGGCCGAACACGCGGACGTACCCCCCTCCCCTCGGTGCTGAGCGGGAAACTGGGGCGAGCAACCGCGAGCAATACCGCCTGACTGGGCAATCGCGCCCGACGCGCGTGAGTTATCCGCGTTGCGGACGCGTCACAACGCAAGCAGAGCCTCGCACAATCCATCGAGCGCGTGTCCACGACCAATCGTGGGCATCGTACGCAGTTGAGCACTCATTCACACCTCGCTGTATGAACGAACGCCCACGCCGTGGCCGTTCCGGCCGCGGAAAATCTGGGCGCGGCCGCGACACCGATCGCCCCACTATGGACAATTCCGAAGACAATCCGTACCGCGACAGCGGCACCTCCGACACGCGTCCACCTGCTGAAGCGGAGCGCCCGCGGGACACCGACGGCGCCAGTGGACGCGACGACGCGGACCGCAGCCGGTCCGACGACGGCGGCAGTGCGGGGAGTGAACCGCGCGCGACCTCCGATTACGACGGCGGCGGGAATGGCGGCGCGGCGAGTGACTCCGGCGCGTCCGGCGAGATGGGCGGAACGACGGCGCCACGCGAAGGAGGCGGGAATCCCCGGCGCGATCGTGGCGATCGTGGAGACCGAGGGGATCGCGGCGACCGCGGCGATCGTGGTGAACGGTTCGATCGCAATGGACGGCGTCATCGCCGGCATCGCGGACGCGGACGTCGTGGCGGAAGCCCGACTGGCGGCGCATCGAGCGGTGGCGGTGGTGTAGCGAGCGGTGTCGCGTCGCAGAATGGCGCGCCTGAGCAATCGCACGGACCCATCGTCCTGACGCCGATGGGCGACACCCAGGGATGGTTCGATACCGCCCGCGACGGCGGGTACATCCGTCGCGCCAGCGCCAGTTACCTCGCTGAAGCGGGCGATGCCTGGATTCCGCCCCAAATGGTACGTCAGTACGGGGTCCGCAAGGGTGATCATGTGCACGCGCTGATCGGGCGTGACCAGCGCGGACGCGTGTCGGCCATGGAAATCCAGACCATCAACGGCGCCGACCCGGCGCTCGCCATCAAGCGGCAGGATTTCCAGACGCTGACGGCGACGTATCCGGAACGGAAGCTCTATCTGGAAACCGGAAAACCGGCGCGTGGTGGACATGAGCTGACTCGGCGCGCGATCGACCTGATCGCCCCCATCGGCTACGGCCAACGTGCGTTGATCGTCGCGCCGGCTCGCGCCGGCAAGACAACGCTGATGCACGCCATCACCGAAGGAATCGCCATCAATCACCCGCAGGCCGTCCTGCTCATCCTGCTCGTGGATGAGCGGCCGGAAGAGGTCAGCGAAGCCATCAGCTGGGGCGTCGGGGAAGTCATTGCGTCGAGCTTCGATCAGCCCGCGCAGCGCCACGTCGAAGTCGTGGAAATGGTGATGGAGCATGCCCGTCGCCTGGTCGAGGGGGGCAAGGATGTCATCATCGTCCTCGACTCGCTCACACGCATGGCACGCGCGCACAATACGGCCGAACGTGGCACGGGCCGCACGCTGTCCGGTGGTCTCGACGCCACAGCAATGGCCAAGCCGAAGGCGTTCTTCGGCAGCGCACGCGCAATCCCTGAAAGTATCGGCGGCGGTTCGCTGACGATCATCTCCACGGCGCTCGTGGAAACCGGTTCGCGCATGGACGACGTGATCTTCGAGGAGTTCAAGGGCACCGGCAACTCCGAGATCAAGCTCGACCGCTCGCTCGCCGACAAGCGCATTTACCCGGCAATCGACATCGCGACCAGCGGCACCCGTAGGGAGGAAAAGCTCTTCAAGCCGGAGCAGCTGGACGCGGTGTACACGCTCCGGCGAGGATTGGCGCAGATGCCGCCTCAGTCCGCCATGGAGTGGTTGATCAAGCGGATTGCCGCCACGCAAAGCAATGACGCGCTGCTGGCAGGGCTTTAAGGCCAACAACTAAGCGGACCCAAGCACGGGGGCGACAGCCGGGAACAGCGCGTCCTCTGTTCCCTTCGCTAGGGCACCACCCTTGCTTCACTAGGGTCCGCCATGCGACGCCCTGTTCAGCACAGGACGCGCCGGCGTGTGTTTGCCCGGCTATCAGTCGTTGCACTCCTCGCCTGCGCGCCCTCGATTCTTTTCGCGCAGCGCAACGATCAGCGCGAGAAGCCGGAGGTCCGTGACCTCCAGCTGAATGGCGTCCGGGGGGTTAGTCCTACCGATCTCGCACGCTCCATCGCCACCAGCGAGAGCCAGTGCAAGAGTCTTCTCTGGCTGCCCTTCTGCTACATCAGCCGGTCGTCCACGTTCTGGGACCGCAAGTATCTCGACCACGACGAATTCCGTCGGGACGTGCTTCGCATCCTGGTGTTCTACTGGAAGCGCGGATACCGCGAAGCGCAGGTCGACACGGCCGTGACCAGGATCCGCGACGGGCAGGTGCGGGTCGTGTTCGACATCCGGGAAGGTCCGCCGACCATCATCGCCTCGTTACGAATCCAGTACGACAGCACGCTCCTCGACGAGCGGCGCGTCCGGAAACTGTCGGTGCTCCGCTCCGGTGATCCGCTCAACCTCGTGGTGCTCGACACGATGCGCCTGATGTTCCAGGCCGCGATGTGGGACAAGGGGCACGCGGACGCACAGGTCGACACGTCCATTACGGTCGCGGACCGCCGCGCGGATGTGCTGCTTCGGGTCGACCCCAACTGGATCACGACTGTCGGGACGATCACGGTGAGCGGGAACGACGATGTCACCGTGCGCACGATCCAGAACTCGATCATGCTCCGTCCGGGTGAGCTCTTTCGCTACACCGACCTCACCGAAAGCCAGCGCAACCTGTACGAATCGAACCTCTTCCGGTTGGCATTTTTCAGCGTGGCACCGCGCCCCGACAGCATCAAGAACATCAATATCGAGGTGCGGGAAGCGAAGATGCATGAAGCCCGCATCGCCGGCGGGTTCAACAACATCGACTTCTTCCAGTTCGACGGCCGCTACACGAACTACAACACGTTCGGCGGCGCGCGACGCTTCGACGTCACTGGGGCGATCGGCAACCTGGGCGCATCAGGGTTGGCGGGGCGGGGCATCTTCCGTCAGCCGAGAGAAGGCTTTTTCGACGGAGGAAGCTTCCGCGCCCCCACCTGGCAAATCAGCGCCGACCTCCGACAGCCGGCGTGGCTCCAGAAGCCGGAGAACGCGCTCGCGATCGGCGGCTTCGCCCATCGCCGTGCGGCGCCCGCGGTCTACATCGACCGCGGTTATGGTGGACAGCTGGCGTTCACGCGTACGCTGGCGCCGCGGGCGAAGGCCAGCGCCGCATACAAGTTTGAGGTGACGCGCGTCGAGGCGAGTGACGTGTACTTCTGCGTCAACTACGGCGTGTGTGACGACGAGACGATCAGCACGCTGCAGCTGCACCAGCGAATGAATCCGCTGCAGCTGAGCACCACGGTCGACCGCAGCGACATCCCCTTCTCCCCCACGAAGGGATATATCGCGCGGATCGACCTGGAGCACGCCTCCAGCGTCACTCTCTCCGATTACCGCTACAACCGGTTCTTCGCGGAAGGTTCGGCGTACACGCACTTCCGGTATCCCAGTCGGGATCCGATGGCGCAGGTGCTGGCCGGTCATCTCAAGCTCGGCTTCGTGCGCCCGCTGGGTCAGGGGACGAGCGGCGTCGAAGTCCTGCATCCCCGGAAGCGCTTCTACGCCGGCGGTGCGCAGTCCGTTCGCGGCTACGGGGAGAACCAGCTGGGTCCCCGCATCCTGACGATCGCCCCATCTGACCTGTTCGCGGCCGGGTGCGATACGAGTGCTGCGCAGATCCGGTTCTGCGATCCGAACCGGACGGAGCTCGACAAGAACAAGTTCACACCGCGACCGGTCGGCGGGACATCACTCATCGAAGGGAGCGTCGAGTTCCGGTACCCGTTCCAGCGCAAGATGGAATGGGCGGTCTTCCTCGACGGGGCAATCGTGGGTGGATCCGAGGTGAAGTCGCTGACAGACCTGACGCAGCTCGTGAAGGGTGCGGGCGCCATTACGCCGGGTGTGGGAATACGGTACCGGTCGCCCGTCGGCCCGATTCGCGTCGACCTTGGCTACAACCCGAAGTCAACGGATGCGCTGCGCGTCGTAACCACGACGCGGGACTCACTCGGACGCGAAACTCTGGTACAGCTCGACGCGCCACGGAGATTCACGACCGGCGGCACCGCGCGTGGCTTCTGGTCCCTCTTCAATCGCATGGTGCTGCACCTCAGCATCGGGCAGGCCTATTGATGTCGGAAGACGATTTCGTCGCCGAGTCGCCGGCGGATCCCGAGGCCCGCCGCCAGCAACGGCAGGCCGTGCGGGTCCTGCAGATCACCGCGGTCGTGATTGCGGCAGTTGTCGCATTCGCGTTCATCGCTGTGCTGGTGTTGACCCGGACGGACTGGGGACGCGAACGCGTTCGGCGCTTTGTCCTCGACCAGCTCGAGGGGATGGTGCATGGACAGGTGAGCATCGGCCGCATTCGCGGGAACCTGCTCACGGGGGCAACGATCGAGGCAGTCGTCATCCGCGACACGGCGGGCATGCCCTTTGTCGCCGCCGAGCAGATCAGCGCGCGATACAATATTCTCGAGCTGTTTACTCGCAAGATCGACCTCGGCGCCGTCCGTATCGTTCGGCCGCTCATCGTCCTCAACCGCCCGCCGGGCGGCAAGTGGAATTATCAGCGGATCTTCCCACCCTCGGACACAACGCGGCCGCGCTCGGTGCGACGCAAGGGATTTCCGTGGATCGTCTTCCATGATGTCGCGATCTTCGACGGGCGCCTGGTGATGCGAACCCCGTGGAAGGCGGACACGACGCTTTCGCGGGCAGCCCAGGACAGCTCGATCCGCGCCGCGCTCGGCGGCGGTACGCGACTGATGGTGGTCCGTGCGGACAGCGGCTTCCAGAAAGTCGTGGAGCTTCGCGATGTCACCGCGCGCCTTCGGCTGCTTCGGATTACGCAACCCGGCTTTCACGACCGGATGGCGCAGGTCGCATCGCTCAAGATGGAGGCGCTGCCATTCCGTCCCCCCGCCGCCATTGTGGATGACGCGCTGGGGAACCTGTTTTTCAACAACGATTCGTTGTGGTGGAAAGATGTCACCGTGGCGATGCCAGGATCGCGCGTCCGGGGCGAAGGGCGGTATGTCTTCGACAACGGGGACATGACGCTCGCCGCGCGCGCATCGCCGGCGGCCTTCGCCGATTTCCGCTGGGTATTCCCGCGTTTTCCGTCCGACGGCGGCGGACCGCTCGAGTTTGCACTCGAATGGCGCGGCACCACCGAGGAGTATCGCGTGCGGAACGCGGATGTCCGGACGCAGGGTGCGCGGCTGCGCGGCAAGTTCGCGATCAGCTTTGCGGACACCTTTGCGATTCACGACACGGACATC
Organism: Gemmatimonadaceae bacterium; assembly: GCA_035626995.1. Taxonomy (GTDB): domain Bacteria; phylum Gemmatimonadota; class Gemmatimonadetes; order Gemmatimonadales; family Gemmatimonadaceae; genus DASPMP01. The sequence goes on from DASPMP010000152.1 coordinate 10,014, forward strand.
CGGTTCGAGAATGTCAGCACGAAGCTCGTCGAACGGTTCGCTCCGGATTTCGAGGCACCGCGGCCGGGCACGATGGATGGCGAGTTGACCATCGTCGGGGGACGCAACGCCATGCGCCTCGCCGGGAACATGGCATTTCACGACCAGCAGGGTGGGGGCACGAGCCGCATGGCCGGCAACGGATTCATGGGCTATGTAAATGGTGACATCCGAATGCGAGACCTGCGCCTTCGCGTGAATCCGCTGCAGGTCACGTTGCTGAAGTCTTTGAGCCCCGCATTGACGGAGATGATGGCGCCAGTGAGTGGCGTGCTCCTGGGCTCCATCACGCTCAATGGCTCCACGGAGACGTATCTCGCCGTCGCGGGAGATGTCGAGCACCGCGACCGCGCGAACGTGTCGCGACTCGCTGGCAATGCCCGCTTCGCCATCGCGACCGGAGAATCATTCGACATCAATGTCCAGGCGCGACCGCTCGCGCTGGCGGAAGTCGGCCTCTTCGCGCCATCGCTGGGCCTCCGCGGAACTGCGTCCGGACCGATCAGCGTCAAGGGAACCCTTGGCAACCTGCGCGTGGCGAGCGCGCTGCGTCTTTCTGACGGCGGCTTCGTCGAAGTGAACGGCAGCGTCGATCTCGAGGGGCGCGCGAAGAGCTATAACCTTGCGGGCACGACCCGCGCGCTCAATCTCAACAGCGTCGTCGCATCCGCGCCGGTCACGTCCGTCACGGCCACCGTGCGCGCCACCGGAAGTGGCTTCGAGCCAGCGACCATGCGTGGCACGTACGCCGCGGATTTCGCCGCCTCCAGCTGGGACAGCGTCGCGGTGGACAGCGGTTCTGTGCGCGTGACCATCGCGAATGGTCTCGCGACGGTCAGCCGGCTGTACGCCCGCGGCGCGAGTACGAGAGTTGACGCAGCCGGAACGTTTGGCCTCACTCCTGGCCGGGTGGGAGAGCTGCGATACAGCGTTGCGATCGATTCCCTGGGCGCGTACAACCGGCTGATTCCGGGTGGGGACGCGCAGGGCGTGGAGCGTCCGCGGTCCGCGCTGGTTGCGCGCGCGGTGGCGCGCGCCCGGGAAGATTCGATCCGCGTCGCCCGCGAGACCGAAGTCGAACGCGCGGCCACGAGACGTCCGGCGCCCCGGCTGGCCGTCAATCTGCCGCCGACATTGTCTCGAAGCGCGCTTTCGGGACGTGTGTATGCCGCTGGCACTGTGCGTGGGAACATTCGCGACTTCGATCTGCGCGGCCGGTTGTCGGCGGAGGATGTGATCGCGCGGGGCAACAGTGCGCGATCGTTGCGCGCTGAGTATGCGTGGACGAACGTGCGCACCTCCACCTCGACCCTGGCGGTCGGCGTCGAAGGCAGCGAGATCAGCGTGAAAGGATTCGCCTTCGACACGCTGGACGGGCGCCTGAGTTATCGTCGCCCCAACGGGGAGATTCAGCTCGCGGTTCGTCAGGGGGATGACCGCGACTACTCGGTCGCGGGATCGTTTGTCGTCGGCTCGAAACGCGAAGTGCGCGTGCGCGATCTGGCCCTTCGCATGGACACCACCGTGTGGCGGCTGGCCAGGGCGGCGGTGGTCCACTGGCATCCGGCGGGAATGGAATTGCACGACGTGGAGTTGCGCAGCAACCGCGGCGGATTCGTCTACCTGAACGGCATGCTCCCCACGGAGGGCAACGCGAACCTGGTGCTCGACATCCAGAACTTCCAGGTGGCGGACGTCTCGAACTTCCTGCAGAGCGACTTTCCGCTCACGGGCATCCTCACAGCGCGTGGTGTGCTCGAAGGATCGCTCCGGAACCCCCGATTCCGGGGCGCCGCCGGGATGGTGAACGGCAACTACAACGGATCGGTCATCCCGGCTTTCCAGTCGACGTTCCGCTACGCAAATGCGTCGCTGACGGCGCACGTGGAAGCATTGCGGACTGGCGGAACTCCCTCGGTCATTGCGGATGCCGTGCTTCCTGTGAATCTCGCGCTCACGGGCGTCACCGGTCCGCGACTGCTGGAGAGTGGACTTCGTGTTGACGTCAGCGGTGACAGTCTGCCCCTCGACCTGATTCCAGCCGTCACGGATATGGTCGCGCAGGTTCGCGGGACGGCGTCGGGCGTCCTGAGCATGCGAGGATCACTGCGTCGGCCGGTGCTCGCTGGAGCAATCACCTGGCGCAACGGCTCCATGCAGATCGTCCCAACGGGCGTCACGGTAGAGGCGATCACCGCATCGGTGCGCATGGCGCGCGACACCATCTTCGTTGACTCCATCGCGGGGCGTGCGGGCCGCGGGCCGATCCGCCTGTCCGGACGCATGTACGTTGGAAACTGGCGTGAGCCAACCTTCGACCTACACCTGGCGGGTACCGGCGCTCAGGTGCTGGACAACGACCGTGGCGATCTCGCTGCGGATGTTGGCCTGAGCCTCACCGGCCCGTGGGGCAACGCGTATATCGCTGGCCTGGTCAACTTCCGCGAGGGAGTCGCGTACATCCCGGAGCCGAGCAACAAGCGTCTGGTCAACCCCGGCGATCCGGCCGTGTTCTCGGTGCTCGACACCGCAGTGACCAGCGACCGCGAGCTGTTTCCGACGAGCAATCCGTTGCTCGAGAACCTGCGCATCGATGTCGACGTCTCCGTCAGCCGCAACACGTGGCTGCGTTCGCGCGACGCGAACATCGAGATGTTCACGGAAGAGCCGGTGCGTGTGCATCGCTCCGCGGACGCGCTCGCACTCACCGGCGTCGTCTCCACGGATCGCGGCGAGTACACATTCCTGAGCAAGCGGTTCGAGATCAAGCGCGGCTCCGCCACCTTCGTCGGAGGACCCGAACTGAACCCGACCCTGCAGGCGGCCGGTGAGTACGAAGTGGCACTGGCTGGGCGCAATGCGTTCAACATCCGCGTCCTCATTGGTGGGAGCCTGCGCATGCCCAAGCTCACGCTGGAAAGCGATGCGCAACCGCCGATCGCGCAGTCCGACCTGCTGAGCTACCTCGCCTTCGGGCAGAGCTCCACGTCGCTGCTGCAGCTCGAGGGCTCCGGCCTGACTGGCGCCACTGCGACTGGCAACCTCATCGGCGTTGGCGCCGAACTGGCGACCAAGCGAATGATCGCAGTCGCGATGGGCGTGATGGTCGACGAGGTGGAAGGGGATGCGACGCGCAGCCTCGGCGCCGACGTCTTTAACATTACGCCAGCAGACCTCCCAACCGAGCTTGGCGCGCTCGGCACGTTCATCCAGGGAACGCGCGTCGACATCGGGAAATACTTCAGCCCGTACTTCTTCACCGCCCTGCAGCTGCAGCAATATCCCGGCATCCGCGCCGTCTATCGCACACCCAACGGCTGGCGACTGGAAGGCGCGATCGAGCCTCGCTACCTGCTGCCGTCTCCTTCGCTCAGCATCCAGAAGGTACCTGCCGTGACGTCCTTCGGCGCGTTCCTTATCAGGGAGTGGCGTTTTTAGGACCCAGCTCTTCGTAGAGCGTCGCGACAGCGCGGAGTCCGCGGCTGAAGTTCTCCAGTGAGATCCACTCGTCGGGCGCGTGTGCGTTCTCGCCGGGCAGGCCGAATCCCAGCAGCAGGACCGGCGCACCCAGCACACGGGCGAAATCGCCAACGACGGGGATGGAGCCCCCTTCGCCGACGATCACGGGTTCCTTGCCGAATGCCGCACGCAGGGCGACGCGCGCAGCATCGTAAAGCGGGCCTTCGAGCTCGGCCTTCCATGGCTTACCGCCGTGAATGTACGTCACGTCGACGGTGACACCTTTCGGCGCGACGCGCTTCACATGCGCCTTGAACAGCTTCGCGATCTGATCCGGATCCTGGTCGGGGATCAGTCGGCAGCTCACCTTCGCCATCGCCTTTGATGGGAGCACCGTCTTCGCACCTTCGGCGGTGTAGCCGCTCAGCTGTCCATTCACTTCACAGGTCGGCCGCATCCAGATCCGCTCGAGGGTGCTGAATCCCTCCTCACCGCCGAGCGCCGGGGCTCCCGTCTCACGCAGGAACGCCTTGTCCTTGAAGGGCAACTTCCGGATGCCCTCGCGTTCATGCTTCGGCCATTTCCGGACCTTGTCATAGAAACCCTTGATGGCGATACGTCCCCGTGCGTCGTGCATGGTGGCAAGGATCCGCGCCAGCGCCATCGCTGGATTGATCACGGCGCCGCCGTAACTGCCCGAGTGGAGGTCCTGCGCCGGGCCAGTGACGTCGATCTGCATGTATGCGAGTCCACGCAGCGAGGACAGGATCGATGGCTGCCCGGGCGCGAACATCGACGAATCGGATATGACGACAGAGTCCGCCGCCAGCAGCCTGGCGTTTTTCTCGATGAACTGCGGCAGGTTATCGCTGCCGACTTCTTCTTCACCTTCCGCGAGAAAGATGAGGTTGACCGGAAGTGATCCCCGCTCACGCAGCAACGCTTCCGCCGCCTTTACGTGGATGTACAACTGTCCTTTGTCGTCGACCGAGCCGCGTGCGTACAGCTTGCCGTCGCGCTCGGTGGGGACGAATGGCGGGGACGTCCACAGCTCCAGGGGCTCCACCGGCTGGACGTCATAGTGGCCATAGACGAGCACCGTCGGTGCGTGCGCGCCCGCCTTGCGCCATTCGCCGAGCACGATGGGATGTCCCGGCGTCTGGTGCACGGTGGCCTGCATCCCGATGTCGCGCAGGCGCGTCGCGAGCCACTCGGCGCAGCGTGCCGTATCGGCATTGTGTTCCGATCGCGCACTCACGCTGGGAATCCTGAGAAATTCGTCGAGCTCCGCGCGCATCCGAGGCTCTTCGCGCGAGAAGTAATTGTCCAGGTCGGCGGCAACGCTCGGGCGGTTTTTCGTCATGAGCGAGAACGTAGCGGTCGTTCTGGCCACGTGCCACGCCAGCGCTCCAGGTGCCAGATGCGCAGGTATTTCACCGGGTCGCCCTCACGGGCAAGCGTTACCATCTCTTTCTGCACGACCGACTCGAAGTGCTGTGAAAGCGATTTGAGGGTCGGATGTTCACCCGCGACCTCATCGACCACGAGTAGCAGGCCGTCGCGGGGATGCGCGCGCTCCGGGAATTGCGGCCAGAAATCATAGTGATTGGGCCGCGTCGTCAGGTTCAGGGAAAATGTCTGCGGTCGATCAGGCAAGTGAAATGCGAGCTCCGAGGCTTCCTGATATCGATCTGCGCCTACCCACGTGCGGTGGGACGAGATGCTCAGGCGCGGACCGTAGGTCTGATTCACGGAATCTGCGAGCTCCTTCCATCCATGCGAACGCGCGACCGGATCGCGTCGCGCAGGAACCGGAAGCACGGGCGTGAACGTGTTGACGTACGTCACCGCAGTCAGCACGCCCGCCAGGACCAGCCCGCCGCGCAGCCATTTGTCCCAGCGGGGAGTGCCTGCGTGCGCGACAAGGACGAGGATCCCAGGCACGTATGCCAACGCTGGCCAGTTCGCTTCCGGCCGACGTTTGGTCGCCGAATACATGAAGAATCCGAAGACGACGGTCGCCACGATGGCAAGCAACGCCCGCGTCCCGGTGTGTCCTGATCGCACCACGGCGAGCACCAGCATGACGAACAAAACCGGCGTCACCAGTCCCAGCTGGCCACCCACCAGGTCGAGCTCGCGCTTCAGGACGGAACCAGTCGCGCGCGTCAGCCCATGAGACAACTGAAAGGCGAACGATGCCCATCCGTGTTCGGCATTCCAGACAATCACGGGCGAAAACACGACCACGGCAATCACCGTCGCGACGTATGGCCCTGGTTCCGCAAGACGATGCCGCAGGCCTCGGCGGACCAGCAACGCCACCACGATCCCGAGTGGAAGCAGCACTGCCGTGTACTTCGATGCCATTGCGAGGCCGAGGAAGATGCCGGCGACGGCCCACCACTGAAGTGCGGCGCGCGAACGCGCAGGCGCGTCGAGCGCGCGGATCACGGCCCAGATTGTCGCGGCCGCACATGCAAAGAGCGGCGCATCGGGTGTGGCGAGGACGAGGCCGGCCGCCGATAGCGGCATCAGCGCAAAGACCAGCGCCGCGTTCACTGCCGCGCGATCGCCTGTTAGTCGACGCGCCGAGTCTGCGATGAAGAGACCGGCCAGCGTCCCGGCGATGATCGGGCCAAGTCTCACTCCCGCGGGTGTGTCGCCCGCGATGAGGGTCCCGAACCGGATGAGCCACGCAATGAGCGGTGGATGGTCGAAGTATCCACCACTCAGGTGCCGCGACCAGTCCCAGTAGTACGTCTCGTCGGGAAACAGCGGTGTCAGTGCTCCGAGTATCAGGCGCACCAATCCAGCAAGCAGCGTTATCGCGACCGCGCGCGCCACCACACCACCGCGGTAACGAGCCACGTCCACACCAGCCACATCACGCGCTCATCGGTCGAGAGGGTCGTGAGCATGCGTGCCGGCGCCGCCAGCACTGTCAAGGCCAGCGCGAATGTACTGGCGCCGGGATCAGCCACGACGCGCTCCACCACACGCGTGGCCTGGAATCCACCCTCGCGAATGACGCGCTCGATGCGCAGCGCGAGTTCGTCGCCCGTGAGGCCACGCCAGCGCAGCGGTCGCATGAGGGTCCAGTTCGGCGCTGTACGTCCCCAGCCATGACTGTCAGTACCTGTTGTCAGGGCCAGGTCGTACTTGTTCGCGAAGGCAACGATGGCGGCGCGTTTCGGGCGGATCTTGTCCATGTTCGCTGGCGACCCATTCGAGATTTCCATGGCCCGGATGCCCGCAGTTCCGGGACCCGACGCTGGCGGGAGCTTGTTGAGTGCCTTCGCATGGTTCCAGACGATCACCGGCTCCCGGGTTGCGACGGCGCTCGCGAAGTTGACGGCCTCGGGATCGACGTCGCGAAGATTTGGCGTGAGCAGTCCCTTGTACGTGCGCTCGGCGCCAAGCAACGCGATGTGCTCCCCAGCCCACGTGGCTTCGATGCCCTGGAGGAGCACCACACTGTCCAGCCCCGCCCGGGGATTGCCTACGAGGCCCCGCTCGGCGGCTGCGACCGTTGCATGGTCGGTGATGAAGGCCGCGTCATAGCCGCCATTGCGATGCCAATCGCGGTTGCGCTCGACACTGAACCAGCCGGCGGCATCCTTCGAACCTGACGTATGCGAATGGAAATCCACGCGAATGACGTTGGCGTCCTGCGAGACCAGATACGCCATGGGGCGCGGGAGCAGTACGGCCGTCACGTACGTGAGAACGAAGGCAACGAAGGCGATGGCCGTGGCTTTGACGTGACTTCGCCCGCTCGCGCCCCGAATTGCCCGCGTGATGCGCCAGGCCGTGAACAGGACGATCAACCCCAGGAACATCGCAATGTGCTGTCGCACAGACAGGAGCGTGATGAGGTCGAAGACGTTCGAGAAGGGCGCAATGGCGACGTAGCCGATCGGTCGCACGAGGAATGCTTCGGAAATCTCCTGCATCGTCGCCGCGTCGCGCACCGGCCGCACGGCGGCGGCACTGCTGATCACGACGGCGAGCGTGATCAGCGCGGGAATCCATGGGATTCTGCGGCGCAGGGAGGGACGCTGGCGACCAGGCTCGTCGTTCGAGGTCTGCTTCGGCACGGGATTGGTAGTTTGCGGTACAGGCGCCGCTCATAGTGGACTGGCGGCCACGTCAGGGTCAACCGGTGATTGCATGGCGAACCGTCTCGCGAAAGAAACCAGCCCCTACCTCCTCCAGCATGCCCACAATCCGGTGGACTGGTACCCCTGGGGACCTGAGGCTTTCGCAAAGGCTCGTCTGGAGAGTAAACCCATCCTGCTGAGCGTGGGTTACTCGGCGTGTCACTGGTGTCACGTCATGGAGCGTGAGTCCTTCGAGGACGAAGCCACCGCGCGCGTTATGAACGACCTGTTCGTGAACGTAAAAGTGGATCGCGAGGAACGGCCGGACGTGGACTCGATCTATATGCAGGCCGTGCAGGCCATGAATGGCCATGGGGGCTGGCCGATGACGGTGTTCCTCACGCCAGCGCTCGAGCCATTCTGGGGGGGAACCTATTTCCCGCCGGTCGACAGGCCGGGAATGCCATCCTTCCAGCGCGTTCTCCATGCGGTGGCGGAGGCCTATGGCACTCGGCGGGAGGACGTGCAGCGCGTCGCAGGGTCGATGCGCGAGATGTACGCGGCGAGCATGGGACAGGCGCGCAGCACTGGAACCGTGTCTGCCGAGTTGCTCCTGCGTGCAACGCGCGGCCTGCTGGGGCAGTATGACCGGGACCTCGGGGGATTCGGGGACGCGCCAAAGTTTCCACAGGCCATGGCGATGGAATTCCTGCTGCAGCAGTGGGCGCGCAGCAATAACGAGGCTGCGCTCGACGCGGCTCGCCACACGTTCCTCCAGATGGCGCGCGGCGGCATCCATGACCAGATCGGCGGCGGTTTCTCCCGGTATTCCGTCGACGCACAGTGGCTCGTGCCGCACTTCGAAAAGATGTTGTACGACAACGCGCTGCTGCTCCGCGTCGGTACGCATCTCGTCCAGGCGGTGCCGGGCCCCGACCAGGGCGAAATCGCCGCGGTTTGCCGCGGGATTCTGGAATGGCTCGCCCGCGATATGACGTCGCCGGCCGGTGGCTTCTACTCGACGCTGGATGCGGACAGCGAAGGACACGAAGGCAAGTTTTACGTCTGGAGTGAGGCCGAGCTGCGCCAGCTCCTTGGCGATGACGCCGATGCCGTGCTCCCCTACTGGTCGGCAACGACGCACGGAAATTTCGAGGGCGCGAACATCCTGCACGTCGCCAGCGGTGTCCATCAGCCCCCGCGCGACCAGCTGGAGCGCGCGCGCACGACGCTGTTCCAGGCGCGCGCGAAGCGCGTGCATCCCGCGCGTGACGACAAGATCCTGGCGGCGTGGAACGGCCTGATGCTGCGCGCCGTCGCGGAAGCCGCCCGCGTGCTGCACGACGACGCACCGCGCGCACTCGCGATCGCAAATGCGCAATTCCTCGTGCGCGAAATGGTGCGTGGCGATCGTGTGTTCCGCTCGCACAAGGACGGCGTCAGCCGGATTGCCGGCTTCCTCGAGGACTACGCCGCCGTTGGTCTCGGAATGCTCGCCGTGTACGAACTCACCTTCGATGTCACATGGCTGCATCACGCTGAGCGACTTGCTGCCGCGATGATCGAATGGTTCTGGGATGATGCTGCCGGCGCCTTCTTCGACACAGCGCGGGATCAGGAGGAGCTTGTCACCCGCCCGCGAGACATCACGGACAACGCAACGCCGTCCGGCACCTCGCTCGCGACCGAGTTGCTCCTCCGCCTCGGCGACATCAATGCGGATCACGAGATGATCCGGCGCGCGCATGGAATTCTCGAGACACTCGCCGAGCCGATGGCGCGCTATCCACTCGCCTTCGGCCACGCGTTGACCGCGGCCGATATCGCCGTGTTTGGAGCGGTAGAACTCGCGCTTGCTGGCACGCCGGGCGACGCCGGGTTTGTGGCACTCGAGCGCGTGGCGGGCGACGTCTACGTCCCATCGCTCGTGCTCGCGGGGGGACGACCGGACGACGGGGCCCCGCCGCTCCTGCGTGACCGACCGATGCGTGACAGCACGCCAACCGCCTACGTCTGTCGCGGCTACGCCTGCGATGCGCCGACCACAGATCCGCGCGAACTGTTCGACCAGCTGTGGCGCGCTAGCCGGCCAGCATCATCTCCCTGAAGTAACCCGCCGGGATGGTGCCCATCTTCATGAACGTCTCGTGGAACTCCCGCGCCGAGTAGGACGTTCCCTTTCTGGAGCGATACGCTTCACGCAGGTCGACAATGGCATTCTTGCCCAGGTTGTACGTGATGGCTTGCGTCGGCCATTTGCTGTACCGATAGATCGCGCGCGTTGCGCCATCGCACACGGCCTTTGCAGCCGGATCGCTGGCTGCCTTCTCGCAGGCGTCAGGAAAGAAGTTCACGCGGGACGTGAAGTAGTTCACCGCATCATTGAACGACATGCGCCCGGTGTGCAGGCCCACGTCGATATGCACACGCGCCGCGCGCAGCAGCTGCCCCTGCAGCTGATAGAGATATTCGGCGGGTGAATAGAAACCGTATGCGCGGTCCCCACCGGGTTCCGCCATCAGTTCCTCGGCGTACAGCCCCCACCCTTCCGTGGCCATGGAATCGCTCCACATGCTGGAGGAATCCTCGACGGCGCCGGGCGTCAGCCAGCGGATATTCGAGATCTCGCCGGCGTTCTGCGTCATGAACTTGAAATGCCAGTCGTGTCCCGGAAAACCTTCGTGCACGGCGGTGTCGGCGACGGACGCCCGGCTGTGCTCGCGGAGCGCAGCGGCGTCATTGCCGGTGGGAGTGAGATAGAAGCGACCCACGCCGGAGCGGAGAAACGGCGGCGCGGGATAGTACGCGGCGTCGATCGTACTGCGAAGCACCGGCGGTGTCGCCACTACCTCCAGCTTGTAATCGGCTGGAACGTCGAACATGCCGCGCTCGCGACCGTACGCCACCGCGCGCTCCCCGGTTTCCCGGTACCAGCGGAGCAGCTCCTCGTCGTCCTGCGGTGATTCCGATGAGAGGTCCTCCATGACGCGCCGAATGCTCCAGGCGCGATCCTGGTCGGTGCCGAACGGCAGGCTGATGCCACGCTCGCGCGAAATGCGCTCCGCGACTTCCGCGATGCGTCGGGTGTAATCCTCGACTTGTCGGGCCCCGAAATCGGAGAGCTCGCCGGGTGAGCGCTCGTCGCGGAGCACCGTCCGCACACGCCATGCATACAGTGATTCGCCAATCGCGTACCGGTCACGCGCATCGTCGGCCGGGAGGTTGCGCTCCATCCAGCCGGCAAAGTCGAGGTAGGCACGCGCGGCGGTTTCACCCGCACTCGCTATTCCCGATGCCATGGATCGTGCGAATCGCTGGTCACCGAGATAAGTGGTCGCCATCGCCGGCAGCGCAGCCCGAAAATACGCCGCATTGGCGCGGCTTCCTTCGATTCCATCGCGCTGCACCATGCGACGATCAGGAATGTTTCCGGAGCGTCTCCCTGCAGCCAGGTTTTCCTTCGCGACGGCAAGATAGGGCGGGATCGCGGACAATCGGGCGACGACATCGCGCCACTGATTCTCATCGCCCAGCTTCCCTGCATCGAATGCGCGCATCTGCTGGATCTGCCAGTCGATGCCACGAAAGGGTTCGGCGACATAGGTGTCCACCGACCGTTCGTGATAGCGGCGATCGAGCTGATCCTTCAGGAAGGTGATCTGCGCCTGCATGAGGGCATAATCCACCCGGCTCTGCGGAGACAGCAACGCGGGATCGATCGATGAATGCGACCGTTCGAGCCGGCGGTACTCGCGCGCTTCATCGGCCAGGCCGCCGGCGGAATAATCACGCAGCCTGGTATTGAGCGACCGCAGTTCGGCGTTCCAACCTTCGCCGCCGAGGTAGGTCGAGGTCACAGGGTTCATCTCGAGCTGCCCGCGGAAATACCGGTCACGCAGCTCGAGGAATGCTTCGTCGGCCAGCTCTCTCCGCGATTCGAGCTTGCAGGCCTGGAGCAGCGGCGCCGCTGCAGCTCCGGCCGCAAGGGTCGCGCTCAGCTTCACGAAGTTGCGCCGGTGCAGGGTCATGGCTTGAACCAGTGGGTCGCCGTGCTCCAGCGCTCGGGAATGAAGAGGTTCTCATCCAGTGTCACGTTGACGCGCACGTTCTGGTATTCCTCGAGGAAGAACAGCTTTCCATCCATGAAGATCCGCACGGTTTCCGCGACCCATCCACCGGCATGCTGCACGTAGTTCGCGAACCGCACGTCCTGGGTGCGATTGCGTGCGTCCGTCTGGATCATCCGGACAAACAGGAGGCGATCCTCCTCGATCCAGAACTGCGCGGTTCTGTAGTCACCGGGCCCCGCGCCGACGACATAGACGCGCTTTCCATCCAGCGTGTCCCTTCGCATGACGGTCATGTCGAATTTCTCAGCGCGGAGCTGGTCGAAGGTGACTGACGGGGCCTGCGCGTAGACGTCGAAGCCCAGGATCATCAGCGGATTCCTCGAAATCCGGCGATCGGCGATCCGGCCGCTCTGCATCGAATACGCGGAATCCCCACGGTACAAGACGCCATTCCCGCGCGACGGCTCGCCGAGGTCGATGCGCAACCGCCCGGGCAGCGTCCCCGCCTCGTACCACGTCTCGACGCGGGATGTGCTGCCGTCTGGACGCAGGTAAGTGCTCTTCTGCACGAACGTCAGGTTGCGATACCACGTGCGCGAATAGCGTCGGTGCATGGCGTCGAGCAGCTGGTCCGCGCTTGTCACGACGGGATCGCGGGACGGGTCCGGGCTCGATGTTCCGACCACCACACCGCGGCTGCACCCGGAAGCCATGAGGGCGCACAGGACTGCGGTTACGACAGGGTTGCGCATCGGTGAAAGGAAATCGTCGTCGGCAGGTGGAGCTAGGGCTGGCTTCGGCGCCGGTGAGCCGTCAGAATCCTCCTCTGTGCGAACAACCACGCGCGCGCTGCTCATCGTCAATCCCGGCGCGCGGCGCGCCGAGGGCGCCAGAGGATCCGCGGAGCGCGCGTTCGAGCGCGCGGGCGTGGCGTGCGACGTGGTGATCACGAAGTCCGCGGGGCACGCGACCGAGGTTACGCGCGCGACCGCGACGAAGTACGACGCCGTCTTCACCCTCGGAGGGGACGGAACCGCGATGGAGGTCATTACCGCGCTCGCGGACGGCGGCCCGCCGGTGGGCATCCTGGCGGGCGGGACCGGAAACGTCCTCGCGCGCTCCTTCGGAATCCCCCTGCGGATTTCGCGGGCAATACCGGCGCTGCTGGATGGGGAAACAGCGCATATCGACCTGGGCCGTCTGGGGGATGGACGCCATTTCGCCATCGGCATCGGGGTCGGGCTGGACGAGGCGATGATCGCCGGCGCGTCCCGGATGATGAAGAAGCGCGCTGGGCTGTGGGCGTATGTGTGGTCGGCGACGCGTGCATTGGCGCGACTCGACCGGTTCCACGTGCGATTGACGGTGGACGGCACCCCCCACGAGCGGGAAGTGGCGTCTGTGCTCATCGCGAACCTGGGGACCGTGCTGGGCGGCGTCATGTCCCTTGGCCAGGGGATTCTGCACGACGATGGGCTCCTCCACGCGTGCCTGTTCTCACCGAGGACGCGCGGCGACGCCGTGCGCATCTTCATGCGAATGTTGCGGGGCACGGCGCACCTGGACCCGTGTGCTTTCTACATGCCCGGGAAGACGTTTCGGCTCGAGACCGATCCGCCTCGCCGGGCGCAGGCGGACGGCGAGTTACTCGAATCGACACCCCTCGACATCACCGTTCGGCCGCGCGCGGCGAGCCTGTTGATCCCGAAGGGGAGGGGACGCCGGGACTAGTCGAAGTCGAGTGCCAGGTCGAGCGCCGGAGGTGAATGCGTCAGCGCTCCTACTGAAATCCAGTCGACGCCGGTTTCCGCGATCGCGCGCACGGTGTTGAGGTTCACTCCACCGGACGCTTCCGTCTTCGCGCGTCCCGCCGCGATCTTCACGCTTTCGCGAAGATTTTCCAGCGACATATTGTCCAGCAGGACGATATGCGCGCCGGATGCGACTGCGGTCGCTACCTGTTCGGGCGACTCGCACTCCACTTCGATCTGGATTCCCTCGGGGTTCATCTCCTTCACGCGCCGGATCGCGAGGCTGATGTCCCCCTCACAGGCCGCGAGATGGTTGTCCTTGATGAGGATGGCATCCGCGAGATCCATACGATGGTTGACGCCACCCCCTGCGCGGACGGCGTACTTCTCGAGGCGACGCCATCCCGGCGTCGTTTTCCGCGTATCGAGGATCCGTGCCTTCGTCCCGCTGACGGCGTCGACGAACTTTGCCGTGAGCGTTGCAATGCCTGACAGCCGCTGCATGAAATTCAGGGCAACGCGCTCCGCGGCAAGCAGTCCGCGCGCATGGCCGGTGACGAAGATGATCGGGTCTCCCTTGGACGCGCGCGCTCCGTCTTCGCGCTCCACGCGCATCGTACCCTTCGGATCCAGTTGACGAAACGCCTCCAGCGCACACGGAATGCCGGCAATCGTGCCGTTGCCGCGGGCGACCAGGGTCGCGCGCGCGCGACGGTCCGACACGACCGTCGCAATCGTCGTGATGTCGTTGAAGGCCTGGTCTTCATCGAGGGCGCTGCGCACCAGCTGCTGCAGCTCGGGACCTTTCAGGGGAAATCGGATGAGGGCGTCGCTGTCGTATGCCGGCACCGACAGCGGGGTGATCGTGCGTGGAATGCGGCGTCGCTCTGGTGTGCGTTCCATCTCCGGTGACTCCATGTGTCCTCCAGCTGTCGCTGCGCGGGCTATTCCCCGGGATCAATCGTTTCAGGGACGGGCGATAATGCCGGTCCACTGCGTCCCCCAATTGCAATCATGCGCTCAATGGCCCCCCGCGCGCGAGAGGCGATGTCCGCCGGCACCGTAATGGGATATTGCAGGCGCTCGATAGAGTTCAGCACTTTCGGCAGCGTGGTCACTTTCATGTAGGCACAGGACGCACGCTCGTTCGCCGCAAAGAAACGCTTGCTGGGATTTTCGCGGCGGAGACGATGCAAGATGCCGACCTCGGTGGCCACGATGAACTCGTCGGCGGGGGATTCCCTGGGTCGCTTGATCATTCCTTCGGTCGAAAGGATCTGCACCCCGGTGGCGTCGACATCACCCGCGGACATTGCCTCGATCACGCTGGTCGAACACCCACACTCCGGATGAATGAGAAACTCCGCTTCCGGATGATGCTCGCGCTGCAGCCTGATGTTCTCCGGGTCGATGCCGGCATGGACGTGACATTCGCCCATCCAGACATGGATGTTGTCACGTCCGCTCACTCGGCGGACGTGCGCGCCGAGGAACATGTCCGGCAGGAAGAGAATCTCCTTGTCGGGTGGGATCGCGTGAATTACTTCGACGGCGTTTCCGGACGTGCAGCAGTAGTCGCTCTCCGCCTTGACCTCAGCCGTGGTGTTTACGTACGCGACCACCACGGCGCCGGGATGTTCTGCCTTCCACGCGCGCAGCTGATGCGCATCGATGGTCGATGCGAGCGAACAGCCTGCGGCCAGGTCCGGAAGAAGAACGGTCTTCTGCGGTGACAGGATGGCCGCGGTCTCAGCCATGAAATGCACGCCGCAGAATACGATGATTTCGGCGTCGGTTTTCGCCGCCTCGCGGGACAGCCCCAGCGAGTCTCCGACGAAATCAGCGACGTCCTGGACCTCGGGCCGTTCGTAGTTGTGCGCGAGGATCACGGCATTGCGTGACTTCGCCGCCCGTTTGATTTCGGCCTGCAGTTCCTCGATCTGCGACTGACGCGAGGCCTCGGCGGTGCTAGCCATGCCCAAATCTAACCGTTTGGGATTGCAGGGCTTCCACGATCACAGCTCGATGTGCCGCTTGCGCCAGGCACCCTTGGCGCGCGGAAAATCCGAGCGATAATGCCCGCCCCGTGACTCCTTTCGACGCAGCGCGCCTTCGACGATCAGTTGGGCCGTCTGCACCAGGTTGAGCTCCTCGGTCGCGCCGGTCGGCAGGCGTTTCTCGATGTGCTCCAGACGGCTGCGCGCGGAGCGGAGCGCGGACGCCGTGCGAATCACTCCGGCGTCGCGCCACATGATCTCACGAATGCTGTCGGCAGCGACCTGAGCGGCACCACGGTCCTTGAGGACGGGGACCGACCATGTAGCTGCCCGGGGGAGCCGCGCCAGCGGCTGCTGCTGCGCGAGATCACGCGCTGTTCGTTCGGCGAACACAAGCCCTTCGAGAAGCGAGTTGGATGCCAGCCGATTCGCGCCGTGCACACCTGTCCGGGAGACTTCGCCGACCGCATACAGGCGATTCATGCTCGAGCGGCCGCAGAGATCCGTCACGATGCCCCCCATCATGTAGTGCGCGGCGGGCGTCACGGGGATGAGGTCACGGCGCGGATCGATGCCGCGTGCCCTGCACAGCGCGAGGATCCCCGGAAACCGGCGGGCAAACGTGGACGCGAGCTTCCGCGCGTCGAGAAAGACCTGATGGCCCGCGCGCTGCTGCCGCACGATGGACCGCGCCACCACATCCCTCGGCGCGAGCTCGGCGTCCTTGTGCAGCTTTTTCATGAAGCGGACGCCGCGTTCATTCACGAGGGTAGCTCCTTCCCCTCGGACTGCTTCCGACACCAGCGCCAGCGGATTTTCGGGCGTGTCGAGCGCCGTCGGATGGAACTGCACGAATTCCATGTCCGAGAGCGTGACGCCCGCACGATGCGCGATGGCATACCCATCGCCCGTGGCAACGACCGGATTGGTCGTATACCGATACACCTGCCCACCGCCGCCAGTCGCGAGAACTGTAACATCGGCGATGATCTCCGTCGCCTTGCCCTTCACGCTGGCGCGCACGCCGACGCACTCGCCGCGATACACAATGAGGTCCAGGACGCGCGCCTTCTCGAGCACCCGAATCCGCTTGCTCCGCCGTACCCGGGAGACGAGGGTGCGGGCAACTTCGGCCCCTGTCTGGTCCCCATGCGCATGTACGATGCGCTTGCGGGAGTGCGCGGCCTCGCGTCCCAGCCGGAAACGACCGGTATCCGGTTCGAGATCGAAGTCGGCGCCTGCGGAATGCAGCTCACGAACGCGTGCGGGGCCTTCTTCGACCAATACCTGGACGGCTGCCGCATCACAAAGTGCTGCACCGGCGGCCAGGGTGTCCCGACGATGCAGCTCCGGCGAATCGCCAGCTCCGAGCGCGGCGGCGATGCCACCCTGTGCGTAGGACGTCGCGCTGTCGAACAACGATTTCTTGGTGAGGAGCAGCACCGGCCCCTGCTCCGACGCGCGCCAGGCCGTGTGCAGGCCTGCGACACCACTTCCCACCACCAGCACCCGCGTGCGGATTCGCGCCACTGCCATGGGTGAATCTTAGATGATCCCGGCGAATGCGTCTTGCCCTGCCATCCCCGCGGCACGACCTTAATCGCTTCGCCCAACCCGATCTTTCGCCGCACCCACGCCCCAGATGGACACTCTGATCAACGTCGGCCGCGGCCTGCTCGGGATCGCCGCATTCATCGGCATCGCCTACGCCTTCAGCTCCAACAAGAAGGCAATCCCCTGGCGGCTCGTCGGGGTCGGCATGCTGCTGCAGCTGATCTTTGGGCTGCTCGTGCTGCAGGTGGACATCGTCCGCATCGCCGTGGATGCCGTCGGCACCTTCTTCGTCCGCATCCTGGAGTTCAATCGCGCCGGGGCGGAGTTCCTTTTCGGAAGCCTGATCACGAACACACAGAGCTTCGGGTACCTCTTCGCCTTCAACGTGCTGCCGACCATCGTGTTCTTCTCGGCGCTCACATCGCTGCTGTTCTACCTGGGTATCCTGCAGAAGATCGTGTTTGCATTCGCCTGGGTGATGACGCGGACGATGAAGTTGTCGGGCCCCGAAAGCCTCAGCGCGTCGGCGAACATCTTCCTTGGCCAGACGGAAGCACCACTGCTTATCCGGCACTACCTCCCCACGATGACGCGGTCGGAGCTCATGGCGGTGATGGTGGGAGGAATGGCGACGATTGCCGGTGCGGTGATGGTGGCCTACATCGGCATGCTCGGCGGTCCGTCTCCCGAGGGGCAGCTGCTGTTCGCGAAGCACCTGCTCACCGCGTCCGTGCTGTCTGCTCCTGCCGCGCTGCTGACTGCAAAGATCCTCGTACCGCAAACCGAGGAAGTGAATCAGGACATCAGCGTCTCGCGTGAGAAGATCGGTTCCAACGCGCTGGAAGCGATCGCGAACGGCACGTCGGATGGCTTGCAGCTCGCGATCAACGTGGGTGCAATGCTGCTCGTCTTCACGGCATTCGTCGCCATGGCGAACTGGATCCTCTCGGCCGGCGTCGGGGGGTGGACCGGGCTCAACTCGTGGATCGCGTCGAGCACCGGTGGGCAGTACGCCGAGTTTACGCTGCAATACATCTTCGGCTTGTTGTTCGCTCCCGTCGCCTGGCTCATGGGAATCGACTACGGCCAGCTGATGATCTCCGGACAGATCATCGGCGAGAAGACCATCCTCAACGAGTTTTACGCCTACGGCACCCTGGCCAAGGTGAAGGATTCGGGAGCCCTGACCGACGTGCGTGCGCAGATCATTCTCACGTACGCCTTGTGCGGATTCTCCAACATCGCATCAGTGGGGATTCAGATCGGCGGGATCGGCGCGCTCGCGCCGAATCAGCGCACCACACTCGCCCAGCTTGGAATGAAGGCGCTGCTTGGCGGCAGCATCGCATGCTTTCTCACGGCATGCGTCGCATCGATGATGATCTAGCCGCCTGAATGAGCAGTAGCTCGAATAGCTCCCCGTCGTCGGTGGGAAAGCTCGTCGTCCTGATGGTTTCGGCCTTCATGGACATGGTCGGGCTGCTCATGATCCTGCCGCTCCTGCCGTATTACGCGACGCGGCTGGGGGCGAGTGGGCTGATTGTCGGTCTGCTGGTATCGTCATTCGCGGTCGTGCAGCTTCTCACCGCGCCACTCTGGGGCCGGTTCTCGGACCACTACGGTCGCAGGCCGGCGCTGATCGTCGGAATGACATCCGCGGCACTCGGCTACGTGATCTTTGCGTTTGCCGACACGCTGTGGCTCCTGTTTCTGTCGCGGCTGGTGCATGGCGCCGGCGGTGGAACGGTGAGCGTCATCCAGGCGTACGTGACCGACGCGATGCCGCCGAAGGAGCGGGCCAAGGGGCTGGGCTGGCTGTCCGCCGCCACCAATGCGGGCGTCGCACTGGGGCCCCTTCTCGGCGCGGTGGCGTTGCGTTGGGGACCGCAGGGACCTGGGCTCTTTGCGGCGGGCCTCTGTGTGATCAACATCGGCTTTGCGTGGAAGTTTCTCACGGAGTCACGCGACATGAAGGAGGCGGCAGCTGCTCGCGCGAAGCCTCGGGTGCCCGGACGATCGCGTGACGCGGTGCTTCGTGTGGCGACGCATCCGAAGGACGCGGCCTCTCGAATGATCTGGATCTACGCGATCGCTCTTGGCGCGTTTCAGGGATTGACGGCGATTCTCGCGCTCTTCCTCGCGGCACGGTTTGGCGTGACGGAAAAGACGATCGGGTTCTTCTTCGCGTACATCGGCGTGATCTCCGTCGTAACGCGCGCGGGCGTGCTCGGCTGGGCAGTGGACAAGTACGGCGAGGTAAAGCTGGTGCGGTTTGGTTCGGCACTCCTCGCGCTCGGCATTGGGTTGATGCCGTTCATCTATCCCATCGCGGACCCCCAAGCACTCGCTGCGACCATCGGGTTATCGCCACGGTTTCTCAGCCTGTTGCCTTTCGTTCCGTTGGCCCTGGCCGTGGCGCTCATGCCACTCGGGACGGCCTTCACTTTCCCCTGTGTGACGGCGCTGCTGTCGCGGATCGTGCCGAGCACGGAGCGTGGACTCTACATGGGTGTACAGCAGACGTTCGGAGGGATCTCGCGCGTCGTGTTTCCGGTGCTCTTCGGTTTCCTGTTCGACCGCGTAATGGCAGCACCATTCCTCGTGTCGGCCGCGCTCGTGGCGGCGACACTGTTGCTCGGCCGAGGAATGGAGAGCTACGACAAGAAGGACTAGGAGATTACTTCTCCTCTGCCATCCCCGGTTCTGAGGCGAGCACTGCCTTCGCGATCTCAACCATCGGGACAGAGCGGTCCTGGCTCGTCCGTTGGAGAATGCGATAGGCCTCCTGCTCGGACGAACCCGTGCGACGCATGAGGATGCCCTTCGCGCGCTCGACGATCTTGCGGTTCTCGAGTTGCTGCTTGGAGCTCTCGGCATCCTTGCGGGCCGACGACAACTCCTTTGCACGGCGCGCCGCCAGGCGAATGGTGGAGTCGAGCACGCGTGGCGGGGCTGGCTTCGGCAGGAACGCGATCGCGGATGTGGATTCGACTTCCTTGTCCGACAGCACGAGGGACTGGTCGCCGCTGAACAGGACGACGGCCACGCCCGGCGTGTCGCTGGTGATCTTCTCCGCTGCCTCGATCCCTGATCCGTCCGGCATATGTACGTCGAGCAACACGACATCCGGCACGAGCTCATGCGCGCGCTCGTACGCTTCGCGGCCCGTTGCCACCTCGGCGACCACTACGTGGCCCAGGGTGTTCAAAAGGTCCACCAGCAGCGTTCGGGCGTTTTCGTCGTCTTCCGCGAGGAGCACGCGGATCGTGTTGGTCGCCTGCTCTGTCATCGTCATCATGGTGTGCGTACCTGCAACCTAATCATGACCCCCGCTAGTTCCGGCTGACAATCGGCGTCAAATGTCGTCCGCTACGTGGGAGAGAAAATCCTGAGTACGAATTGGCTTACGAAGCATGAAGTCGGCACCACCACCTTCGGAAGGGGCATTGTGGCCTTCCCAGCCCGTCACGACGCCGATGCGCAAATCGGGCCTGCGCTCGCGTGCCTGCGGAATCAAATCCCAGCCACTCGCGTCCGGCAGCCCGATGTCCGTCACCAAGACCTGAAAAGTCGGCCCTTGAGGACCGTCCAGCATCTCCAGGGCTTCCTTGACGGTTCCAACGGGGGTCACGGTGTGCCCCTCCGTCTCCAGCAACGCCGTCATGAACTCCCGGCTATCGACGTGATCCTCGACCAGAAGGACGTTGCGTCGCGCGCGCGGGGAGGCCGGCTCCTTCCGCGGCTCGGGCGCTGGTGCCGCCGCCCGCGGGAGACGGATGCGCATCGTCGTCCCCCGTCCGAGCTCGGAGTCGATTTCCACCGTCCCGCGATGCCGACGCACGATGCCGTACACCTCGGCGAGGCCCAGACCGGTGCCCTTCTGCCCTTTCGTCGTGAAGAACGGTTCGAATGCACGCTCGCGGACTTCCTCGGACATACCGGTGCCGGAGTCGGACACCTCCAGCTCCACCTGCTCGTCGGTGAGGGTGTTGCGAATGCCGAGTGTCCCGCCGCCCTGCATTGCGTCGAGGGCGTTCTGGACGAGGTTGAGCAGTGCTTCGCGCAGCTCGCCGGGAATGCCGCGCACCAATCCGCCCGCGGTGAGCTCGCGCTTGAGCTGGATGTGTCCACCGCGTGCCCGCTCCGCCCAGAGGGGCCGCGTCATCGCGACGACTTCATCGCATACGGTGGCGATATCCATGAGCTCTTCGCGAACACCCTGCAGCGGTTCCTGGCGGATGAATCGACCGACGCGCGCAGCGGTCGCCGCTCCCGTCTCGGCAGCTTTTGCGATTCGGACGGCGTAGTCGCGCACCGCGTCCGGATTCTTCGCGTTGGCTTCGAGCAGGTAGGCAGCCGCCATGATGGGATTCAGGGCGTTGTTCACGTCATGCATGACGCCGGCGGCGAGCTGCCCGACCGCGGCCAGGCGACGTTCGCGCGATCGCGCTTCCTGAAGTGACAGCACTTCTTCCGTCCGTTCCTGGACCATGCGCTCGAGACGCTCGGCTTCGGTGGACACCCGCTCGTACAGCTCGGCGGTACGCCGTGCCTCCTCTTCCAGCTTCTTGGTCAGCTGCACCCTGAAGGTCACGTCGCGCTCCACCGTCACCGCGCCGCGGATGCGACCGCGTTCGTCGTACAGCGGATTGGCATTGACGTCGATGATGACCTGATTCTCCGGTCCGCGCCGCACCGCCATCGTCTCGCCTCGTACCCGCTCACCACGCAATGCGCGCGCGGTCGGATGTTCGTGCATGAACAAGCTGGTGCCGTCCAGGGTCTTGGGACGATCCAGCTGCCACAACTCGCGGAGCGTGGACGGCGTATTCGGCGCATGATCCTGCTGCGCCTGGGTGTTCGATCGCAGTGTGCGGCCGTCCATGTCCACGACGCGGACGGAGTCGGGAATAACGTCGAAGATCGTTTCGAGCTGCGAGACGCTTCGGGCCAGGCTTTCACGGAGCTCTTCTCGCTCGGTGATGTCGTTGCCGGCGAAGACGATACCGCGCGATCCCGTCGTGCCCGGTTCTGCGAGGGGTGCAAAAGTCGCTTCAACCACGCGGGTGCCGCCGCGGTGCTGGAACGCCACCGAATAGGCGACCACGGGGCGGCCTTCGAGGGCGGCATCGATCTGCTCGGTCAGATCCGCCAGCGCGTTCGGAAAGGCGTCGTAGATCGACCGGCCGAATGCCTGCCTGTCGTCCATTCCCGTGAGCTCCCGGAAGCGCGCGTTGGCGCTGACCAGACGCTGGTCCTGGTCGAAGATCGCAATCGCCAGCGAAATGGCTTCGAAGAGCGCGTGGAGGCGCGCAATCTGGGCGCCCTCGCCGCGTGCAATGTCGCCGAACTGGTCGGTCAGACCGGGGTTAGTCACAGAATCAGGATGGACGGTACATCGAAGCTATGTCAATGACGCAGGTGACAGCCGGCAGGCGGCAGGCGACATGCGTCACGCGTCACGCGTCACGCGGGAGATTGATTCCGCTTGAATGTATTTCGCACATGCATTGGACGACCAAACGCGATCATTGATGACATGCCACTATTCAAGTTTGAGGACCTCGACGCCTGGAAGGTCGCGATGGACTTCGCGGAAGATGTCTATCGATCCACGGTCCATTTTCCGGCCGAGGAACGCTACGGATTGCGCCTCCAGGTACGACGCGCTTCCGTGTCCATCGCTTCCAACATCGCTGAGGGGCATGGACGCATCAGGGCGAAGGACAATGCGCACTACGCCCTATGGCGCGTGGGTCATTGAAGGAAGCTGAAACCCAGGTTCATCTATCAAGGCGTCTGGACTTCATCGACCAAACGTCAGCCGACCGTTTGCTGGCCCTGGCCGAGCGCCTGAGCCGGATATTGGCGCGATTGCATCGCTCGCTGAAAGCTCGTGCATCGTAGCCCCGCGGCCCGACTCTGTTCGCTTGTCGCCTGTGCGTTTCGTGACGCGTGCCGCCTGTTGTTTGCCCGGCTGTCGCGTGCCGCCTGTCGCGTGCCGCCTGCCGCGTAAGCCCTACCGATTCCTGCCAGTGATTAGTCGAGCGCCGCGTTGGTAGGTGAAGTACGCGATCGCCCATTGCACCAACACGCTGACGCGGTTTCTGAATCCCGCGAGATACATGATGTGAAGGAACAGCCAGAACACCCACGCCGGCGTTCCCCACATGTCCAGGCCGGGTAGCTGCGCGATGGCACGGTGTCGGCCAATCGTCGCGAGGTCACCCTTGTTCCGATACCGAAACGGTGCCGGAAGGCGGCGCTCGATCACACGGGTGATGTTCCTCGCAGCATGCGCGCCGCTCTGGATCGCTGCCGTTGCCACACCCGGCACCCTCGCTCCGTCGGTGTACATCTCCGCGAGGTCGCCGACTACAAACACCTCGGGGTGTCCCGGCACTGAAAGATCGGGCTGCACTTTCACTCGGCCCGCACGATCGAGTGGTGCGCCCAGGAAACTGCCGAGCGTCGACGACTCGTTCCCGGCCGCCCAGAAGATGGTCTCCGACTCGATACACTCCTCACCCAGCCAGACTGCACCGCGTTCGATCTGCGTGACGATCGCATTGGTGCGGACTTCGACGCCAAGCTCTTCGAGCTCCGCGTGCGCCTTGGCAGAGAGCGACTCCTTGAACGTCGGCAGTACACGAGGCCCGCCTTCGAGGAGAATCACTCGTGCCTGACGTGTGTCCGCAGTCCGGAACTCGTCAGGCAACCCATGCCGCGTGATCTGCGGCAACATTCCCGCCAGCTCTGCGCCGGTCGGACCGCCGCCAACGATGACGAAGGTGAGCAGCCGGCGGCGCTCGTCCGGATCGGTCGCTTTCTCCGCGCGTTCCAGGGCGAGCAGAAACCGATGACGGATCACGATCGCGTCGTCGATGCTTTTCAGACCCGGCGCCGACTTCTCCCACTCCGCGTTGCCGAAATACGAATGACGCGAGCCTGTGGCGACAATGAGAAAGTCGTATGGGAATGTGGTGCCGTCGTCGCAGGTGACCGCACGCGTGTCAACGTCGATGCCCTGGACCTCGGCCAGCACGACGGTAGTGTTGCGCTGCTTGCGCAGCAGCCAGCGGATTGGCGCGGTGATGTCCGTCGGTGCCAGCGTCGCGGTCGCGACCTGGTACAACAGTGGCTGAAAGAGGTGGTGATTCGTCCGATCGATCACCGTTACATCAACCGGCGCACGCTTCAGGGCGCGCGCGGCATACAGGCCGCCGAAGCCACCGCCGATGATGACGACCCTAGGCCGATCGCCTGGCACTGAGCAGGATCCCCACGGCCACCACCGTTAACGCACCGACGACATTGTGCCACAGGAACGACACGCTCGGCGCCCCGAAGTTCACCGCGGCAACCGCGCTCATGCCGGCGATGAGCGCGAAAAACGCTGCACTGCCTCGTGCGCGAGGGATCATTGCCAGGAGGAAAACCCCGAGGATAGATCCATAGAAAAACGACCCGAAACGATTAACGACTTCGATGAGCGATCCGAGATTGGCGGCGAAGTAGGCGATGACGCAGGCAAACGCTCCCCACATCACGGTCGCGAGCTTCGACACGGCAAGAAAATGCGCGTCCGTTCCCTCCGGGCGCACCCATCGGCGGTAGAAATCGATGACGGTCGCTGTCGCGAGCGAATTGAGCTCCGCCGCGATACTGGACATCGCGGCAGCGAGCACCCCGGCAATGAACAGACCCAGCAAACCAATCGGCAGGTAATCGAGCACGAAGCGCGGGACGATGTAATTCAC
Source organism: Gemmatimonadaceae bacterium (assembly GCA_035626995.1). GTDB lineage: Bacteria > Gemmatimonadota > Gemmatimonadetes > Gemmatimonadales > Gemmatimonadaceae > DASPMP01. Next base: position 34,747 of record DASPMP010000152.1, read on the forward strand.
GTCGCGTGATGCCTGCCCAGTCACACGGCCAGCGAGGTCGAGCGCCTGTCCGCGCACGTCAGCGACGTTCTGCTCGCGGCGTTTCAGTTCGGCGCGGGCAGCGTCCGCGCGCGGCCCATCCAGGTTGGAGACGGCACGTGCCGCGTTGATGCGCGCCGCATGCTCGGTCGTGAATCGTGATTCCAGTGCGCGATACTCCGCGCCAGCGGCGGCCTGGACGGCGCGCTCGTGCACGGGGTTGTAGAGCAACGGGGGGCGCTGGAACAGGAAGAACACGAAGATCAGGATTCCGACAATGAGAATCAGCGCCTGAAGCGGGATCTTCCAGTACGCGCTCATCAGCAGTGAGCTGCGTGCCTCGTCCACCGATCTCGCGGTGAGATACCGCTGGACCTGGCTCTGGTCCGTTCCGAAATACGACAACATGAGGAAGGTCCCGCCGATCACTCCCGACCAGAACGTGTACGTGTTGTTCAGGTCGAAGGAAAAATCGAAGGTGCGCAGGCGCCCGGTCGCACCGGCGATGGATAGCGCCTCGACCGGGGACACGGGGATGCGGATGAGCAGGACGATGAAAATCGCGACAAGCGCGGACACGATCAGGAACATCTGCTTGACGTCCACCCACGTCACCGCCTGGACGCCGCCGATCATCGTGTAGATGACCGTCGGGATCCCCATGATCGCGATGCTCAACGCCAGATCCCAACCGAATACCGCGGAAAAGATGATCCCCGGCGCGGCGATGATCGTACCGCACGACATCCCGCGGGAAATCAGGAACAGGAATGCGGTGAGCGAACGCGTTTTTGCGTCGAAGCGCTTCTCCAGGAACTCGTACGCCGTATAGACATTCGCGCCGTGCAGGAACGGCACGAGGGTCACTCCGAGGATGACCATGGCGATGGGCAGCCCGAAGTAGAACTGGATGAAACGCATGCCATCCGTTGCGCCCTGACCGGTGGTGCCGATCATCGTGATCGCGGAGAGCTGCGTCGCCATGACCGACAGGCCAACAGCCCACCATGGCAGGCTGCGACTGGCGAGGAAATAGCCTTCGAGGGCGGTCGTATCGCGTGAACGCCGGACGCCGTCGTACATGACGTACGCGAGGTACGCAACGACGATCGCCCAATTGATCCAGTGCATGGCGGAGCTCAGCGGGTGAAGGCGACCTGCAGCAAGCCGAGCAACAGCAGGGTGATCATCTGCACCGTCATGACCCGCGCGAGTGTCCGCCTGAACCTGGCGCGCGCATCGACAGGTGCCGACGCCGGCGTCGCGCTCATGGGGTGGCTCCGAAGCCGGCGCTGAGCAGGTTGACCATCAGCCGCGCGGCGCCGGGGACGCCGGCGGGAATCTGCCGAAACAATGCCAGCGTCGTGTACACGTAGGTCCCTCGGCCGACGGGGGCAACCAGGATGGCACCGTGGTTCGGCGCCTCGCCCGGATCGCTCATCGCGAGCACGGCCCGATAGCGATCGTCGAATGTACGCGGCATGTAGAGTGCGCGCTCCTGGACCCATCCTTCGAAGTCTGCCGCGGTAATGCGGTTCGGCGCGTTGAGCACCCGTGCGCCGCGCTCGACGAGCGTCACCGGCGCATCTTCGTGCGTGACACGATCATGCGGTCGGTTGATCGTGACGGGGTAGGGCATGATTCCAGGCTGCGTCATCTCGTACTGACCATACTGCACGACGAGTGTGCCGCCGGCTCGCACGAAATCGAGCAGCTTCGCGTTCGACGTCGCGAGCTCGGGGGACGCTTCGTAGGCACGGGGCCCGATCACTACCGTTGTATAGTCGGCAAGACTGACGCGACCGATATCGGCCGCTGAGATCTCGGTGACGCGCACACCGAGTTGCGAAAGGATCGGTGCCACGTTGTCGCTCACGCCACGGATGTACACAACGCGCAAGGCTTCGGGAACGACCACGTCTACGGTCTTGATGGTCACCTCGGCGTTCCGATACAGTCGTTGCGGGCGTATGTGGCTGTAGTCGATGAGCTGGAAGCCGGCGCGGGATCGTTCTTCGCCGTATTCTGCGACAGCTCGAAGTGTCGCGGTGCGTGCGCGCCGCCCTGCCCGAATGCGAAACGCGACGACATGCTCCTGGTTCGGGACGAGCCGCACGAGTCGCGTCGCACTGTCCACGGTAAACCCTCCCTGGGCAATGAGCGACACCCGGACGTCGAACGGTTCCGAAGCAGAGGAGCGTACCCGAACGTCGATCGTGCGATCGACACCCGTGTCTGCGCGAGCGAAGAGAAGGGGTTGTGCGATGGTCAACGTCACTGCCGGTACGATCGCAACCGGTCGCACCACTTCGCCCTTCACCGGATCAGCGTACCGGAAAACGATGCGTTCTTGGATCACCATCGGCTCCCGCGAAGATGCCAGCGTGACGGCATACGCTACGGCGGGCTCGAGCTGTTGGAAATTGTCGGGCAGCGCCCGCGCTGGCGCAGTGAACATCCCGCCGACGCGTGCCATCGAGCCGATAAGCCAGTATGGTCTCGTCGGCAGCGTTTGTGCGCCTACAAGCGTGTCCCGCAGAACTCCCCCCGGAGCGATCGACCGCGCACCGGTGGTCACGCCAACATCGGCCTCTCCGATGACAACCCCATCGCCGATGAGCACCGTGTCCGTGCCGCGATTGTATACCGTGACAAATACATCGTGGTGCTGCCGCAGCGCCCATTCCTCAGTCGCTTCAGCCTCGATCGTGACGCCGCTAACCATCCGGATGGCGTCCTCGATACGCCGAAGGGCGGTATTGATCGTTGCGTCGAGATCCGCATCGCGCACGACGAAGCGGTTGTGTTGCGGCATTTGAGATGTGGCTGGCACTTCGCGCTGCGCAGTGCAGAGGTCGACGTACCCGGGCCGGCACACCGCATGAAGCAGTCGTCGCACGCGAAGCAGCGGCGAGAGACTTTGTTGAGGGTGGAACGGATCAAATGCCGAGCGTGCGGCGACGAAGGCCTCTGGAAGCGAATCCAGTGCCGCGCGAGCTGTCGGGGCGGACGCCATGCGAGATGAGAACCGACGCCACGTTGTGTCAATGCCGTCAAACAGGGATCGCTCGCTCGGTGCAGGGGTTGCGTCGTTCACCCGTGTCGACTCGCGTCGCAGGTAGTTCATGATCGGACCCTTGCGCTCGAGCGCGCCGAACCCCTGGGACTTGTGCTGTGAGCGGCTCCGTCCAGCAATCTCGCCGTACGATTCGCCGCGCAGGCGAGAGTACTCTCCAACATTCATCCCGAGAGTTCCGGACTGCGCATTGCCGCGCGCTGCCCTGTAGAATTTGGGGACCTCCCATGCAGGTCCGAATTGCGCGATCGGAAATCGCACCGTGTCGCCGGCGAGGTCATACGCGGCACGCGCCAGAATGCCTGACACCTGGTGCTGACCGTGTCCATCCCGGGGAGTTCCCGAGAATACTCCGACGATCACATGTGGCCGGAAGGCGCGGACTACCCGGATCACGTCGCCCAGGATCGTATCGCGCGGCCAGTGTGCGAAGGTGTCCCCGGTGTCCTTCGAAAATCCGAAATCGTACGCCCTCGTGAAGTACTGCAGTGCGCCGTCCACGCGCCGCGCGGCGAGCAGTTCTTCGGTGCGAAGCACGCCGAGCGCCTCGCCCAGCTCGTCGCCTATGATGTTCTGCCCCCCGTCGCCCCGGGTCAGCGAGAGGTAGGCTGTGCTTACGTGTCGCGCGCGCGACAACCACGCGATGAGATTCGTATCCTCGTCGTCCGGGTGCGCGCCAATCAGCATCACTCTGCTCGTCACGCCAAGACCAGCAATGGCGTCGCCGAGCGCGACCGCGTTGACATCCTGAGCGCCTGCGCCACGCACGCCTCCGGACACCGCAAGCAGCACGAGCATTGCCCGCGCGGCGCTGGCGCACGACATGCCCGCTCGCCGGGGACGTCCGCGCCCCGACGTCAGACCTTCGCTCTCCGCTTTGCCGGCTGCGGAAGCGTCAGCACCTCCGACACGATGCGCTCCTGCTCAACGGTATGCGCCTTGTGATACCCCTCCGCAGGACTCGCGCGCTCGGGGCGGCCCACATAGCGGACCGTCAGTTGGTTTCCGGTTGACGTGCGGAGCCGCGGTGACACGTACGTCCATCCGCCCATGTTCTTCGGCTCTTCCTGCGCCCACACCACTTCCTCGATGTTGGGATACTGGTCCACGACCGCTGCCACGGCTTCATGCGGCCATGGGTACATCTCTTCGACGCGCGCCAGAGCGACGCCATTCATGGCCCCCGCCATTTCACGCTCGCCGCGACCGGCCATGAGGTCGTAATAGATCTTGCCCGAGCAGAATACGAGACGGCGCACGGCGTCGCGCTGACCTTCCATGGCCGCATCGTCGATGACCGGGCGGAAGGATGCGCCGCTGAGATCCTCGAGCCGGGAGGCGGCTTCGGGCAGCCGCAGGAGCGATTTCGGCTGCATCAGCACGAGCGGCCGGCGGATCTTCGAATGCCCTTGTCGGCGAAGAATGTGGAAATACTGCGCCGGGGTCGACGGATACGCGACGACCGCATTCCCTTCGGCGCAGAGCTGGAGGAAGCGCTCGAGGCGCGCACTGGAATGCTCGGGGCCCTGTCCTTCATACCCATGCGGCAGCAGGAGCACGATCGACGAATCCTGCCCCCATTTCGCACGGTCCGACATGAGGAACTGGTCGATGATCGGCTGCGCGACGTTCGCAAAGTCGCCGAACTGCGCCTCCCACAGCACGAGCTCACCGGGCGCGGCCGTGCTGAACCCGTACTCGAACGCCATCACCGCCGTCTCGGATAGCGGGCTGTTATAAATCTCGAATGCCGCCTTCGCCTGCGCGAGATTTGCCAGCGGCGTGTACGTCTCTCCGGTGCTCACGTCATGCAGCACCGCCTGCCGATGCG
>DASPMP010000153.1:0-15326 GCA_035626995.1 Gemmatimonadaceae bacterium
CTTTCGCGTCGTGGACGACGGCGCGGGTGCCACGTATCGCCTGACGGGCTCCGTGCCGCTGCGCTGGATGGTCACGCGAATGCGCTAGATACGTCCCGCTGATGCAGCGCAGAGGACGGGACATGCGCGCGGCATCAAGTCCAATGGGCGCGCCGCGAAATCAAGGAATGATGATCGACGCTACTGAGCCGCGCGGCCCGACGTTCGTGAAAATCAGCTGTCCTGATCCCGGCTCGACGTAGCAGCTACAACTGCTGGAAGAAGCGTATACGGCATAGTAGATCACCGAACCCGGCGCGTGGCGCTTCTGCACCTCCTCGAGAAGGACGAGGTTCACGAACTCCGCGTCTGGCGGGCTCCGCTCGCCAGTGTTTCCGTTCACTATCGCCGAAGAGATCGCGGCGCCCGAGAAGGTATTTTCCAGTGGCCCGACGCTTGGGGATGTCCCTTCGTACACCACGGTCGCGGCGGCGACGGCATCGTCCGGCGGTGTTGCCGTGATCTTCCCCCACACCAGGACAGCCGGTGGCCCGAAACGCGTCGAGATCGTGATGCTATCGATGACGGCCGAATGGGCTGGAGTCTCGGCAAGATATGTCGTGTCCTCGAGCGTTACGGTCCCCAGTGACATTCGCACGCCTGGCACGCGCATCGGACCGAAGCCAGGCTTCGAGAAATGCACGTCGTGCGTTCCCAGCGGCACGTTCGCGATTTCCCACTGTCCGTCGTCGCCCGTCTCCGCAACCAGGTCACTGGTGCCGATGCGGACCTGGACACCGTCGTTCGGCAGCGGCAGTCCCCACACCGTGGATAAGGACACCACACCACGAATCGTGCGGCCCCCAGGACCTGTTCCGTCGCCACACGCAATGCCAGCCGACAGCATGGCCATCAGAAGAAGGCGTCGCATTGCCAGGATAGAGTATGGGAGCTGAATGCGGTGCGGAGTGGGTGATCCGAAGCATGGCAAGTTTACGGCAGGCGTGCATTGCCCGGAAGTTGGTTGGTACAGTACGAGCCTGGAGGTGACGAAACGCGACAATTGTGTGGTTGCGATGGACGCGCGCGCGTATCCGGTAGCGTCACTGGACCGGCACGGTGACGGATGCCAGCTTTGAGGCCGCTCCTCACCCAACCACTGCCATGCCAACATCTCTGCGCACGTTTCTCCGATTCACCGCCGGCGCACTCGTTCTTGCCGCGCCGCTCGGCGCCCAGGCTCCCGTGAAGACCGTCGTCACTCCCGCAGGACAAAATGCCAGCCCGAATCTCTCCGCCGGTATCCGCGTCGGCGACATGCTGTATGCATCTGGACAGCTGGGGCTGAGCCGGTCTGCCCCCGACAGCACCATCGAGGGGCAGACGCGCCTGGCGTTGGAGAACACCAAAACGGTGCTCGAGGCCGGGGGCACCACCATGGCGAACGTCGTGAAGTGCACCGTGTTCCTCACACGCGCCTCCGATTTCCAGGGAATGAACCGCGTCTACCGCGAATTCTTCCCCAAGGATCCCCCGGCTCGCTCGACGGTGGTCGTTGCGGCCCTGGTATCCTCCGCGGCCATCGTGGAGATCGAGTGCATGGCCGCGATGCCGAAATAGCGGTTTACCGACGGTTCGCCGGGCACGTCCCAGGCCCCACAGTTCAAGTACCAGGAGAATCAGAGAATACAGGAATACGGGAATAGTGCTGTAGTTTATTCCTGTATTCCTGCATCCTCGCATGCCTGCTGCCCATTTGAACTGTGGGACCGAACGTGATGAAACTTTGCATTCCGCGCGCTCGTATTGGAATCCAATATCGCGAAGCAAATCGCGTGACTCCTACCGGGTTCCTGACATGAGACAGCTCGTTTTCACCGCGGCAATGCTGGTCGTCAGCGCCGTGCCAGCGGCCGCACAGTTTCCCGAGCGCGTTCAACCAGGCGTCCGCGTGCGCGTCTGGCTTCCGGAGGCGCAGCTGCAGCAGGAGGACTCGCCCTGGCACCGGCAGCGCCTGCGCGCGACGGTCGGCGATGTCGTCAGCGACACCCTTCGCCTCGTCGTACCAGGTGCCAGCGGAAGCCTTTCGGTCGCACGGGCGGACATCCGGCGCCTCGACATCAGCCGCGGCACGTCGCGAGTCGCCAGCGCGTTCGAGCGCGCCGCCGGGTTCGCAATTGCCGGCGCGATCAGCGCCGCGATCGAGAACGATCCGGGAAGCAGCGAATGGCCGAACTACAGGACCACCTGGCGCGCCGCTGGGGAAGGTGCCAAGTGGGGGGCGGCGTTCGGCGCCGTGCTGGGATTCGTTCTCCCTACGGAGCGCTGGCGCCGGGTTTCACTGCGGAGGTAGCGCGCGCCATCCCGGAGCCTGTCGAGTCCCAGTATCCAAGGCTCCACAGTTCAATCACCAGAGGAATCCGGGAATACAGGAATACGGGAATAGTGCTGTAGTTATTCCTGTATTCCAGCATCGTCGCATTCCTGCTGGTTCTTTTTTACTGTGAAACGCGCGGCGAAGGGCTTCCACCTCGCGTACTCAGGGTTACGCCGATCGCCGCGCGCGCACCGCGGCGACCAGGAGCAGCGCGGCTGCAATGACCCCGATCCAAAGCGAAGGGGATCGTACGAGCAACGTGGCGGGTGCGGCCCGCAGCCCGTCGACTCCGCCCACGAGATCAAGATGTCCGCGCGGCCAATACCGCCCGACGCCGCGCTGCAACAGGCTCAGCCCGATGCCGCTGCTGCTGGCCGACAGGCGCTCGATCATGCTGACGAGCAACAACGGGAGGAACGCGATCAGCAGCACCGCCCGACGCGCCAACGACGATACGAGCAGTATCCATGCATAGACCGGAGCGATCCAGAGCGTTCCCACCACAGCCTCCGTGACCGCGGCCATCGGTGTGCCGAGCGACGAGCTGAAACGACCGCCGGTGCCGGCGAATGTCGCTTGCGCAACGAGCTGGCAGAGCAGCACCATCGCCAGCCCCAGCATCGGCAGGAACACAAGCGGGATGGCGGCCTTCGCGGCGACCGCGGTTGCGTCCCCCACCGGCAGCGACTTCCAGAAAACAATGCTGCCGTCGTGGCGCTCCGACTGCAGTGCTTCAGCGCAGTACACCATCGCCACGATCACCGTCGTGGCGAACATCATGCGCGTCGTGGTGTCCAGCCCCAGCGAGAGATTCCTCGCGATGCGGGGCGACATCGGATTCGTCGCGGCGGCGAATCCCGATGTGTTCATGCCACTGATTGCGGCGCCGGTGGCGATGAGTGTTCCGCCGAGGAGCACTGGCACCAGGTATACCCAGCGATGCTCCCAGAGCTCGCGCCGCACCGACCATATGAGGCTCGTCACGCCGCTTCCCCGCTCTCACCTACCACAGCGGCAAAGACGGTCGCGATGCTCGGCCTGTGCAGGTCGCCGAGCAGGCTGAGACGCGACCGGTCAGCATTGTCGAAGAGCATCACGCGCCCCGCCAGCGTCGGCCGCTCGTGCATGGGACCCATCGCACGCGCGATTTCCACGTGCTCCGGATGGACGTGTACCTCGACGAACCGCTCCTCGTATTCCTCGGTCGTGCAGCTGAAGACGATACGACCCGCATGCATGAATACCAGGTCCGTGAGGACGTGCTGGATCTCGTCAACCTCGTGCGTCGCGATCACGACGGTCTGCCGCTGCTCGGCGAAGCGGGTGAGCAGCATGTCGAAGAAGCGCTTGCGGTACAGGATATCCAGTCCGAGGGTCGGCTCGTCGAGCACCAGGAGCTGCGCATCGACTCCCATGGCGAGCGAGAGCTGCACCTGCGCGGCCTGTCCTTTCGACAGCGCGCCGACCCGCGTGCGCGGCTCGATGTCGGCGCGTGCGAGCAGCTCATGCGTGACCGCGCGGTCAAATGCGGGATGCACACCGGCGTAGTAATCCACGGCCGATGAGACGCGCAGCCATCGCGGCATGATGGAGACGTCTGCCACGTAGCTCACATGCCGCAGCAACTGCTGGCGATGCCGCCAGGGTTCCTGTCCCAGCACGCGCAGCTCGCCGTCGACCGGGACGAGGCCGACCATCGCCTGGAGCAGCGTCGTCTTCCCGGCACCATTCGGTCCGATGATTCCAACGACGCGCCCGTCCCCGATGCTGAGGTCCACGCCGGCCAGTGCGTCGTGGCCGGCGATCGTCCTGCGGACCCCCCGCGCCGTCACGCAGCTCACGATGTCAGCGGGCCCGTGCCTTCGCGCGCGTCGACTCGGCCTTGATGCGAAGCAGCTCCTCGGGGCTCAGCTCAAGGCGCTGGATCGTGGCGCGGATGCGCGGCCACTCCTCCTCGAGGAAGCGCTTGCGTTCGGCGCGCATCAACCGCTGGCGCGCGCCGGGATTCACGAACAGGCCCACACCGCGCCGGTTCTCGACCAGCCCCTCCTCCGCCAGCTCCTGATACGCCTTCAGCACCGTGAGGTGGTTGATGCGATACTCGGCCGATACCGTGCGCGCCGACGGCAGCGGATCGCCCTCGGCGAGCGCGTGCTCCAGGATCATGGCGACCACACGATCGCGCAGCTGGCGATAGATGGGCTGGTCGTCCTTCCAGGTGGTCACTGCGTCAGCTCCTCGAGTGCACGTTTCCCCAATAGTATGCGCGAGGCGTCTCTGATGCAGCGCGAGTGCGGTGCCTTCCTGCCCGCGCGAGCCAGTAGAACATCACGATTAGTGGCAGCACGGCCAGGATCACGCGCGTCAGTCCGCCGCTGAGCAGTGCGGGGACGAAGCGCGGCTGCCCGATGAAGAAGGCACCGGTCGCAGAGAACATGGCGTAGCCCATGCGCCAGAGGTGTCGCTTCAGCCTCGGGGTTCCGGTGAGCGGACCGTGTCGAAGTACGTGAATGTCTCCCGCCGCGGCGAAGAGGAGCAGCACAGCACTCAGCAGCACCATGAGCGCGGGGACACCTTCGGGAGTCTTGCCACCCGGCATGAACATGACCTGGACACCTGCGATCAGCCGCCACACACCGAACCCGATAGGAATCAGCAGCAGGGTGCCGTCGAACAGGAGATTGCTCTCGTGCGGCCGGCGCCGTACGGCCGTCGCCGCGGTGATGGCAAAGTAGGCGGCGGTGATGCCGCCACTCCACGACTCGCGCTCGTGCGCAGATCCGGCGACCGCGGCGCCGACGCCCATGGCGACCATGGCGTAGACGAAGAGGAGGCCGGCGTTGCGGTGCAGCCACTTCCCCTTCGGGGCCAGGAGCGCGGCATAGCCCGCAGCGAGGGCGATGATCGCGCCCAGGATATGGAGGTAGGTGAAGGCTTTCATGACCTCATGACCTGGCCCGGCGCAAGCTGACCAGCCCCTGAATGGCCAGGATCGCTGCGACGCCGCCGGAAACGCCGAGCGCCAGGAGTGTCGCGATGAAGAAGAACGCGCCTGGGCGCTGCGCGAAGGTGGGCCGCAGTGTGAAGATCGCCATGTGCAGCACCGGCATGCCAATAGCTGCGAGCGCGCCGAGGAAAAGGATGATGTAGCCCGATTTCCGGTCGCGCAGCGCGAGCGCGGCGTAGAGCAGGAGCACCAGGACGGCGATGGCGAAGAGCATCCCCGGGCCGGCCGTGTCCATACCGTAGATGACGTCGCCGGACAGGTGGAGGATGAGCAGGACGATCGAGATCACCGAGGTGACCGCCAGCGCGGTGCCGTGCTTCATGGAGGGGTTCCGGCGTGAATGGGCGAGCAGCAACCCGGGAAAGGAGGGTCCTCCCAGGTGCTATGGTGAGATAGTACACTATTCATCCGGGACCGTGGCCTGTCAAGCAGTTTTGGGCGCACCAGTCACCCCGCAATTCCGCGGCTAGCCACTAATTCGTTGGCGCCGGCGCGCACCGGGAACATCCTGTGTCACCCAACACAGGAGCCCAGGTGTCCCTGCTTGCCACTGCACTGCTGGTCGTCAGCCAGCCGCTGCTTTCAGAACAATGCCGCCCTACCACACAGCGTGACGCACGCGCGCTGGTCCAGCGGTCCGTCGCCGCACTCGGCCTGGACAAGATGGAAACGCAGGTACGCATGTCGTCCGCGAAGCACGTCTTCAACATGAAGTTCCAGTCCGACCGCATGTACCCGCCCTATCTATGGATGGGGTGGGATGCGAAAGTCGCGATGGACTGGCAGGGCGGCACCATTCGCGTCGAGCGCGCGTTCGGGCCGCAGACCATGTCCTACCTGGCCGACAGCGCCCGGCGCGTCGCGATCACCCCCAGGGGAGTGATGCTCATGCCGGCGACCAACAGCTCGGTGATCGACGAGCGTGCCCTGGACCCCTGGGCAGTGCTGGCCGACTGGCGCACGACCGATGCGCAAGTCACCGGCGAATGCATGTACCGCGACTACTGGCGCACGGTGCTCACGCGCAGCACCGCGACTGGAACGGAGCGGCTGTTCGTCGATCCGAAGACCGGCGTGCCCATCAAGCTCGAGCGCCGCGAGCCACACACACTCTGGGGCGACGTGCTCGTGGAATATCTCTGGTCCATCTGGACGCCGGTGAAGGGCTCCAGTGCGCTGGCTCCGCAGTTCGCGTTTCGGATGGTGGATGGCGAGGTGGATGACCAGCGCACGTTCGAGGGGTATGCCGCGGTGTCACGCGATAGCGCTGGCATGATGGCCATCCCGGACAATGCTGTGCGCCCGCCAGTACCTCCGATGACTGGCCCCGATACGGTGCGGGCGTCGGCGAACACGTTCCTGCTCGTGACACGCGCGTACACCAACGTGATCACGCTGCAACGGGACACCGTCTTCATTCTTGACGCACAGACCGATCAGCAGCGGGCCGCGCAGGACTCCGCGTGGATCGGCAAGTTGTTCCCTGGAAGGCATCCGGTGGTGCTGGTGGTGACCGATCTCGCCTGGCCGCACATCTCGGGGGTGCGGTACTGGGTGGCACAGGGCGCTACCGTCGTGTCGCACCGGGCATCGCGCGACTTTCTCACGACGGTCGTGAACCGCAAGTGGACGCTGGCGCCGGATCTCCTCGAGCAGCGACGCACGAGCGCCGGTGCACTCCGCTTTCGCGCGGTGGAAGGCGCGCTGTCACTCGCCGGCGGTCGGCTGGAAGTTCGTCCGATCGACGGCGTGGGTAGCGAGGGCGGGCTCATGGTCTTCCTACCGAACGAGCGCTTCCTCTATGCCGGCGACTACATTCAGGGCGGTGGTCCTGGCAGCTTCAGCGCCACGTATGCTCGCGAGGTCGCGGCGGCGGTGCGACGCGCGGCGTTCTCACCGGAGCGGTTCGCCGCCATGCACGTGGGGCTCACCGATTGGAGCGCACTCCCGAAGTTCACCGGAGTTCCCTGAGTATTCCTGAAGACGCGACCGCGCGGCGCGTCAACTGGTGGATCGTGGCGCCGCTCGTCTGGGCGGTGCCCGCCACCATCGCCACTTTGCAGCAAGCGGCGACGTTTGCCTCACGCGGGCTGCTCGGCCGCGAGTGGATCTACGCGATCCTGCAGTTTCCCCGCTGGATGCTGTGGGCGCCCGTCACACCCCTGATCTTTGCCGCGGCGCGGCGCTGGCCGCTGCAGCGCGAGCGGCTCGTGCGCACGCTGCTCATCCATACGGGGCTGGCCGTGCTGGCCATCATCGTCGTGGAGGGGATCCATGCGCAGATGATGCTCGTCGCCGACAATATCGTGGCGGAACGCCCGCCCGCCGAGCGTCCGCCGGCGCTGCTCCTCACAGCGCTCGCGATCCTTACGCGCATCCTCTCCGGGCTCATCACGTATGCGGCGGTGGTCGCCGTGGCCTGGACGATGGAATCGCAACGGAGGCTGCGCGCGGAGGGCGTGCGTGGCGCGCAGCTGGCACGCGACCTGGCCGATGCACAGGTACACGCCATCAAGATGCAGGTGCAGCCGCATTTCCTCTTCAACACGCTGCACGCTGTGAACGTCCTCATCGAGCGCGAGCCCGCCACGGCCGCGCGGGTGATCACCCGCCTGGGAGACCTGCTGCGACACACTCTTGCGCGTGCCGCCGTCACCGAAGTACCGCTGCGCTCGGAGCTCGAGGTGCTCACGCTGTACCTGGACATCGAGCGCGTGCGTTTTCGCGACCGGCTCACCCTGGACATCGACGTTCCTCCCGAGCTGCACTCGGCGATGGTTCCCGATCTCGTGCTGCAGCCGCTCGCCGAGAACGCAATCAAGCATGGCATCGGCCGCGACACCGGCGCCGGCGTCGTCACCGTTCGCGCCCGGCGTGAGGGCGACATGCTCGTCCTGCTGGTCATCGACACCGGCTCCGGCCCGGCGGGGGACGTCACCGACCGGGTGGGATTGACCACGGTTCGAACCCGGTTGCAACGGTTGTACGGCGATCGGCAATCGCTGCGCCTGACGCGCGGGCCGGAGGGCGGCTGCGTTGCGCGCATCGAGCTTCCATGGCGCGAGGCTGTCGGTGGCTGATCTTCGCGTCCTGATCGTGGACGACGAGCCCCTCGTGCGTGAGGGCATTCGCACCCTGCTCCAGCGCGACGGCGATGTGGATGTCGTGGGAGAAGCGCGCAATGGCATCGAGGCCCTGGAGCAGATCCGCACCCTGTCCCCTGCCCTCGTGTTCCTCGATGTCCAGATGCCCGGGCTGGATGGGCTCGCGGTGCTGGAGGAACTTTCAGCCGATGAGCGGCCGGCGGTCGTGTTCGTGACCGCGTACGACGAATACGCCTTGCGGGCGTTCGACGTGAATGCCGTGGATTACCTGCTCAAGCCGTTCGACGCCGAGCGGTTTGGGACCGCCCTGGCGCGCGCGCGCGAGCGGCTGCGGTCCGGCGACGACCGGGTCGCCGCGCTGCTGGCCAGCCTCCAGCGCGAGCGTCGTTACGCCGACCGGCTGCTGCTGAAGCAGGACGGCGCGCTGTCCGTGGTGCTGGTGGACGACATCGACTGGATCGAGGCGGCGGACAATTACGTGAAGGTGCACGCACGCACCGGTCGATACATGGTCCGCGATTCCCTGAAGGCGCTGGAGGTGAAGCTCGACCCGGCGCGTTTCGCGCGCGCGCATCGCTCGGCGATCGTCAACCTCACGCGCGTGAAGTCGCTTACGCCGCTCGCGGCCGGTGAGTACGTGGTGACGCTGGCGACGGGAACCCGGCTCACGCTGAGTCGCGGCTATCGCGACAGCTTCCGGGCGCGGCTCGCGGGAGAGCGCATGGTGGGCGAGGCGTGATACCGCTCGTCGCGGCAATCTGGGCTGCCGGCGCGGTAGCGGTTGCCACGACCATGTCTGTCCGAATCGCTGGCAAGTACCGCCTGTGCGCCCAGAGGGCTGTTGGCACCAGCGATGAGGGGGACGTGCTCGCGCTGCTGCGTTGCACATTGCGGGATGCCCTCCCCAGCCGGGCAGCTCCGGACGTAGTCGCATACGAGGTGGCCATACTGTACTACGCGCTGGTGCCGTGGGCGCGAGTCGCGGATGCCGGCGGGCGCGCCGCCGTGTTCACCTATCACCGGCGCTCAGGTCTTCAGGCGGTGCTCGTTGCCGCGTTGGCGATTTCGCTCGTCGAGGTCACCGTCGTCCACCTGTTGCTGTATCGCTTGCACCCGATTGCCGCGACGGTCCTCCTCGTCCTGAGCATCTACGGCATCGTCTGGCTTCTCGGCTTCATGCGCTCGGTGCGCCTGCGGCCGGTACTGCTCTCTGAGGAAACGCTGCACGTCCGAATGGGATTGCTGTGGGATGTGCGGATTTCTTACTCACAGATCGCCGAGATCACGACGCCACGGCGCGCTGAAGTGAAAGCGGCGGATTACCTGCGCGTGGCCGCTATCGGCGACCCGCAGTTCATCGTGGAGCTCCGCGAGCCACAGCTGGTCACGAAACCATACGGGCTGGGGAACCGGAATGTGAGACGCGTGGGGTTTGCAGTGGACGACCGCACCCGGTTCGAGGGAGACTTGCGGGCCAGGGTTCTCGCCGATCGCTCACGCACACCGACACCGCCGTCCCCGCACCCCGGTGCGGTCCGGGCGGTGCGGCCCCCTGCCTGAGGTTGCGTCTTGGTGGGCGACGCGCTTTCCGGCTCCACAGTTCAAGTACCAGGAGAATCAGAGAATACAGGAATACGGGAATAGTGCCGTAGTATTCCTGTATTCCAGCATTCCTCGCATTCCTGCTGGTTCCCTTTACTGTTGAGGCTTGGCTCCTCGGGTCACGGCGTCAACAGCGCTCGTACGGTCGCGTCACTCCCGCCAGCTATCAAAACCTACCCATCACGCATGAAGCCACTGCTTGCCCTCTGGATCCTCCTCGCCACGGGGTGCAGCTCGACTCCAAAGCCCCGGAAACCCCAGCTGGTGTGCGATGTCTACGCGGTCGACGTGTCCAACCACCTCGGCATGGACGTCGAAATCATGACTGCCTCACGCACACGCCGCGAACAGCTTCTGGGCTATGTGCGGGTTGGCGAGACGCGCACATTCGAACTTCCTCAGGGTTCCGGCGGTGTGTGGGCACGACGACCGGGCGGTGGCTACATCAACATGCGTCGCGAGCACAACCAGCGCCTCGACGTGAAGATCAAGTGCCTGGAGTGATTCCGTCGAGTTCGTCCGAGGTCCTGCAGCGTGACTGAAGACGTCGGCTCCACAGTTCAAGTAGCAGGAGGAATCAGAGAATACAGGAATACGGGAATAGTGCTGTAGTTATTCCTGTATTCCTGCATCCTAGCATTCCTGCCGTTTCCTTAGAACTGTGGAGCTTGGGAAGTTCGGGCGACAAGCGGGCTACGAGCTCCTGATGCGCGATTACGGTTGCAGGCCTGCCAGCTCCCGTGCCGTCGTCGCGAGCGTGCCGATCTTCGGACCGCACGCACTGGCCGATCCTTCGGCGTCCGACGCCACCTTCAGCAGCGCGTCGCGGCGTTGCACACCGGCGCTAGCTTCGCCCGCAGCGAGCCCTGAACGCAGCTGGGCGATGCGTGCCGCATTCATGCACCTCGACCGTTCCAGCTGGTCGACATATGCACGCGCCAAGGGGAAGCTGGGCGGCCAGGTGAACTTTGGCTGCCCCTGCGCATTGAAGAACGGGAGACGCACGGTCTTCGCCGCGTCGATCTCGTTCTGCGTCAGGTGCTCGCTCGGCAGCAGGTCGAGGACGTCCAGCCCGCGCCCGATCTCGGAGCTGTAGATCGCGCCGTTGTACCAGTACGTGGACCATGGTCCGCCGTCGCCAAAGCGCGTCGAGTCGGCCGGCCCGCGATCGAAATACGCGATCTCCTTCGGATTCGCAGCATCCGTCCAGTCGAAGACGGAGACGCCGCCCTCGTACCAGGCCTGCACCATCACGTCGCGGCCGGGAATCGGAACGAGCGACCCGTTGTGCGCCACGCAGATCTCGTTTGCGGCCTGCACCGCCGGCAGCTTGTAGTAGCTCTTGAACACCATCTTCCTGTTCTCGATGGTGAACAGTGCGTTGGCGCCCCACTCCTTCGGGTCGGTCGCGCGGCATTTCGCGGCGTTGCCGCCGCCCCATTCGTCGCTGAACAGGATCTTGCTGCCATCGTTGTTGAAGGTCGCCGAGTGCCAGTACGAGAAGTTCGAGTCGGCCACCTGGTCCACGCGTCGCGGGTTCACGGGATCGCTGATGTCCAGGAGGAAGCCGTACCCCTCGCACGCACCGCCGGCGAGCCCGATCGCCGGATACACGGTGATGTCATGGCACTGCGTCGGCCCGCGGTTCGCCATGGGATTCGGGCGCGCGGCCACGGCTGCGGCCATCGCTGCATTGCGCGCGTCCATCAGGCGCTGGAGATCGCGCCGCAACTGCGCGCTGTCGGCGCTCGTCACCTGCGCGATGCCGCTGCCCCCGCGCGCCTTCACGATGCTGTCGAGCGCGTTGCGGACGACGCCGCCGAACGCCGCCGTCTCGACACCGTTGCGCAGATAGACGAACCCGCCGACGCGCTTGAGCGAGTCGACTCGGCGGCGCTCCGCCTCGAGGTCGGCGGGTGCCGGCCCATGTTCCGGCGGCTCCGCCAGCCCCTCGAAGAAGCGCGGCGAGCTCACGATGGCCGCCTGCGCCGGATTCGCGAGCGGCACCTTGATCACTTCGATGCGGAAGAGCGCCGAGTTCGGGTCGTTCGCGTCGCGGATGCAGCCGGGCAGCTCGTTGGGAGAGCGGATCCCCGCGGACCCCGAGACATAGATGTAGACGTTGTCCCTGTCCTTCGGGTCTTCCAGGACCGTGTGCGTATGCGACCCTCGGCACGTCTGCACCTGCGACACGAGCTTCGGGTTCCGGATGTCGCTGATGTCGAAGATGCGGACGCCGCGCATGCGCTGCGCGCTCACCGTGTCGCGAACGCCGCCTCCCTGGCAGTCGAGCCGGCCGCTTGTCGCCTCGCTGGAGACGAAGAGCAGGTTGCGATACACGGAGACGTCGTTCTGCGATGCCGGGCAGTAGAACGACGTCAGGAGCTGTGGATTCGACGGCGTGCTGATGTCGTAGACCAGGATGCCGTTGTAGTTCCCCTGCAGCGCGTAGTTGCCGAGGAACGCGATGTCGGAGTTGATGGACTCGTCGAATCGCGGCGGCCGAGGGACGTTGGCCAGCAACTTCGCGTTCCCCGCGGCGACGCCGGCGTCTGCCATGCCGGGCTTCAATCCGACACGTGGGTCGGTGCGTGGATCGGGGGTGGTGTCAGGCTGACGGGCGCACGCGGTGACGCATGCGAGAACGAGGGCTGGGAGGATTCGGCGCATGCGGTAATCCTACACGTCCGGGTCATTCATATCCAATGAACCCGGAACCCCGGTTCGACAGTGCAAGCAACAAGAGGAATCCGAGAATTCAGGAATACAGGAATCCGTGTTCTCTGGGAGTATTCCGGCATTCCTGCATCCTCGGATTCCTGTTGCCCTTTTTGAACTGTGGGGCCTGCCTGCAAAACCCTGGCCCCCGATGACGCGTCGATGACGCGCCCGCGCAATCGTAGGTCATGACGACGAAATCGCTGATCGAGCCGGACCTCACGCACTCTGTGATCGGTGCGTTCTATGAGGTCTACAACACGTTGGGCTACGGTTCCTGGAACACATCTATGTCAGGGCAATGGAGCGCGAGCTTCGTTCCCGGGGCCACGAAGTAGGGCGCGAGGTCGGAGTGCGCATCCTCTATAAGGGAGAAGAGCTAGGCATCCAGCGGTTGGACATGATTGTGGACGGTGTGCTTGTGGTGGAGATCAAGTCCACGCACCGCCTTTCCCCGGAGGCGCCTCGGCAGGTCTATAACTACCTCAAGGCCAGCTCTCTCCCAATTGGCCTGTTGCTCCACTTTGGGCCGGAACCCCGGTTCTACGCACAGGCCCGCCCCGCATCGCCTCAGGCTCCACAGTTCAAGCACCAAGAGGAATCCGAGAATT
The DNA here is from genome assembly GCA_035626995.1 of Gemmatimonadaceae bacterium. Classification (GTDB taxonomy): domain Bacteria; phylum Gemmatimonadota; class Gemmatimonadetes; order Gemmatimonadales; family Gemmatimonadaceae; genus DASPMP01. The sequence continues at coordinate 13,399 of DASPMP010000153.1, forward strand.
CAGGAATGCAGGAATAGGTATTGGTGGATTCTTGTATTCCTGCATCCTCGGATTCCTGGTGGGTCCTTTGCACTGTGGGGCTTGCGTGCACAACCCCTGGCTCCATTACCCAACGGTCGGACGCAGCACTCGCAGGATTTTCTCTGTCACCGGTCTGCACCAGTCCATCTTCACGTTGGAGAAAACGACGATCGTGTAGGGCGTGTCTCGCAGTTCTCCGAATTCGGTGCACTGGCCCCACGACCTGCCGTTGTGTCCGACGAAAGGACGGCCAAGGTATGGTCCCGCGATGATACCGTAGCCGTAGTTCGTTGGCGTCGGTGATCGGGATCGGCGTGCCAACCAGGGTCGACCGGCCCGTGCGGTGGGCGTCGGCCGATACGATGGTGTCGATATGATGGTCCCAAGACGAAGGTAGGATGGTCTCGCGGTGCCCACGCGCCCATCTGTTCTCGCGACCACCCGCACAAGGGGTATAGACGATGGACGACCGGGAGCGATCACTGGCAGACGCACTCCGCGCCGCCGAAGAGCTGGCGTCTCATGCCATGCAGCTGCAGGAGCTGACTGCGTCGCTGTCACAGGCGAAGACCGAGGATGAAGTCGCCGACGTTGCCCTGGGAAAGGGAGTGGACGTTCTCGGCGCCGCGCGTGGCGTGCTCGCGCGTGTCGATCATGATCGATTCGAGATGATTCGCGCCCACGGGTACGACCCGCAGACGCGGGCGCGCCTGTTAGCCCTCACTCCTGGAGACGATCCCATCAGCGCGGCCATGAAGGCTGGGGAACCGCTGTGGCTGAACTCTCCCGAAGAGCATCACGCGCGCTTTCCCGCGATCTATCGCAACATCGGTATCAGCACGCCCGCGACGTCGGTGGCCATCCCGCTACAGCACGGCGGTGAAACGGTGGGCGCGCTGGTGCTGGTCTTCGCGGATGCACACGCATTCGGAGCGGTCCGGCGTGCCTTCACCCTGCTGCTCGCACAGGCAGCCGCGGCCGCACTCGCGCGGGCCCGGAGCTACGACGTGGAGCGCATGGCCCGGCACGGCGCGGAGCTGCTGGCCCAGGCGCGCGCCGACGTCCTTGGCATCGTCGCGCACGATCTCCGGAATCCACTTAATCTCATCTCGTCCAGCAGCAGCATTCTGGTCGACATGGACTTCCCCGCCGCACAACGCCAGAAGACCGCGGAGATCATGCAGCGCGCGGTCCGCCGCATGAACCGCCTGATCGGCGATCTGCTCGATGCCACGCGACTACAGGCCGGGCGCCTGTCGCTCGAGATCACAGCGGTTGATGCGGCGCGGGCGATTCGCGAGGTGGAGGAGACGCTGCGGCCGTCCGCCACCGAACGGCGCATCACGCTCGGCTGTGCGGCGCCCGATGACGAATGCTTCGTGCGGGCCGATGAAGGACGGTTGCTCCAGGTGCTGGAGAATCTCGCGGGCAATGCCATCAAGTTCACCAGACCCGGTGGCGCGGTGCTCCTCTCCGTGAAACGCGTGGACGGTGAAGCGGTGTTCAGCGTCTCCGATGATGGACCCGGCATTCCTCCGGATCACCACGCCCACCTCTTCGACACCTTCTGGCAGGCGAACCAGCATGACCGTCGCGGCGTCGGGCTGGGGTTGTCCATCACGAAGGAGATCGTCAGCGCGCTGGGCGGTCGAATCTGGGTGGAAAGTGTCGTGGGCTCGGGCAGCACCTTCTCGCTCACTATCCCCCTGGCCCAGACGGTTCCCGCACCAGTCTCGGTCCGCGGAGTCCGGGAGTCCCAGGCCGCGAGGGCGACCGCGCTCGCCTAGCCCGGCGCCTTGATGATCAGGAACGCCACGAGGAATCCGACGACGGTGATCAGGCCGGTGAACGGCTGTGCCTCGGCGAACGATTCCGGAATGATGGATTCAGTGAGCATGGCTAGCACG
>DASPMP010000154.1:0-2889 GCA_035626995.1 Gemmatimonadaceae bacterium
CCCGGGATGTCCGTCTGCCCGGCCGAGTAGACGACGGCCAAGCCGTAGATGGTGAGCAGCAGGGCCGTGAGGACGAGCGGCCAGTCGATCGTGATGCGCCGCGCCGAGATCACCTCAGTCGCCCCCGGTCGTCGCCAGGAAGTTCGGCACGACGCCGAAGTACTTGCCTGCAATCGCCGACGCGACGCGAGCGGCGGCGTACCCGTGCGCGCCACACTCGAGGATCACCGCGACGACGATCTTCGGTTTCTCTACCGGCGCGAACCCGACGAAGAGCGCGTGATCGCACGCCGAGCCGCGTCCCAGCGCGACCGTCTGCGCCGTGCCGGTCTTGCCGGCGAGCGTAATCCCCGCAATCGCGGCGCTGGCAGCGGTGCCGCCGGCCGACACCACGCCGACCATTCCCTTCTTCAGCGCGTCGAACTCCTCCGTTGTGAGGTCGAGGATCTTCTCACGTTTCGGCGCGCGCTTCACGATGGTGGGCGTTGGCGCATACCCGTTCGTGGCCAGCGCGGCATAGAACCGCGCCATGTTCAGGATGGTCTGCGAGTTGTCGCCCTGGCCAATCGACAGATTCAGGGAGCTCGATCCGGCAGTCCAGCCGCGCGGGCCATGACGCTCATCGAAGTAGGCCATCCGATCCGGGAACTGCGGCTTGATCTCCTCAGGCAGGTCGATCCCCGTCTTGCTCGCCATCCCGAGCTTCACTCCGCCGGCCACCAGGCGCGGCAGTCCGATGCGGAGGCCGAGCTGATAGAAGTACACGTTGCACGACCGCGCGATGGCACCGGTCAGCGTCAGGCTGCCATGTCCGCCGCGCTCCCAGCAACGCCACGCGCGGTTGCCGAAGTAGTAATAGCCGTTGCACGACTGCGGCATGCGGGTTTCCGCGTCCACGGACTTGGTCTCGAGGCCGAGCACTGCGGTCGCCAGCTTCCACGTGGAGCCCGGCGGATAGCGTCCCTGGAGCGCCTTGTTGTACAGCGGCACGTCAGGATCTGCGCGCAATGAGTCCCAGTACGACTGCGGGATGCCGCCGATGAAGCGATTCGGGTCGTAGCTCGGGCCGGAATACAGGCCGAGCACCGCACCGGTTTCCGGATCCATGACGACCGCGCCACCAGCCAGCGAGTCGCCAAACACGCTGGCCATGTAGACCTGGAGCTCCAGGTCTATGTTGGTCTGAAGAGATCCGGCCTGCTGCGGCTTGCGCTCCTGCGCCCCTTCCTCGCGCACGATCCGCCCGCGCGCGTCGACTTCGACGTACCGGCTGCCTTCGGTGCCGTGGAGGATCTCCTCGTACTGCTTCTCGAGCCCCTGCTTCCCGATCTGCTGCCCCGCCTTGTACGCCGCGTAGCGTTCCTCGGTCAGCTCCTTCTCGTTGATTTCATTCACGTAGCCGACGAAGGGCTGCACGGCCTCGCCGTCCGGATAAAAACGCTTCGGCGATGACATGATGATGAGGCTCGGGAAGTCCACCCGATGTTCCTCGAGCACCGAGACGACGTCGAACGACGCGTCGTTCAGGATGACGGCGGGACGTGTCGGAGCCTTGCGGTAGCGCCGAACGGCCAGCTCGATCTGTCCCGGAGTGATCGGAATGGTACCGGCCAGCTTGCGCAGCGTCCCGCGCAACGAATCCTCGGACTGCGTCAGCACGGACACCGTGTACCCGACGACATTCTCGGCGATGACCTTCCCGTTCCGGTCGTAGATCGTCCCGCGCGGCGCCGCGATGGGCACCTCGCGCAGGCGATTCTCCTCCGATTGCAGCACCCACTGCTTGTTGCCGAGGATCTGCGTGCGGAAGAAGGCGCTCGTGAGCAGGAAGATCATGATGGTGGCGATGATCCCCGCGGCTCGCGACCGGCGCGCGACGTCGTTCGGATGGAAACTCATGCCGAGCGAACCTCCATGATGGGGCGCAGCAGCGTGATGGCGATGACTCCTGCAACCGCGGTGACTGCTGCGGCAATCGGCGACCACACCACGATCTGCATGAGCAGCTCAGTGCCGTGCATGCGACGTTCCATCAACAGATACACCAGATCGAACGCCCATTTCCCAACGAAGAGGAAAAACCCGTTCAGCGCAAGGTTGTCGGCAAAGAACACCGCCTTCAGCCAGGACGCCGCAAACCCCACGAGGGTACCGGCGAGCGCTCCCGCCCCGAACGAACCACCGAGTGAATCGGCAGCGAGCCCAAGCAGGAATCCATACACCGCGGCACCAGCCGGACGCGCGCGCACCGCCCCGAAGACGAGCGCGATCAGCAGGAAATCGATCGCCGCCCGCCACGCCAGCAGCGGGCGAAGGGTGTAGTGCAGGACGATCAGGATGAGGCAGACCATCGCGGTCCGAACCGCGCCGGCCCAGTTCACCGCGGCCTCAGCGTGAGGGTATCCGGCGGAGGACGCGTCGTGTCCGGCCTCGCGGTGTCGCGTCGGGTGGTATCCGGCGCCGCCGCGGGACGTGGCGGCACGATGATGCGTGTGCGCGCCCGGCGGATGGAGTCCATCGTCGCGCTGTCCGGCGCGACGCGAAGCGAGTCGCCAATCGACGAGCGTCTTGCCGAGTCCTGTCCTGCCCGACGCGACGTCGAATCCAGTGCGGCTCGACGAGCAGCAGCTTCCAGCCGCGCCGCCTCACGGGCGAGTGAATCGCCACCGGCAACGACGGCGCGCGTCGCGGCCTGGATGGACGTCGGGTTCGCCCAGAGGTTGCCCACACCCTGCGCGCGCCGCTGCGGGGTCAGGATCATCACTGACGTCAGATGCGCGGGATTCACGGCAGGCCGCAGGATATAGGTGCGTGACCAGCTCTCTGCCTCCTTGACCTCTTCCACGACGGTGCCAACGAGGATGCCCCGCGGCCAGGCGCCACCCAGTC
>DASPMP010000155.1:0-15129 GCA_035626995.1 Gemmatimonadaceae bacterium
AAAGCTTGTCGGCTTGTCGGCTTGTCGGCTTGTCGGCTTGTCGGCTTGTCGGCTTGTCGGCTTGTCGGCTTGTCGGCTTGTCGGAGAGAAGCAGACAAGCTGAGAAGCACCTCAAGGCGTCAGTGCCCTGCTCCGCGCCTCCTCACTCAGCCGGCGCACAAACTCGTCCACGCTCACGATCTCCTGCTTCTTCCCCGCCCCGCGCACCCGCACCGCGACCTGGTTGGACTCGGCCTCACGCTTGCCGACCACGGCCATATAAGGAACCTTCATGACTTCGCCCTCCCGGATTCGATAGTTCAGGGTATCTGAACGGTCGTCCAGATGCGCACGCAACCCTGCCGCTTTCAGCTGCTGGGTCAGTGATTCGGCGAAGCCGCGCACCTCGTCGGAGATGGGCAGGACGCGAACTTGCTCGGGCGAGAGCCAGAGTGGAAAGGCGCCGGCGAAATGCTCGATCAAGATCGCGATGAAGCGCTCGAATGAGCCGCTCACCGCCCGATGGATGACCACCGGGCGATGCTCGCCGTTGTCCTCACCGACGTACTTGAGGTCGAACCGCTCCGGTGCGTTGTAGTCCAGCTGGATGGTCCCGAGCTGCCAGGACCGGCCGATGGAATCGGTGACGTCGAAGTCGATCTTCGGACCGTAGAAGGCGCCGTCGCCGGGCTTAAGCTCGTACTCCTGCCCCGTGGCTTCGAGCGCGCGGCGCAGCGCGTCCTCGGCCTGGTCCCACAGCTCGTCAGAGCCGATACGAGTCTCGGGACGCGTTGCAAACTTGACCGACGCCTTCAGGCCGAACGCCGCGTAGTAGTCCAGGATGAACCGCATGAGGAAGTTCACTTCCTCGGGGATCTGCGCCTGCGTGAGGAACACGTGGCAATCGTCCTGCTGGAATTGCCGCACACGTGTCAGCCCGGACAATGCGCCGGTGAGCTCATTGCGGTGCAGGACATCGAACGTCACGTAGCGCAGCGGCAGCTCGCGATACGAGTGCTTCTTCGTCTGGTAGAGCAGGTAGTGCGACGGGCAGTTCATCGGCTTGAGCGACGAGTCGTGTTCGCCAGTCTCCTTGTTCTGGATGAGGAACATGTTCTCGCGATACTTGCCCCAGTGCCCCGAAATCTCCCACAAGCCGGCGTTGTACAGCAGCGGCGTCTTGATCTCGCGGAAATGCTCGCGCTGCCGCTCGCGCACGAACGCGGTGAGCTCATTGAACACGATGGTCCCGCGCTCCGTCCAGAACGCCGCGCCTGGCGAGAACTGGTGGAACATGAACAGGTCCAGCGCCTTCCCTACCACGCGATGGTCGCGACGCTTCGCCTCCTCGAGGCGATGCAGGTGCGCGTCGAGGTCCTCTTTCCTGAAGAACGCGGTGCCGTAGATGCGCTGCAGCATCTGGCGGCGCTCGTCGCCACGCCAATAGGCACCGGCGGTCGTCATGAGCTTGAAGTGCTTCAGGTATGACGTATCCGGAACGTGCGGCCCGCGACACAGATCGATGAACGGGCCGTCGGTATAGGTCGAGATCACCTCGTCTTCGCCAAGCTCACTCAGCCGCTCGAGCTTGAGCGGGTCGTCGCGAAAGCGTTGCTGCGCCTCAGTGCGTGAGACCTCCTCGCGGACGAAGGGGAATTTCTCCTGGACGACCTTCGCCATTTCCTTCTCGAACAATTCGAGGTCTTCGGGGGTGAACGGGCGCTCGACCTCGAAGTCGTAGTAGAAGCCGTCGTCGATCGACGGACCGAACCCGATCTTTGCCGCGGGCCGGAGCCTGCGCACCGCGGTCGCCAGGATGTGCGCGGCTGAGTGCCGGAGGACGTCCAGGGCTTTCTGATCCTTCGCGGTCAGGACCTTGAAGCTTCCGCCGTGACGGAGGGGCGTCATCAGGTCCTGGATTTCCCCAGCCACTTCCACGGCGATCGCGGCCTGCGCCAGCCGTTCGCCGATGCTGCGCACGACATCGAGCGGCCGGGTTCCGGCTTCCACGACGCGCGTCGCACCGTCGGGCAGCGTAAGTGTCAGTTCCTGCGGCAATTGCGATGCGCGAGGGAGAACGTTGAAAAGCGCAGTTCGGCAGACCAGCGCTCAAAGGATGGCAGGCTGGCGGTCTCATTCTTGCGCCTCGCCGTACCACAATTGGTAAGCTATCGTTGCCTCCAATATCTCCGCCACAGGGTTATCGAATGTCTCGCTTCCGCTATCGCGACGAGGAATCGTCGACTGGTTCGACCGTAGCTTCCGTCCTCCTTGGCGCCGCCGCAGGATTCGCGGTCGGCATGTTCGTGGCCCAGCGGTCCGGCGGCTTCGATGGCATCGCGGCACGCTTCCGCAAGAAGCTCCAGGGAGACGAGGACGCCGGGAACAAGCACTATGGCCTGGCTTCGGCGCAGTACGACGAAATCGAGGACGAGCTCGAGGACCCCGCCTTCGCCAGCGCCATCGATGACGACGATTTCAACGGCATGGATGCGGACGAGGAGGACGACAACGGCGTGCCCCTGCTGGAGGAACGCGTGCTCGAAGCGTTCAACAATGACCCGATCCTGGCGGAGCGGGCCGTGGATATCGGCGCCATGGGCACCGGCGTCATCGAGCTCGCCGGCTGGGTGGATAGCGACGACGAAGCCGAGCATGCGATGACTGTCGCCCGGGGCGTTCCAGGGGTCGAGACCGTCGTGAACCGGCTGATGATCGACGACGAAGAGCAGCAGATCGGGGAGAACGTCCGGCGTTTTCAGGAAGGAGACCCTGCGCTGACGGAAGCGCGCTGGGAGGGCCAGCAGGTGGGGACCGGCAAGCGTCGCCAGGGCCGCTCAGACGAAATGGACCGCCATGCGGATCCGAAGCCTGAGCTCGAGGATCGCTGGCTGAGCGAACGCGAAGCCATCCGGAACGCGGCTGACGATATCGACGAGATCAGCGCGGAACGGCGGACGAAGGCGGCGGCGCGTAAGGGCAAAGCCGCCCGCGCGGACGAGGCCGAACCTACGGCGTAGCGGCGCCATATCTTTATGCATGGCGCTACCCGATCGCTTTGACCCTTCCCTCGAACCCGAGATCTACGAACGCTGGCTGAATGCCGGCGCGTTCTACGCCAACGCCGACCGCTCCACGCGCGTCGGCGGGGACCGCGAGCCATTCGCGATCGTCATCCCACCGCCGAATGTCACGGCGATCCTGCACCTCGGACATGCGCTGGATGACGTCACCCAGGATGTGATCATTCGCTGGGCGCGCATGAAGCAGCAGGAAGCGCTCTGGATGCCGGGGACGGACCACGCGGGAATTGCCACCCAGAATGTGGTCGAAAAGCTGATCGCCAGGGATGGCAAGACGCGCTTCGATCTTGGCCGCGAGGCATTCGTCAAACGCACAGAGGCGTTTGTCGCCGAGACCGGCGGAACCATCCTGCGGCAGCTGCGCGCGATTGGCGCGTCGGCAGACTGGACGCGCACGGCATACACCCTCTCCCCCGAACTGTCGGTCGCGGTGCGCGAGGCATTCGTCCGGCTCTACGAATCGGGGCTCATCTACAAGGGACATCGGGTCATCCACTGGTGCCCGCGATGCCTCACGTCGCTGAGTGACGAGGAGGCGGAGTTCGAGGAGGAGACCGGCGCGCTGTATCACATCGCGTATCCTCTCGTGGATGACGACAAGGCGCGTACACTCATCGTGGCCACAACGCGTCCGGAGACGATGCTTGGCGACGTCGCGGTCGCGGTGAACCCGAAAGACGAGCGCTACGCGGACCTCGTGGGACGGGCGGTCCGGCTGCCGATCGTGAACATCGACATCCCGATCATCGCGGACGAGTATGCGGATCCCGCGTTCGGCACCGGTGTGGTGAAGATCACCCCCGCGCATGACGCCAACGACTTCGAGGTCGGCAAGCGCCATCGCCTTTCCATGCCGGTCGTGATCGACGCCACGGGCATCATGGCGGAGGAATCCGACGCCAGCGGCCGCGTCCCCGCGCTGCTGCGTGGCGAGGACCGCTTCGCCGCCCGCAAGAAGATCGTCAAGACGCTGCAGGACAGCGGCGCGCTCGTGAAGACGGAACAGCGCCAGCATTCGGTGCGGCACTGCTACCGCTGCGATACAGTGGTCGAGCCGCGTCTGTCGGACCAGTGGTTCGTGAAGATGGAGCCCCTCGCAAAGCCGGCCCTCGAAGGACTGCGCTCCGGCGCCATTCGCATCCTTCCGGAGCGCTGGGAAGGCGTGTACGTCCACTGGCTCGAGAACATCCGCGACTGGAACATCTCGCGGCAGCTCTGGTGGGGACACCGCATTCCCGTCTGGTATTGCAAGGACTGCGATCCACCATTCGACGTCCATGTCAGCCGCACCGACCTGTCGAAATGCCCGCACTGCGGCGGACCTGTCGTCCAGGATGAAGACGTGCTCGACACCTGGTTCTCGTCGTGGCTCTGGCCCCTCTCCACGCTCGGCTGGCCGAACGAGGACGCGAAGGACTTCAAGGCGTTCTATCCGACGGACGTCCTCGTCTCGGGACCGGACATCCTGTTCTTCTGGATCGCCCGGATGATCATGGCGGGATACCAGTTCTTGGGGCGCACGCCGTACCACACGGTGCTGCTGCACGGAATGGCGCGCGATGCGCAGGGACGGAAGATGTCCAAGTCCCTGGGCAACGGCATGGACCCCATGGTCGTCGTGCGGCAGTTCGGCGCCGACGCGCTGCGCTGGACGCTGATTTCCGGCATGGGACTGGGCGCTGACATCGTCCTGGACCCAAATGACGTCGAGAAGACTTTCGCGCCCGGGCGCAACTTCGTCACGAAGCTCTGGAACATCGGTCGGTTCCTGCTCGAGAAGGCCGGCACCGCTCCTGTGAAGGAACTTTCAGCCATCCCCGCCGACCAGCTGCAGCGGGCGGACGAATGGATCCTCTGGCGGCTCGATGTTGCCGTTGCCGAGGCCGATGCCGCACTCGGGCCACTGCGCCCCACGACCGCCCTGCAACACGGCGACGCGGTCCGGTGGAACGATGCGGAACGGACGTCAGGGATGCGGTTAAACGATTTGGCCGAGACCGCGCGTCGCTTCGTGTGGAACGAGTTGGCTGACTGGTATGTGGAGGCGATCAAGGGCCGCCTTGCCGCGGGCGGTGCGGATGCGGAAGTGGCGCGCGCTGTCCTCGTGCATGTCTTCGACGGCGCGCTGCGGCTGTTGCATCCCGTGGTGCCTTTCGTGACCGAGCAGATCTGGCAGCAGCTACCGTCGCGTCCCGCCGACGCGGTGCTCGCGACCGCTGAGTGGCCGGTTGCGTCGACGGTCACGCGTCCGCGCGCCCGTGAGTTCGAGCTCGTGCGTGAAACCGTCGGCGCTCTGCGGCAGATTCGCGCGGAATACGCGGTGCCTCCGGGAACGAACATCGACGCCGTTGCGGTCACGACCAACGGAGCCTCGGCGGACATCGCGCGCGTATTCACCGAAGAGTCGGCGGTAGTGGAGCGGCTGTCGCGGGCTACCCTCACCGTGTCCGGCGCGGCGCCGTCCGGTGCGTCGGCGAACGCGATTCTGTCGGGTGGCACATCGCTCGTCGTCCCGCTGGCTGGCCTGGTGGACGTCGGGAAGGAGTGCGCTCGACTGCGCACCGAACTCGAGTCACTCGAGAAGCAGCTCGTCGCGCTCGAGGGGCGTCTGTCCAACGAAAAGTTCGTCGTGAAAGCGCGGCCGGATGTGGTGGAAGCCGAACGAAAGAAGCAGCAGGAGTGGTCACTGCGGCGGCAGCAACTGCGGGACAAAGTCCAGTCGCTGTGCGGCTGACGGCTGTCGTCGCCGCGTTGGGCGTCGCGGCCTGCGCGTCGATTGGATCTCCTCCGGGAGGACCGGAGCGCACCACACCGCCGACCCTGCTGAGCGTGTCCCCTGAATCCGGTTCGGTGAACGTTCGCGCACGGTACGTCGTGTTCCAGTTCGACGCCGTCGTGAGCGATCGGAGCGGTGGCGCGTCGGGGATTGAGGGACAATTCCTCGTGTCCCCCAGCGACGGCGCGCCGCGGGTGCGGTGGCGCCGCGATCGTGTGGAAGTACGTCCCCGCGACGACTTCCGACCGAACACCGCATATGCGGTGACCATGCTTCCCGGTGTCGCCGATCTTCGTGGCAACGTGAACCGGACGGCAAGGACGGTGGTGTTCTCCACGGGACCGACGATCCCACAATTCGCCGTGCTGGGACGCGTATTCGACTGGAGCAGCGAACGGGTTGCTCCGGACGCGTACATCGAGGTAATCCGGCGCAGCGACAGCCTGCGGTATGTCGGTACCGCCGATTCCACAGGCCAGTTCTCGGTTGGCCCGCTCGAGGAAGGCGCCTACGCCGTCCGTGCGATCATCGACAACAACCGCAACCGGGCAGTTGATCCCGGGGAACCGTGGGATACGGTCGACGTCACCATTCGCGGCACCTCGCCATTCCTGGAATTGCTGGCTGCGCAGCGCGATACGATTGCACCGCGTCTGCTGACCGTTGCGGCCACCGATTCGATCACGATTGCCGCGTCATTCGACCGGCTGCTCAATCCCGATGTTCCCCTGAGCCCGGCCTCGTTCCAGGTGTTCGCCGCGGACTCGTCGCGGCTGCGCATCGTACGGGTGCTCACGCAGGCGCAGGCGACGCTCGAGCGAGCGCGTGACGACAGCATCGCGCGAGCCGACAGCGCGCGGCGGGACACCACGCGGCGTGTGCAACCGCCGCCGACGACCGCCCCTGCACCTATCGCGGCGCGACCCAGCAGGCGCCCGCCGCCGCGCGATGTCATCATCCGGGTCGATTCTCTTACGCCGCTGCAGCGCGGGGCGACGTACCGCGTGGTTGCGGTCAATGCGAGCGGACTGCTGGGCACGACGCGCACGAGCGAGCGCCTGCTGAACGTTCCCGCACGACGTGACACGACGGCGTCACCCGCCGCTCGGCGCGACTCCACGGCTCCTCCACCCGCTGCGCGCCGACCGTGACGGACGCGCGGCGGAAGCTTCCAAGCGTCAGCGCGCTCCTCGAACGTGACGCCATTCGGTCGCTGCTCGACGCAGCGCCACGGTCGGTGGTCGTGGACGCGGTGCGTTCGACCATCGACGAAGTGCGCTCGGGAAGCCTGCACCCCGCAAGCGATGCCGACTGGGCGAATGCAGTTCGCACGGCCGTCGAACGCAGCCAACGTCCGTCGCTGCGTCGGGTCATCAACGCGACCGGGGTTGTGCTGCACACCAACCTCGGTCGAGCGCCGCTGGCGCCGGTGGCGCTGGCCGCGGTGCAGTCAGCGGCGGCGGGCTATTCGAACCTCGAATACGACCTCGATCGCGGCACACGCGGTTCGCGCTACACCCACTGCGTCGCGCTGCTGCGCGAGTTGACGGGTGCTGAAGACGCGCTCGTCGTGAACAACAACGCCGGCGCGCTCGTCCTCGCATTGAACGCGCTGGCGTCTGGTCGTGACGTCCTGATTTCGCGGGGCGAGCTGGTGGAGATCGGGGGCAGTTTTCGCATCCCCGACATCATGGCGCGTAGCGGCGCGCGTCTTGTCGAGGTGGGGACAACCAACAGGACGCATGCAGCGGACTACACCAGCGCCATCACGGAGAGCACCGGTGCGCTAATGAAAGTGCACCGGAGCAACTTTGCGATGGAAGGCTTTGTCGCAGAAGTTGACGGGCGAGCCCTGGGTGCCCTCGGCCGCGAGCGGCAGATCCCTCTGATTCATGATCTCGGAAGCGGGTTGCTCATGGACCTTACCGCGGTCGGCCTCACGGGCGAGCCCACGGCGGCGGAAGTGGTGAGGGATGGCGCGGCCGTCGTGACGATGAGTGGCGACAAACTGCTGGGCGGGCCGCAGGCTGGCATCATCGTCGGAACCGCTGAGGCCCTGCAGCGCCTGCGTGAGAATCCGCTCACTCGCGCGTTCCGCGTCGACAAGCTCACCCTGTCCGCGCTGGAGGCCACACTCGCGCTCTACCGGGACCCGACGCGGGCAACACGGGAGATTCCGGTGCTCGCGATGCTGTCTCGGTCAGTCGCCGACCTGCGCGCGACCGCGAACCGCCTGCGGCAAATGCTGGACAACGCGCTCGGTGTCGTCGAAAGCGACGCCAGTGTGGGTGGCGGCGCTTTTCCGGGTGCGCGGCTGCCATCCATCGCGCTCGCCATCGGACGCGATGCGCAGCGTATCGAGGCGCGACTGCGACTTGGCGAGCCGGCGGTGATTGGCCGGGTGGCTGAGGGCCGCCTGCTTCTCGACCTGCGCACCGTGCTGCCCGAAGACGAAGCTCCGCTCATCGCGGCGCTTCGCGCCGCACTGGCACCGTGACACGGAGCGCCGTTTTTCTGGATCGTGACGGAACGATCATTCGCGATGCGCACTATGTGGGCTCGCCGGACCAGGTCCAGCTGCTCCCCGGAGCAGCGCCGGCGATCCGACACCTGAACCTGGCGGGGATTCCGGTGGTCGTGGTAACCAATCAATCGGGAATCGCGCGCGGCTTCTTCACCATGGATGACTTCGCGACGGTCACGGACCGTCTCAGCGCGCTGCTGCGCGCCGAAGAGGCTCATGTCGACGCGACCTATGTATGTCCGCACCATCCGGACTTCACGGGACCCTGCGACTGCCGGAAGCCGGGGACGCTGCTCTTCCGCCGAGCGGCGGAGCAGATGGATCTGGCTCTGGCGGAATCGTGGTATATCGGCGATCGGCTGCGCGATGTTGTGCCGGCACGGGAGCTGGGCGGCACGGGGATTCTCGTTCCCGGGCCCGAGACATCCCCGGAGGACATTCCTTCTGCCCGACCCGACATCCATGTCGCTTCGTCGCTGGACGCCGCGGTCACCCTCGTCATAGACTCAGCGCGACCATGACTTCGCGCATCGCCGTGTTCGCGTCCGGTGGAGGGAGCAACCTCCAGGCCCTCCTGGACTTTCTCGCGTCCCGGGGACCACAGGCGGAGTGTGCAGTTGCGCTCGTCGTCTCGGACCGCGCTGATGCGGGAGCGCTCGAGCGTGCGCGTCGTGCCGGCATTCCGACTGCGCTGATCCCGGCACGCGCGCAGGCGTCCGAACTCCTCGCGGCAACCCGCGCGCATGACATCGACTTCGTGGCGCTGGCCGGTTTCCTCCGGCTGCTGCCTCCCGAACTGATCAAGGAATTTCCCAACAGGATCGTGAACATCCACCCCGCGCTCCTTCCTGACTTCGGTGGCCCGGGGATGTACGGCGAGCGGGTACATCGGGCGGTGCTGTTGTCCGGTGCGCGCGTCAGCGGAGCGACGGTGCACTACGTGGATGAGGAGTACGATCACGGTGCGATCCTGGCGCAGTGGCCGGCGCCCGTGTTGGCGGACGACACCATGCAGTCGCTGGCCGCGCGCGTGCTGAAGGTCGAGCACGTGCTGTATCCCCGCGTCGTCGATGCCGTGGCGTCCGGCCGATGGCGCTTTCACTCGCGGCCGCGCGCGGTGCCGGACGCGGCATCGTACGCGCTCATGAACTGGAACGAGCATCGGCTCGTGGCGGATATCGAGCATGCATTCGGATTAGCCCCAACCACCCCTGCCCGCAGCTGATGCCTCGTGCGCTGATCTCCGTCTCGGACAAATCCGGTATCATCGACTTCGCCACGCGGCTTGCTGCGCTGGGATGGGAGCTCGTGTCCACCGGTGGTACGGCGAAAGCCCTGCGCGACGCCGGCCTCGCGCCGCGCGACATCGCGGACGTGACCGGGTTCCCGGAAATCCTCGATGGACGGGTGAAGACGCTGCATCCCGGCGTTCACGGCGGACTGCTCGCGCGCCGCGACCGCCCTGAACACATGCAGGCCATTGCCACGCACCACATCGCGCCGATCGATCTCGTCGTGGTAAACCTGTATCCCTTTCGCGAAACCGCGGCACGGAAGGACGCCTCCCCCGAGGACGTGGTCGAGCAGATCGACATCGGTGGACCGAGCATGTTGCGCTCGGCGGCCAAGAACTTCGCGTCGGTGTTTGTCGTCGTGGATCCCGCGGATTATGACCGCGTCCTGGCGTCCATCGAGGAGGACGACGCCGACATCGACCTGCGAAAGCAACTGGCGCAGAAAGTCTACGAGCATACCGCGTCGTACGACGCGGCCATTGCTACCTGGTTCGCCGAACAGCGCGAGGAGCTGTTTCCACAGACCTTCACGGCGGCGTTTCAGCGGGCGCTTCCCCTGCGGTACGGCGAGAATCCAGGACAGTCGGCGGCGTTTTATGTCGAACGCGCGGGCGCGGGGCTGGCCGGCCTGGAGCAGCGCGGCGGCAAGGAGCTCTCCTTCAATAATCTGCTGGACCTCGAAGGTGCGTTGCTGGCCATCGAGCCCTTCGGGCCACTGCCGGCGTGCGCCATCATCAAGCACACCACTCCTTGCGGTCTTGCCGCGGGAACAGACGCCCTGGATGCCTACAAGAAAGCGCTCGCCTGCGATCCGGTCTCGGCGTTCGGCTCCGTCATCGCGTTCAACCAGCACGTGAATGCGCAGACCGCCGACGTCGTCTCCGGTCTTTTTGTCGAAGTCATCGTCGCTCCCGAGTTCAGCGACGAGGCGGTCGAGATCCTCGGTCGCAAGCGCAACCTGCGGGTCCTGCAAGGCACCGCGCATTGGCCGCACCGCAGCTTCGACTACAAGCGTGTCCGCGGGGGGGTGCTCGTGCAGGAGCGAGCCCCAACCGTGATCGATACCGAGGGGTGGACCATCCCGACGAAGCGGCAGCCAAGCGCTGAGGAGCTCGAAAACCTCCTGTTCGCGTGGCGCGCCGTTGCGGCGGTCAAGTCAAACGCGATCGTCCTCGTTCGTGATGGTGCAACCATTGGCATCGGCGCCGGCCAGATGTCCCGGGTGGACGCCGCCTTCATGGCGGTGCACAAGGCGAAGCAGGTCGGCCACGATACCCGGGGATCCGTCATGGGCTCTGACGCGTTTTTCCCCTTCCGCGACGGCGTGGATCAGGCGCGGGACGCGGGGGTACGTGCCATCGTGCAACCCGGCGGATCGGTGCGGGATGCGGAAGTCATCGCCGCGGCCGACGAGCACGACATGGCCATGGTGTTTACCGGAAAGCGTCAGTTCCGTCATTAGATTGAATCGGCTTTGGACGGGCTGCAGTCCCTGCTCTGCCCGGCTCCGGCCGCCACAGCCTCACAACAGACCTCTTCATGGCGACAGCCCACGCGTCGGTTCTCGGGACCGGCGACGAACTCGACTATAGACCATCGTATCTGGCAGCAGCTGTTGCTGCGCTGGCGGTGTTCATCCTCTACCTCCTCACACTCGCGCCCACGACCGCGATGTGGGACACGAGCGAGTACATCGCGGCGGCCTACACGCTGGGCCTTCCGCATCCGCCAGGGAACCCGCTGTTCGTCCTCATCGGCCGCGTCTTCGCCGAGCTCCCGATTGCGCCGTCGGTTGCGATGCGCATCAACATCCTCGCCGCGTTCTGTAGCGCGATTTCAGCAGCGATGTGGTGGCTCATCACCGAACGCGTCCTCGTCGGCTGGCTGCCGCTCAAGTGGCAGCGCTGGGTCGGCGCATCCATCGGCACGATCATCGGCGCGACCGCGTTCACCGTCTGGAACCAGTCAGTCGTCAACGAAAAGGTCTACACGGTTTCTCTCCTCGGCATCGCGGTCATCGCATGGTTGATGATCCGCTGGTCCGATGACCCGGACGGCCGCAAGGCGGACCGCATTCTGGTGCTGGTCGCCTACCTGATGGGGCTGGGATACACGAATCACATGGCTGGCATGCTGCCCATGCTCGCCGTTGGCGTCGCCGTGCTCGTGCGGCGTCCGCGAACGCTTTTGCGCTGGAAGCTGCTGCTCGCGTGTGTGGGTGCGCTCATCTTCGGCCTCACACCGTTCGCGACGCAGCCCATCCGCGCCGCGTACATGCCGGCACTGAACGAAGGCGAGCCTACCGCGTGCCAGGATGGCTTGAAGTGGGGCTGCACGTTCAGCAAGGAGACGTACGACCGCTTCATGTACAACTTCAATCGCGGCCAGTATGGGAAGCCCGACCTCACCCAGCGCCAGGCGCCCTTCACGGGCCAGCTGGGAATGTGGTGGTATTACTTCAAGTGGCAGTGGCTGCGCGACGCGCATGCGGAGCGCCCGGCAGCACAGAATCTTCTCGGCGCCGTGTTTCTTGTCCTTGGCCTGTTCGGCGGCTGGGTGCACTACAAACGAGACCGACGAAGTTTCTGGTTTTTTGGAACGCTCATGTTTTCGATGACGCTGTTCCTCATCTACTACCTGAACTTCAAGTACGGGGCGACGCAGGCGCCGGAGCTCGGCAACTCGGTGGACCGCGAGGTCCGCGACCGGGACTACTTCTACCTGTGGAGTTTCTCCGCCTGGGGCGTGTGGGCGGGACTTGGGCTGATGTACATCTGGGAATCCGTGTCGTCGTTGTTCGGTACGGAGACCCAGCGGCTGGGCCGCGTCGAGGTCGAGGAGCCGCGACGGAAGTCGTGGCTCATGGGCACACCCGTGCTCGCGATCGCGTTCATCCCGCTGTTCACGAACTGGAGCACCGCGTCCCGACGTGGGCATACGGAGACTGCGGATTTCGCCCGCGACCTCCTGAATTCCGTGGAGCCCTACGGTGTGCTCGTGGTGGTGGGAGACAACGACACGTTTCCGCTCTGGTATGCGCAGGAAGTGGAAGGCGTTCGCAAGGACGTCGTCGTCGCCAACACGTCGCTGCTGAACACTGATTGGTACACGCGCCAACTCATTCGTCGCCCGGTGTTCGAGTACGATGCGGCGAAGGGACCCGCGATCTACCGCGACAAGCAGTGGCCGAAGCCCGCGAGCGGTCCGCTGAAAATGACGCCGCAGGAGGCGGATGCCGTCGAGCCGTACATGATGATCCGCCAGCCGATGGCGCTCAACGTCGGGGACCTGAAGGTGGTCATCGATCCTCAGCGGCTGCCGCAGGATGGCCAGGGGAATGGCGTCCTCCAGCGAGCGGACATCTTCGTCCTCAAGATGATCGCGGATTCGTGGCCTGGCCGGCCGATCTATTTCAGCAGGACGAGTGGCGGCTACGCGCGCGAGCTGGGCTTTGGTGGGCACACCCTGACCCAAGGGTTGGCTGCAAAGGTCTTCGTGCCACCGGCGGCGCCGGGACGCGATACGGTCTTCACCGCGGGCGACGGCTGGATGGACGTTCCGCGCACGACGACGCTGTGGACGGATGTATTCCAGGCGCCCAAATCGTTGATTCGACGCGGGGACTGGATCGACCAACCGTCCATCGGCATTCCGTATCTCTACATCGCAACGGGCGCGGAGCTCACCGAGGCGTTGCGCGGCCGGGACCCGCAGCTCGCGGCGCAGGTATTCACACAGACCAAGCAGGTCGCGGAAGCGATGCGGCTGGGTGCTGCCCTGCCCAGCCTTGAGGAAATGCTTCCGCAGATCACGGCGCCTACGGGGGACAGTGCACGGGCAGCGCCGATGCAGCCGGGACAGGTTCCGACGAAGGGAAAAGCGCCGTAGGCGGTTAAATTGAGGTGTCTGGAGGGCTGGCAGAATGGCTATTGCACCAGTCTTGAAAACTGGCGTCCGCAAGGACTTGGGGGTTCGAATCCCTCGCCCTCCGCTTCCTCCCGCCAGGCGCCCCTCCCTGTAGGCGTCGGCTCTGAAATTCAGTTCGTCCGCGCGCCGTCGACGTGAACGCGCTGCGCCACCGCCTGCTCCGCAGGCAGCGCAAGACGAGCCGGTGCCGGTGATGGCGCGATAGCAGGACGTTCCCCGCCGAGCTCGTTGCGCATGGCGCGCATCAATGCCGCCAGTGCGTCGCGGATTTCACGTTCTGTCGCGCGAGGCGATGCAGTACCCTGACGTCGCTCGCCCGTGACGGGTTGGCCCAGGACTTCGCCGGCGGTGAGGCGTTGTCGCAAAGCGATCACCGCGTCCCGAACCGGATCCGACAAGTACAGCTCATTGAGCTCCTCGAAACGCGTCGCCCGCTGCAACGCCAGGCTCGCGTCACGCTGGTCCACCTTTTCGTGCAGCTTGCACATGAGCCGTGACATTGCGAACGTGTCGCCGCGATCGAGCGCCGCAATCGCGTCCGTTGCGTCTCGCTCGCGCACCTTCCGGCGCGCGAGGTAGCGCAGCAACTCGTCCCGCGAGAACCGGGTGAAGTCCGGTGTATGGCCGGGGCCAGGGATCGCGCTGTCTGCCGCGCGGCGATAGCGGGAATACAGGCGCGCATAGACCTCCTGCTGCTTCTCCCAGAAAGGACCGCTTTGCCGCATGTTGGCGCCCGGCGCGGGAATCGGGATGGCCGAGTGTTGGCGCGATCCCGCGACTGCCTTCTGGATATCTCGCGCCATGACCCGCATGCGTCGGGACAGCCAGGAGGCGGTCACGATCATTGCGAGGAGCAGCGCACCAAGCGCCGCCAGGAGCTGGATTTCATTGGTGAGGGTCATCACGTGTCCCGTCCGGCTTGCATGCCTTGTCTCTATGCACGTTTCGCTCTCACGGACGGGGCCGGTGCCCGCGGTCACATCTGTTTGTCGAGCACCGTAACAACTACATTTCGCATTCCCCAGGAGCGATGGCCGAGAGGCTGAAGGCGGCGGTTTGCTAAACCGTTATACGGGGTTAAACCCGTATCGAGGGTTCGAATCCCTCTCGCTCCGTCAAACGGACTCATCCCAAAGATGGGTCTTTTTTTTCCCCTGAATGACTGAACGTCTTCGATTCGCCCCGTCTCCCACGGGCTACCTGCACGTCGGCGGCGCGCGTACCGCGTTGTTCAACTGGCTGTACGTGAAGCATTACGGCGGCCAGTTCCTGCTGCGCATCGAGGACACCGACAAGGCGCGTAGCACCGACGAAAGCACGCGCGCGATTTACGACGGCATGAAGTGGCTCGGCCTCTCCTGGGATGAGGAGGTCGTGTATCAGGGCGCCAACGTCGCGCGGCATCAGCGTGACGCGCGAGCGATGCTCGAGCGGGGCCGCGCCTATCGCTGTTTCTGCACCGCGGCAGAACTGGACGAGCGCCGTCGCGAGGCAGAGTCCCGCGGGGACGCGTTCCGCTACGACGGCCGCTGCGCGCGACTGCCG
>DASPMP010000156.1:0-2605 GCA_035626995.1 Gemmatimonadaceae bacterium
GGCATCGCTCAAGCGGCGCGGCTTTCCGCGGCGGTACGAATGCGCGGCGGCGCGAGCGGGTACTCCTGCGCTCGATCGGGAATGATCGGGTGGGAGCGAGGGAGGCGGTGGTGGGCTCCAGAGCGCGATATCTGAGCGAGCCGGGTACCCAGCGAAGCTGGGTGGCGAGCGAGGTAAGCGACGACGGCTAACAGCCGGAGGAGCGCTCGCGCGCGGAGCCTACCACCGCCTCCCTTGCTCCCACCCGATCATGCGACGCGCATTTGAGGAACGCTCGCTACTCCCACTCGATCGTCGCGGGCGGCTTGGAGCTGATGTCGTACACGACGCGGTTCACGCCGCGCACCTGATTGATGATGCGGTTCGAGATCCGCGCGAGCACCTCGTGCGGGAACGGGTACCAATCCGCGGTCATGCCATCAACGCTCGTCACGGCCCTGAGCGCGAGCACGTTCTCGTAGGTCCGATAATCGCCCATCACGCCGACGCTCTGCACCGGCAGCAAGACCGCGAACGCCTGCCAGATCTCGTTGTACAATCCTGCCTCGCGAATCTCCTCGAGATAGATCGCGTCCGCCTTGCGCAGCACCTCCAGCTTGTCCGCCGAGACAGGACCGAGCACGCGGATCCCCAGGCCGGGCCCGGGAAATGGGTGACGGCCGATCATCTCTTCCGGCAAACCCAGCTCGCGTCCGACGTTGCGCACCTCGTCCTTGAACAGCTCCCGCAGCGGCTCGATGAGCTTGAACTTCATGTCGGGCTTGAGGCCACCGACGTTGTGGTGCGTCTTGATCGTGACCGACGGCCCGCCACGCGGCGACGCGGACTCGATGACGTCGGGATACAGCGTCCCCTGCACCAGGAACTTTGCGTCCTTGCCGGCGTCGGCGGCCGCGTCCTCGAAGACGTCGATGAAGGTGTGGCCGATGATGGTGCGCTTCTTCTCCGGATCGGAGACGTCCTTCAGCGCATCGAGGAAGCGCTTCGACGCGTCCACCGTCACGAGCTTAACGCCGAGGTGCGCGCGGAAGGTGCGCTCCACCTGCTCGCGTTCGTGCAGGCGGAGAAGTCCCGTGTCGACGAACACGCAGGTCAGCTGGTCGCCGATGGCGCGGTGCACGAGCGCCGCGGCCACCGATGAATCAACGCCACCCGAGAGCCCGCAGAGCACATGCGAGTCTCCCACCTGCTCGCGGATCTTCTTCAGCTCCATCTCGATGTAGTGCCCCGGCGTCCAGTCCGCCGTCGCTTTGCACACGTTGAAGAGGAAGTTCGAGATGAGTTCCCCGCCCCTGGGCGTGTGCGCGACCTCCGGATGGAACTGCACGCCGAAGATGGGACGCGTCTCGTGTCGCATCGCGGCAATGGGCACGGTGGAGCTCTTCGCGGTGACGCGGTAGCCTTTGGGAAGCCGGTCTACGTGATCGCCATGGCTCATCCACGCCGTGAACTTCTCATCGCGATCAAAGCCCTCGAACAATCCCGCGGGCTCAGACACACCCACTTCCGCCCGGCCATACTCACGCTTTCCCGCACCAACCACCTTGCCCCCCTCGAGTTGCGCAATCATCTGCATCCCGTAGCAGAGGCCGAGCACCGGGGCGACGTCGAGCAGCTTCGGGTCCGCAAGCGGCGCGCCGTCGTCGTACACCGAATTCGGCCCGCCGGAGAAAATGATGCCGGTGGGCTTCCACTGCTTCACCCACTCGACGCTGCGCGTAGGCGGGTGAATCTCCGAGTAGACGCGCGCCTCGCGGACGCGGCGGGCGATGAGCTGCGTGAACTGCGACCCGTAATCGAGGATGAGAATTCGCGACAACGCGGGCTGGGTGATGGGGGTGGTCACACCGTCAACCGGTCAAACCTTCACACTGCTTCAGAACTTCCACTGCGGTCCTTCGAGGGTGATGAACTCGACGCGCTTGGTGTCGAGATCGAGAATGGCACCGCCCGGCACGCCATGCAGCCATCCACACGATTCACCAGGGTTCACGATCAGCGTGTTACCCAGCTCCTTCATGCTCTGCTGGTGCGTGAATCCATGGAGCACGACGCTGTGCTGCTCGACGGACCGCTTGGAGACGTCGCCGAGGTCGTGGACGATGAGGATCTGGTGGCCGGCGACTTCGAAGCTGTGCGGCGACTCGAAGATCTCGAGGCCGAACCCCGCGCTCGCGCGCGACAGCAGGCTCTCGCGGTCGCCGTCGTTCTTGCCGAAGACGCCGGCGAGCGTCAGGTGCTGGTCCTCGAACGGCTTCAGCGCCAGCGGCGAGACGTAATCGCCGGCATGCAGGATCATCGTCGCGCCGGCCTCGTGCATCTTGTTGAGCAGCTCCGCGATCGCCGGGATCCTGTCGTGCGAGTCCGCCAGCAGGCCGATCTTCATTCGCTCTCCCGTGTCCAGGACGGTGCATCGACGTCGAGGCGCATCAGGTCCTCGAACGTCTCGCGGCGCGTGACCACCGCGAACCGGTCGCCGTCCACGAGGACTTCCGCGGCGCGGCGTCGTGCATTGTAGTTGGAAGCCATGACGTAGCCGTACGCGCCGACGTCATGCACGAGAATCTCGTCGCCCGGCTGCACATCCGCGATCTCCCGATCCAGC
>DASPMP010000157.1:0-7661 GCA_035626995.1 Gemmatimonadaceae bacterium
TTCCCGAATGAGCGGCACGAAGAAGTAGTAGAGCACGGTGGTATCAGGTCGCGGCGTTGGCCCACGTTGTCAGATGAGGAACCAAGCGCTCGAGCCGAACGCCGCGCGAGCCTTTGAGCAGAATAATCGCGTCCGGCTCCAGACGCCGGGAAAGCTCCGGCCAGACGGACTCGGCATCCGGTGCGGTGATGATGCGGTTTGCCGGCGCCTCCACCCGCTGGAGCGCGACGGCGAACTCGCCCACCCCGGCGATGATGTCCACGTTGGCGTCGAGGGCCGCCCGCGCAATTTCGTCGTGCAGTCGCGGCGCCGTCGGGCCGAGCTCCAGCATGGTGCCAAGCACCGCGACACGCTGACGGCCACGCGCCTCGGCGCCACCAGCATGCGCGAGCAGCTCGATGGCCGCGCGCGCCGAACCGGGATTCGAGTTGTACGCATCGTTGATGAGCAGCGCGCCGCCCAGTCGCTCGACGTTGCTGCGCATCGGAGGCAATGGCATTGCGGCGATGCCACGCGCCGCGTCCGCGAGAGGCACGCCGAGCTCGCGCGCTACGGCGAGCGCCAATGTCGCGTTCCGCAGGTTGTGCGCACCACGGAGCGGCACGGAGACCGTGAGCTTCTCGATCTCGAGCGTCCCTGCGCCTACGGCGTCGATCGACCAGCTGCGGACGGGAACGTCGCCCCCTTCCAGTCCTGCGACGATGACGCGTTTCGCGCGCCGACGCGCTTCGTCCACCACGTCGGGCTGATTCCCGGGGACGATCACCACAGGCGCTCCGTCGCAGGCCGCCATCTCCTCCTTCATGACACCGGCGAGGTCGCCGAGTCCCTCGAGATGCTCCTCAGCGATGGAGGTGACGATGACGACATCCGGCTCCACGATGGCGCGCAGCGCCGTGATCTCCCCAGGCTGATTGGTTCCCATCTCGATGACGGCGACTTCCGCGTCGTCGGGGATGGCCAGCAGGGTCTGCGGCACACCGATGAGGTTATTCAGGTTGAGGTGCGTGGCGTGCACTTTCTTGCGGCTGCCCAGCGCGGCGCGAACCAGCTCCTTCGTGCTCGTCTTGCCATTCGTGCCGACAACGCCGACGACCATCCCTTTCCATGCGCGTCGCCGGAAACGGCCAAGCGCGCCGAGGGCCGCGCGAGTGTCCTTCACGTGGTAGACAGGCACCCGCAGCTCGCGCGCGACATCCATGCGCGAGACCACGATCGCGGACGCGCCAGACTTGACCGCCTCGGGGAGGAAGTTGTGGGCATCGAACTGCTCGCCCGCGAGCGCCACGAAGAGATCACCGGCGGCGAGGGAGCGCGTATCCGTCCACACACGAGCAAGGCGCTCCGCGCCGCGTGGCAGTGTCGACGCCGCATGGCCCGCCAGCGCCTCCGCCACGCGGTCGAGCGTCCAGAAGTCAGCCGGAGCCGTCGAGGGAGCAGCAGGACCGTGTCCGCTCATGCGCGCGCTCCACTCAGCTCCGCGACGATCGCTCTCTCGTCGAAGGGCAGTTTCTCTGTTCCGCGGATCTGGTAGGTCTCGTGGCCCTTGCCCGCGAGCACCACGACATCGTCGTCCCCCGCGATCTCCAGCGCGCGTGCGATCGCGTCGCGGCGATCCTCAATGCGCTCATGCCTCGAATGCTGCATCCCCTCCTCGATCTGGTCCAGGATGGCGTCGGGATTCTCGGTGCGGGGGTTGTCGCTCGTCACGATTGCGACGTCTGCGAATCGCTCCGCGATGCCTCCCATCAGCGGGCGCTTGCCGCCGTCGCGATCGCCACCCGCGCCAAAGACAACCACCAGCCGCCCCTTCGTAAAGGGGCGTACCGCCTGGAGTGCGCGTTCGAGGGCGTCGGGCGTGTGCGCATAGTCGCGAAGGACAATGGGGCGATCGTGAATCACCTCCAACCGGCCGGGGACTTGTGGAACGGTGCCGAGGCGCTCGGCGATCGTGTCGCTCGGCAGTCCAACCGCGTACGCAGCCGCGGCGGCGCCGAGCGCGTTCGAAATATTGAAGTCTCCGATGAGGGGCAAGTGCACCGAGAATGGATCATTGCCAACCATGAGCGTCCAGGCGGAACCGCGCGGCGAATACGTGATGTTTCGCGCGTGGACCTCGGCGGTGTGAACGCGCGTGCTGAATCCCACCTTGCGACGGTCCGTCGCAAGCGCACGCCAGGCGGGATCATCGAGGTTGACGACGACGGTGCCATGCGGCACGAGGTACGAGCAGAGTCGCGCCTTCGCCGCGCGGTAGTCGTCCATCGTCTTGTGGTAGTCGAGATGGTCGCGCGTCAGGTTCGTGTACACGGCCGCTTCGTAGTCCAGCCCTTCCACGCGGCGCTGGTTCAGCGCGTGGGACGATACTTCCATCGCGACGTTGCCGACACCGGCGGTGCGCAGCTCGCGCAATACCCGCTGCAGTGCAACAGGTCCGGGCGTGGTAAGGCCCGTGTCTTCCCCGCATGGCGCTCCTTCGCTCCCGACCAGAACACCGACGGTACCGATGGAGGCTGACCGGACCTTCTTGCTGTCGAGCAAATGCCGGACGATGTGCGCCGTCGTGGTTTTCCCGTTGGTGCCGGTGATCCCGATGAGTCGCAGGTCGCGAACCGGAAAATCGAAGGCCGCCGCGGCGACAATGGCAGCCGCGCGACGCCCGTCCCGAACGACGATTGCGGGAAGGGTGGTCCGCCGAGCGTCTTCGACCACGGCGATCGCCGCTCCCTGCTGCTGTGCGCCGTCGAGATAATCGTGGCCGTCGCGCTCACTTCCTTTCGTCGCGATGAACAACCCACCCTTCGCGACCCGCCGGCTGTCGTCTTCAACCGAGGCCACCTCGTCGGGGAGTGGACCACGCACCTCCGCGAGTAAATCAGCGGCGGTGAGTGCCGCCGTTATGCGATTCACGGGAATGGACATTCAGCGAGGATAGCGGAGGCGGATCAGCGTGCCGGGCAGAACCGGCGCTCCCGGCGGCGGGTCCGTGACGCTCGTGGACGACGCATCACGAGACAACTGCACCCGGAATCCCGCCAAATGCAGGGATCGGACCGCCGCCCGCAGGCTCATGCCTGTGACATTCGGCACCTTGCGCGGCTGGAGCAAGGGCGGTGCGAGAGGTTGTGAGAGTGGCAGGTGCACGAGCACGGAACGCGACGAGGTATCGGGGAGAATTTCCCGGCGCGGGTTGTTCGCCCGGGCCGCCGTCGCGACAGGCGTCCGTGGTCCACCCGCCTGGACCGCGCTGACACGTCGCGGCATCAGCGCCGAGCGGTCGAGTGCCGCATCGCGCGCGGCGAGCGCCGCCTCGAGGATCGTCTTGGTCATCGGCGCGGCGGTATGACCGCCGTAGATGCTGCTGCGCGGGCTGGTCATCTTCACGACCACGACGAGCTGCGGATCCTCGGCGGGAAAAATCCCGACGAAGTTCGGGTTGTACTCTCGCGGGACGTACCGGCCATCGACGGTGCGGCGCGGCGTCCCGGTTTTGCCAGCGAGCCGGAAAGTGGCAAGGTCGGCATCCACTGCGGTGCCTCCAGCTACGACGTCGGTCAGGAGGCGTCGCACCGTCGCCGCGACGGATTCGGACACGACACGTCGCACCACCCGCCGCTCGTGGCGGAAGCGCACTTCCCCATCAGCAGACCGGATTTCCCTGACGAGCGCCGGCTCCAGCAGCTCACCGCCGTTCGCGAGGGCCGCGTAGGCGAGCGCGAGTTGCAGCGGCGTGACGGCGACCTCATACCCCATCGACAGCGATGCGGACGATTGCTTCGACCAGTGCTTCGGTGAACGCAACGTCCCCGCCGCTTCGGCGGAATATGGAATGCCCGTCGGCGTGCCAAGACCGAAGTCGCGCAGCGTCTCGTACTGCTCCGCCGGGGCGAAGCGCTCTGCGAATTGCGCGATGCCGACGTTGCTGGAATACCGGATCACATCCGCGAGGCTGAGCATCGCAGGCGTCGGACCCGCGTGCGGCTCGTCGTTGATGCGCCGCCCGTGCAGTTCGTACACACCGTCGCGCGAAGGGACGAGATCGGTGGTGCGCGCCTTTCCGCGGGCAAGGAGGCCGGCTGCGATGAAAGGCTTGAGGGTGGATCCCGGCTCGAACGGCTCGGTGATGGGAGTCGCGGCCGCCGCGGCGCGGCCATCGCGAACGCCGGCCATCGCGAGCACTTCGCCGTTGCGCGGATCGAGGATGACGATGTCACCCCCTTCCGCTTCCATACGGGCTACGGCATCGAACAGGGTGCGTTCCGCGATTTCCTGGAGCTCGTGGTTGATCGTGAGAGTCACCGAATGCCCGCTGCGGGCGGCGAGCGCGGGCCGCGTCGGCGAGGCGAGAAACCGCCCGCCGGGCTCGCGCGACAACGTCGATGCCCCGCGCACGCCGCTGAGCAGGCTGTCGAGCGCGAGCTCGAGCCCGTCGATGCCTCGTCCCTCGCGATTCACACGACCGATGAGCGATCGCAGCCCCGGCGATGCCGCATACGCTCGCTCGCTGACGGGGGTGGAGTGGACGCCGCGCATGGCGGTGAGGGCCGCGACGTCCTCGGCGACGAAGTTGCCGGGCAACACCACCCATTTTCGTGTCCGGTCCACGGCGCGTGCGGCGACCGTTTCGCTCACCCCGGCTGCCACGAGCGCGCGTCGCAACTTCTTCGCGTCCTTCACCTCGGGGGGCGCGATCTCGAGCTTGAGGAGGTCGCGCGAGGTGGCCAGGGTCCGCCCCCCGGCATCGAAGAGCTGTCCACGCACGGCCGGAACGTCGCGCGCCGTGAAGTGCTGCCAGCTCGCGACTTTCGCCCAGTAGTGCCCGCGGACCAGCTGGACCTGCCCGGCACGGGCGACAACCGCAAGCATCAGCAACGCCAGCGCGGCGTGCACGATTCCGATGCGATGGTTGCGGTTCACTCTGGGCGGCTGGTACGAGGGAGAATGATGACCTGACTGTCGGCGGGGACGTACATCTGCAGGCGCTTTTCCGCGATCGGCCCGAGACGCGCGCGACTGGATGCGTCGCGGATCTCGACCTCGAGCTTCACGCGCGCTGCCTCCAGTGCATCGCGCTGCCGTTCGAGGTCCCGAAGGCTGCGGGACTGCGCAATCCCGTACGTCCTCCGTGCAATGACGCCCATGGCCACCACGAAGAAACCGAGGAGCCCAAGCATGATGAGCGACCGGGCACCCAGCGACTTGCGACCGCCTCCCTTGCCGCGCGCCATCCGCTACTCGACGCCTTTTTTCCAGGCGCGCAGTTTCGCACTTCGCGCCCGCGGATTGCGGGCCGTCTCCTCGGCGGATGGGACGACCGCTTTCCGCGTCAGGGTCGTGCCTGCGGCGACGCCGCCACAGGTGCACTGCGGCTGCTTCGGTGGGCAGACACAGGCGGTGCTCCACTCACGGAATGTGTGCTTGACCAGCCGGTCCTCGCCTGAGTGATATGTGATGATCACGAACACGCCGCCGGGAGACAACATACCGCGCAGCGCGGGAAGCGCGCGGCGGAGCCCATCGATTTCATCGTTCACGGCAATCCGGACCGCCTGAAACAGCCGGGCGAATTCGCCTGGGCCGGAGCGCGGACCCAGCGCACCGCGGATCGCGCGCACGAGGTCATCGCTGGTCGAAAAGGGTTCCCGCGCGCGCCGGCGCACGACCTCCCGTGCAAGCCGACGCGCTTTCGGTTCGCCGCCGTAGTCGCGGAAGATTCTTGCGAGGTCTTCCTCGTCCGATTCGTTGAGGACATCCGCCGCTGACACACCGCTGCTCTCCATGCGCATGTCCAGTGGCGCACCTTCCCGGAAGCTGAATCCCCGCTCGGTGGCATCGATCTGCCGTGACGAAATGCCGAGATCGAGCAGGATACCGTCGAATGATCGTCCTCGCAGCGCGTCATTGTCGGGGGCGTCGGCATAATTGGCGTGCACCGTCTCGACACGGTCGGCCGCGAGGGGCTCCAGGCGGGCGCGCGCGACTTCCAGGGCTTGAGGGTCACGGTCGAGTCCGACGAGTGACTGCACGCCCGCCGTTAGCAACGCCGCCGAGTGCCCTCCACCGCCCAGAGTCCCGTCGAGCACGCTTTTCGCACTTCCCAGAAGCCTGACGACTTCGTCAGCGAGCACAGGCGCATGGTACGCCGTATCGAACGCTCGCATCATCATCGAACGAAATGCCCGACCGCAAGCACCTCGCTTTTGTCGTTCACGGCGCACGCGCCGACCGTCCCGACTTCCGCCATATGGTCCAGTGGGTGCGCGGACGAGGACATCACACCGACGTCCGCGTCACCTTCGGGCCCGGCGACGCCGAGTACATGGCGCGCACTGCGGCCGCTGGGGGAGCGGATGTCGTCGTGGCAGTGGGCGGCGACGGTACGCTGAACGAAGTGGCGAATGGGCTGGACGGTTTTGACACGCCGCTGGGGGTGATCCCGCTGGGCACGGCGAATGATTTCGCGCGACAGGCGGGCATCCCGGCGGACGCCGATCATGCCATGGATGTTATCCTGCTGCGCAAGCCCGCGCGGATCGATACGGCGTCGCTGAACGGCCGGCGTTTTCTCAATGTGTCCACCGGCGGGATCGGCGCCGAGGCGACGGCCGAAACTCCCCCGGAAATGAAGGCGTCGCTTGGTCAGTTGGCCTACGCGATCACCGGGCTTCGCAAGCTGGCGGACTTCGCGCCAAACCACGGTGTGTTCCGGAGTGGTGGATTCATATTGGAGTGCGACTTCCTGATGTTCGCCGTCGGCAGCGGGCTGTCGTCCGGGGGGGGCACACTCGTGACACCACACGCCTCCACGACGGACGGTCTTCTCGACCTGTGCATCGTGGAGCAGATGCCGCGTCGCGACTTCGCACGCACCGTGCTGCGGCTGCGCCGCGGTGAGCATGTGGGCGACGAGGGAGTGCACTATGTCCGCATGCACGAGCTCTCGATCGAGAGTGAACGGCCGATCAGCGTCAACGTGGATGGCGAGGTCTCGGACTCGCGCCGGCTGGACTATCACGCGCGCGCGAAGGACCTGTGGGTTCACGTCGTCCACCGCCCGGGCGAGCCGCACGATCCGATGAATGTGCGCCGGCGTCGGAAGGCGCGCGGCGCGCGACGCTAGAAACCAAAGCAGCCCGTGGAGTGAACCACGGGCTGCTTTTCGACGGTCAGGCGCGGGAGGTTACCTGCAATACGCCTTGACCATCTGCTCTGCGGAGGTCGAATACTGTGCGACGTAGCCAAGGATCTGGCGAGCGGTGTTCGGCTCGATGGATCCGCCACGCGGCATGGCAATCTGGGTCTTTACGAACATGTCCTGCGCCTGGCGCGCAAGCGGGCAGCTCTTGGGCTTCTGCGCCGCCTGGACGGCATCCAGGCCAACCTGGAAGGATGCGACGCCGATGAAGAACGCAGCGGTCGCAGACGGAGAATGCTTGTCTGATTCCTCCGCCAGGGCGAGCGCCTTCTCGTAGTCTTCCTTGAGCTTCGTCTCCTGCGCCTTGCGAATGGCCACCTGCGTAGGACCGAGGAGCATCTGGCCCCAGGTCTTTGGGTCTTCACCCGCCGCAATGGCAGCCCGCGTGATGGCGACGGTGCTGTCGGGCATGTTCATCTCAACGAACAGCTGTGCCTGAAGCAGCCGTGCGCTGGGATACTTCGGG
>DASPMP010000158.1:0-2393 GCA_035626995.1 Gemmatimonadaceae bacterium
GCGCCGCCGGTGAATCGGGTTGGGTTGCGCCTGGCGAGACAGTGCTGTCCGGGGCGCCCGTGGTATCGGAATCATTCCGGGGCGTACTGCAGGCGAGCAAAGCGATGCAGACGGTGATGAGCCGTGCGTAGGGCATGTAGCGATTCACAAGAGGAGATTACTCGGCCATTAAGACCCGCTCGGCCGGGCGTGCGAGCACTGCAAGAAGTGCGCACCATGCGCTGACAAGCCGACAAGCCGACAAGCCGACAAGCCGCCTATTCCGCCTTCAGCGCAATTACAGGATCCGTCCGACTCGCTCGACGCGCGGGCCACCAGATGGCCGCGAACGAAACCAGCACGAGAAGCGCCGTTGCGGCAGCGATGGCCGCCGCATCCTGCGGTCCGACACCAAAGAGCTGCGATTGCAGGAGCCGGCCGATCCCGATCGCGCCGAAGACGCCAAGCACCAGGCCCGCGAGCACGACCCAGGCACCGTCGCGCACGACCATGCGCGAGATGTCCCCGCCCGACGCGCCGACCGCGATGCGTACCGCGATCTCGTGCTCGCGATGCTTCACGGCATAGGCGAGCACGACATACAGTCCGATGGCACCCAGGCCTGCGGCGAAAATCCCGAAGGCTGAGAACAGGGCAGCGAGGAAGCGCGGTCGCGCGAACTGCTGGTCCATCATGTCACCAAGACGCTGTATCGGGCTCACGGCGATCTCGTCGTCGACAGTGCCGATCACCCGGCGCAACCGAGCCTGCACATCGGCGCCCCCGGGATCGCGCATGACCACCGACGCGAATCGACCCGCGGTCTGATTCAGCGGTACGTACACCTCAGCGAGTTCTTCATCGGTTGGTCCCTGCTTCACGTCCCGCGCAATTCCGACCACCGTGCGACTCGTGATGACGGTGTCCTGTCGCGGAAGCTGGATGTCGAGGATCCGGATTGTCTGGCCGAGCGCGTCCGTGTCGGGCCAGAGGCGCCGCGCTACGGACTCACTGATGACTGCCACGGGCTCGCTCGAGCCAATGTCGGAGGTTGCGATGCCGCGGCCCCGGAGCATCGTCATGCCGAGCAGGCCGAAGTAGCCTGAGGTGATGGAACGGACCGACGCGCGGCCACTCTGGGTCCCGAAGGATCCGGTCGCTGTTTCCACATGGAGCGGCTGATAGGATCCCAGCGGCGACGGCGCCGCGAGCGCGATACCGCCAGCGCCACTGATGTCGCGACCGGACGCAAGAACACGCCCATACAGCTCGGCGCGTTGCGTCGCCTCGGGATAGCTCTGTTGCCGGACCGCCATCGGGGCCGCAATCACTCCGGCAACTTGCATCCCCGTATCCACGTCGAGCATCCGCACGACCGTGCGCACCATGAGGCCGCACCCGGCGAGTAACGCAAGCGAACCCGCGACCTCTACGGCGATGAGTGCCGAACGCGTCTTGCGGCCGCCCGCATGCGTGCTGGTGCGCCGCTCGCGCAGCGTCGAGAACACGGGCCCACTCCCGACGAGTGGCGCAAGCGACAACACGAGCGCGACTATCAGCAGGGAAGCCCCTACCACGCCGAGTACCGTCCAGTCGACACCGATGGATGCGACACCGCCCGGCACCCGTCGCCCGAGCTGCATCTCGATAGCGCCACCGAAGACGCGCAGCGTCAGCGTCGCCAGCACCAGGCCGACGATCGTCGCTGCGCCAACCAGCATCATCGACTCGGTCAGGAGCAGCCGTGCCATCCGGCCGAATCCTGCGCCGAGGGCAACGCGCACCGCGATCTCCTTGCGACGACGCATTCCGCGCAGGACCACGAGGAGTCCCACATTGGCGCAAGCGATGAGAAACACGAGCGTGACCGCTCCACCGACGGCCAGCAGCATGGGACGCGTCGCCCGCGTGTATTCACCATGCGTCGAGCGCAGTGCGGGCCGCCAGCTGTCGGGGACCGTGGTGCCACCTCGTACGAGCTGTTCGATCCGCTGCGCCGCGAAGTCCGCGGTGACGCCCGGCTGTAACCGCACGAGATACGGATACGTGGACGCGCGAAGCGGAGTAAGCACCTGCGTGAACGGATTCAGGTGCCAGAAGTTCGCTGGCAGGACACCGACGATGGTGAAAATCTCGGGATCGTCCGGACGATCGCTGACGTACGCGCTCAAGGTGCGCCCAACGACGGCGGAATCGCGCCCGAACGCTCGCGCCAGAGCGCGTCGGAGATCAGGGCGACCTGCGGCTCACCGACCACAAAATCCTGTTGGGTGAAGGCTCGTCCGCGCGCGACGGGAATCCCGAGGCCCTGCATGAAGCCCCAGGTCACCCACGCGCCCTGCGCCCCTTCGGGATACTCGCCCCCCAGCAGGTAGAACATGTCGAGGTCCCAGGCGATGGGATGCTCGATGACA
>DASPMP010000159.1:0-4553 GCA_035626995.1 Gemmatimonadaceae bacterium
GAAGCTTCCCGAGCCCGCTCCGGAAATCCTCCACCGCGCGCACCGATGCGCCGGGGGATGCGGGCGCGTGGTCACGTCGGAGTGTGCGGTGTGTATCCATTGCGAGTTCGCGCCGGAGGACTAATGGCGAAACGCAGAGCGCACCACCTCGCCACCGACGTCGCCGCCGCGTTCTACCCGGTGCCGCGCGTGGGCGACACGTACCTCGTGGAGCCCGCCACGGGCGAACGGAAGCACGTTGCCCGGTTCATCCGCGAGGGAACCGGGGCGAACGCCAGGACGTTCACGGTGGTGAACGAGGACAAGCAACTGGCCTGGATCAGATACGCGGACCCCACCACCGGCTTCGTGGACGCCATCCACCACGTCGACTGCGGCGGCTGGTACGGGGGGCGCTGCCTGTACGCGCGCGTGGGGGAGCTCCACCAAACGTCCGCGGACGCCCTCATGCTGGCCCCCGAAGACTTCGCGGCGTTCGTCCAGGCGTACCCGGAGGAGGCGGCCTAGATGACCTATGAACTGAAGCGCGCTGACGGTTCGCTGCTCGCGCGCATAACGATTGACGATACGCCATTGCCGAAGCCGATCACTCATCCTTCAACGCCTCAACGACGATGACGCTGCAATTCAAAAAGGCGGAACGCACCGCCGTCAAAATCAAACTCGCGATCAGCGGGCCGTCCGGTTCCGGAAAAACGAAAGGCGCGATCGCACTCGGGAAGGGACTTGGCGCGAAGGTCGCCGTGCTCGATACCGAGAACGGGTCCGCGTCCACGTACGCCGAGATGGGCTTCGATGTCATCGAACTCGGCCCGCCGTTCACGTCGGCGCGGTTCATCGAGGTCATCGACGCCGCGATCGAGGCGGGATACGACGTGCTCATCATCGATTCGCTCTCCCACCAGTGGGCCGGCGACGGCGGCATCCTCTCAAGGAAAGAGGAGATGGACAAGCGGCCCGGTTCCAACTCGTACACGAATTGGGCGACGTTCACCAAAGAACACACGGCCTTTGTTTCTCGCGTTCTGCACGCGCCAATCCACATCATCGCGACGCTCCGCAGCAAGCAGGATTACGTGCTCGAGACGAACGAGCGCGGGAAGCAGACGCCGCGGAAGGTCGGACTCGCCCCGGTGCAGCGCGACGGGTTGGAGTACGAGTTCTCGACGATGTTCGAGCTCCAGATGGATCACCGCGCGAGTGTCAGCAAGGATCGCACGGGATTGTTCGCGGATGAACTGGTCGACCTGTGCGACAAGCGGACGGCGGTACGGATCAAGGGATGGCTCGACTCCGCGGCGCCGGCCAAGCCCACCGTCGAGACGAGCAACGGAAAGGCGAAGGCCGGCATGGCGTCAGAGGAGCAGATCGAACGCCTGACGACGCTCCTAGCCGACGAGCGCATTGACGAAGGGACGCGGATGCAGATGGAAGCGCGTATCCGCAAAGGCATCACGGCAGACAAAGCAGAGGAGTACATCGCGCGCATCGACCATCACCTCGCCACGCAGGATTACGAGCGCGAACAGCTCGATACCGATAACGGCGAGCTCGGATTGACGGGCGGTCGGCAGGTCGCCAAGACCGGCATTCCTGACTGACCCGCACTGCCATTCTGTCTCTACACCCTAACGCCTAACGTGTGGTATCTTGGCGCATGAGTGTGTCGGCAACGATCCAAAAGCATCTCGACGACGACGCGGCGATGTGCCGCGTGATCGACGCCGCGCAGCAGGGGGAGCCCGGCGCGCGTTGCCCGCGTTCGTCTGCGGGTGACGCGTGCCACGTCGATAGCTGGGTGTACGAGATGCAAAGCATTCACCCGCGCATGTTCGGCAGGTGCGACACATGCGGGACGATCTACGTCGTCGTGCTTCCGCGCCGCCGCGGTGACGAGTGCTATACCGCTGGGCATTGGGACGACGTACTCGACCACTGGCGCACGGTCACCAAGGCGGACGTGGTTGATGTCGTCGTTGAAGCTGCCGAGCGCACGATGCTGCGCTCCGGATTCGCGCAGCGCTTGTGGATGATGCTGTCCGAACGTCCGATGGCGATCCCGCGAGAAATCGTGCGGACGATTCGCATGCACGCGGACGAGGAAGTGCGGAGCCATCAAAAGCGCATCGATGACGCGTGCCGGATGCTGTACGACCGGATTCAGGAGTTTCGCGACAAGCAGGCGGAGCTCTCGACCAAAGGCGCACGCCGCACGGCTCTCAAGGCGCTCGAAGCTGCGAAGGCCCAACGCGCCCGTATGGCGAGTGATCGCGAAGAAGCGGCACGACTCCGCGCGACAGTCAGCGAGATCAAGGCGGACATCGCGACGGCGCGCGAGGCGGCTCGCCGTGAACCACTCCCGATCCCTGAAGGGTACACGCCGCCGCCACTCGACCGGCGCGCTGTGTTGTGCGACGAAATCACGCCGTCCGAAGTCGTGTACGCGCTCGTCGATCCGGCTGACCCGGAACTCGTGCGCTACGTCGGTCGGACATGCGACCCGACGTCACGCTACCGAATGCATTGCACGAACGGCAGCGACGCCGTGACGGGTTGGGCCAAGTCCGTGATGGCCGAGGGCCGAAAGCCCGCGATGGTGCTGATCGAACAGTGCGAGCGAGACGTCATCGAAGCGCGCGAACGCTACTGGATACGCTACTACCGCGATCGGTTCCAGGCGGACCTCAACCGCTCCATTCCGAAGTCCGATGGCTGATACACTCCTCTCGCTGCTCCAGGGCAAGGCCGCCGAGTGGCGCACGCGCGCCGCGCAGCAGCGGCATCCGTCGATCAACAACCCGATCGCGGACACGCTCGATGTGTGCGCGGCGGAACTGGAGGAAGCCCTAACGTCGGACCTGTACGTCGACGTCGAGGTGTACGCGCGCCTCCACCCGTCCCGGCCGCATGTGCAGACCGTCCGGAAGTGGTGCCGGCTCGGCTGGCTCCCGGCCGTACAGACGCGGAAAGGCTACCTGATCCATCGTGACGCCGAGGTTCGGCCCGTGAGGAAAACCGGATGAGCGCGTGGCGGGGGAAATCCGTGGGCGCCGCCCCGTACGAGGTGACGCCTGTCGAACGCGCCGACAAGGGCGGTCGTCTGTACCTCAGGTGGCGCGGGAAGTCGGAAGGCGCCGCGCGCACCAACTGGCGGTATCAGTCGTTGCGCGACCACAATAACCGGCCCGTGCTCGCGCGCACGGCGGACGGCAAGCTGGTCAAGGCGCGCACCGAGTGGGCGCAGCGCTGCGCCGAGGACAAGGCGCGTGAGCTCGCGGAGACGGCGGGTGTTGGCCGCGTCGTCGACGAGGCGCCGTGTGCGCTCACGATCCTCGAGGGCAAGCGCAGGGCGTTCGACCGCAACACCGGCAAGTACCCGACGCGGACGCAGCACCGCGACGAGGTGTCGCGCGCGCTCGACTTCGCCGCGCTGACGTGGGCCGCGATGGAACCGCCCGTTACCGCGTGGGTGCAGGTGCGGAAGGCGCACATCCGCGCGTTAGGCCGCGAGCGCATCCGCGCGCTGCGCCGCCGCCGCGACGTCGACGGGTTCCGGGCCGCCGAGATCACCGTCATGCGCGTGCTCGCGGTGGCCCAGTGGCTCCGCGACGAAGAGATCATCCCGCCCGGCGCCTGCGTCGCGCCGAAGGACTGGC
Organism: Gemmatimonadaceae bacterium; assembly: GCA_035626995.1. Classification (GTDB taxonomy): domain Bacteria; phylum Gemmatimonadota; class Gemmatimonadetes; order Gemmatimonadales; family Gemmatimonadaceae; genus DASPMP01. Next base: position 3,657 of record DASPMP010000159.1, read on the forward strand.
GCGCGAAGCTCAAAGAGGACTGGATCGCCATCACCGAGGCGCCGGACGTTCCCGAGCCGCGCCGGCCCCGGCACACGATTCAGGAGATGCGCGCGATCATGGCGAAGGCGCGCGACGTGGACCCGCGCTTCGAAGTGCTCATCGCGATCGGCGCCGAGCAGCGCTTGGGTCAGGTGCGGCGCGCGTGGCGCAGCGCCTACGACAGGGCGAAGGGCCTCTTCCGCATCCCGTCGCGCGGGAAGAAGCAGGGCGCGCTGCTCGAGTTGACCAGGGGGCAAATCGCCGTGCTCGAACGCGCGCTCACGGTGGGATACCTGCGCCACCTCGAGCGCTTGGAGCTCGACTACCCGCTGTTCCCCGGCCGAGAGCTCGTCTACACGGAGCGCGGCGAGGGGAAGGGTCGGTCGGGCTCCCGCGGCTCGGACCCGATTGCGACGCAGCGGCATCTCAAGTACCCGACCGTCTCGCGGATGAAGATCCGCCTGTGGTTCCACGACGCCGAGGCGCTGGCGAAAGTGCCGCACGTCCACGGCCGCGGCGCCTACGGGCTTCGAAGGGTGGCCGTCGATGCCGCAGTGGCCGAGAAAATCTCGCCGGACGGGCTCCAGGCGCACGGCGGGTGGACCAATTCGAAGACGCCGAACGAGATATACCGAGAAACCGAGCGGGTGGAGGCGCGGTCGGAAGCCAAGGACGTGCGCGCCAAAATCCGGGGAGAACGGGAATGAAAAACACCGTTTCGCGTACCCGGAGCGTACCCGCAGAGGGGGAAACGACGAACGACCTACAGCCCGAGGGCCGTAAGTCGTTGTCACTAGCGGATGGGGAGAGATTCGAACTCTCGAATGGCTATTCACCATTACACGCTTTCCAGGCGAGTAGTCGAAAACTCCCCGG
>DASPMP010000160.1:0-12689 GCA_035626995.1 Gemmatimonadaceae bacterium
GGCGGGGGTCGTCGACCGGTCCCTCGCTGATATCGACGCGGCGATTTCTGAAACCCGCGACGCCCTGGTCTCCGATCCGGAGAACACGACGCTGGTGGACATTCTCTCATCGCATTACGAACGCAAAGTGGATCTGCTCCAGCGCGCGACCGAGCTCGCGTCGACTTCCTGAGGTCATGTACATGCATTCCCGATTCCTGATCGCCGCGTTGTTCCTTGCGCCACTCGTGCCTGCGGTGGCACAGCAGAAAGTGGACATCCGGCGCGCGACCACATCCGACGTCTCCATCCGGCTGGGCGGAGCGTTTGCATCCTTGAAGGTCATCGCGTGGCCGGTGGACAGTATCGCGCTCACGGGCGCCGTCGGCGCGGGACATCGCCTCGAGGGAGGGGCGCTGCATCCCACGGGCGTGACGTCAGGGATGAAGTTCTTTATAGAAAGCGCGGCGGACGCGTCTACTGCCGGCAACCGGCTCGAGTTGCGCGTTCCGCGGAACGCTCGCGTGTGGGTGAAGACCGGGAGCGCTGACATCGACGTCGCTGGCGTCGCTGGCGGGCTCGATCTCAACATCATCGGCGGCTCCATTCGCGTGAATGGAAAGCCGCGCGAGCTGCTCGTGGAGTCCATGGACGGCGCCGTGACCTTCAGCGGCTACGCCGACTACGCGCGTCTCAAGACTGCGACGGGTAACATTACCCTCGACGGCGGCGGCGAGGACCTCTCCCTCATGACCGTGAGTGGCGTCATCCAGGCCGCGAATGGCGAGCGGCCGCTGCATCGTGCGCGCTTCGAGTCGGTCACCGGGCCGATCACGTACGTCGGAATGCCGTCGCCGCGCGCGGATATCCGCATCGATACCCACAGCGGCGGGATCGAGCTGCGCTTCCCGAAACCGGCGAACCTCGAGCTGGATGCGGAGACCATCACCGGGATGATCGAGAACGCCTGGTCCGACCGGCGACCGATCGCGGGACGCGAGGGGCGGGGGATGGAGCTCGCGTTTTCAAGCGGAATGGGGAGCGCGCGCGTCCAAGTGAAGAGCTTCAAGGGAAACGTGAGGCTCACCACGAACTGACGCGGGCCGCTCGTCGCATCGGGTGCCCGCCACACACTGGAGCACACCATGCGCATCACTCGACTGCTCGCACTCGCCGGCCTGCTCGCCACCACCGCCTTCGCCAGCTTCGGCCCGCCATGGATCTCGATCGAAACGCCGCCGAACCCGTATGACGCCGCCTCCCGCGGTGCCTTCCTGCTCGTGCACGCGTTCCATCACGGCACCCCGGTGAATTTTCCCGTCTCAGGAACCGCCGAAGGAATCGTGAAGGGGGAGCGCAAAACGGTCTCGCTGGAGTTCAAGCAGACGTCGCGTCCCGGCGTGTACGCGTTGCACAAGCAGTGGGCGGACGAAGGCACGTGGACGCTCGTCGTCGGCGTCACCCAGGGTGAAGGCGAGATGAACACCGTGAAGGCCGTCGTAGAGCTGGGCGCGAATGGCAAGGTCGCCAGCGTCGATGTCCCGACCGTGATGCGTGGCCGGGATCGCCTTCCCGGGATCGTGTCGATGAAGGATGTCGAGGCGGGGCTCCGCGCCCGCGCGGCCAGGGTGGCGGCGCGATAGGGAGAGGGGAAGCGGGAAGAGGGAAGGGGGATCGGGAAACAGAAAGGGTACAGGGAATTGGGAACAAGCGTCGCGTCCGCTGAGATCCCTCGGTAAAGTCCCTGTTCAACCTTACTGTTCTCTTTCTCTCTTCCCTTTTCCCTGTTCCCTTTTCCCTGTTCCCTGTTCCCTGTTCCCTGTTCCCTATCCATCGCATGCATAAGGGCTTGGCCTTCGTTGTCCTCGTCGCACTGCCACTCGGCGCACAGGTCGATTCGACCCGGCGCGACACCGCATATCTCGCCCCGACCGTCGTCACCGTCGTGCGCACGACAATGGACGTCGCGCGTGCGCCCTATGCGGTGGGGGTCACCACCCGCGACGAGATCCAGCGCGGCAGGCCCGGGCTCGCGCTCGACGAAGCACTCGCCGGGATTCCCGGCGTTCAGGTGGACAACCGCTTCAACTATGCGCTCGGCGAGCGCATTTCGATCCGCGGCTTCGGCGCGCGCGCGCAGTTCGGCGTTCGCGGGGTTCGCGTCCTGCTCGATGGTGTCCCGATGACTCTCGCCGACGGCCAGACGTCGCTCAACAACGTCGATGTCGCCTCCGTGGCTCGCGCCGAAGTCGTCCGCGGTCCGGCGTCCGCGATGCACGGCAACGCTGCCGGTGGCGTGATCCAGCTTGCCTCCGACGATCCGGTCGACATGCGCGAGGGCGGACGCGGCTCACTCAGCACGGATTACGGGGAGCACGCGATGCTGCGCACGCATCTCGGCATCGGCGCGCACAGCGGCCGCGTGGATTACGCGCTCACCGCCTCACGGCTTCGATACGATGGGTATCGCCGCTGGAACGAGGCGCAGAACGACCGGCTCAGCGTCCGCGCCACCGCCGATTTTGCGGGAGACAAGCGGCTCGGTGTCAATTTCAACTGGGTGGACTACGACGCACAGAATCCCGGCGGACTGTCCGCCGCGCTGCTCGCGGCTGATCGACGCCAGGCATTCACGAACAACGTCCGCTTCCAGACCGGCGAGGAAGGGAAGCAGGGACAGCTCGGCGCAACATGGGACCAGGATCTCGCCGGCGCCCGGCTGAACGTCTCCGCGCACGGCCTGCAGCGTCGGATCGAGAACCCCATTCCGCAGCGGATCGTCGCCATCGATCGCCACGCGGGCGGTGCACGCGTCGCATTGTCAGGCGCGCCCGTGGTCGCGTCCCGCGCACTGCGACTTTCGGCTGGCGGCGAATGGCAGCTGCAGCGCGACGATCGGCGCAACTTCATCAGCAACGATGGCGTCCGGGGCGCTGACACGCTGAACCAGCTGGAGCACGTCAACAACGTGGCCGCGTTCACCCAGGCGGTCGTGGACCTTCATCCGCGTCTCGTGTTCATGGCCGGCGCGCGGTACGACCACATTCGCTTCGAGGCAGACGATCGCCTCATCGGCACAGCGGGTGGCGGGAACCCGGACGACTCGGGAGAGCGCACCATGCGCGCGGTGAGTCCGTCGGTGGGGCTGTCCTTCCGCGCCCTCTCATTGCTGGACGTGTATTCGAATTTCTCGACGTCCTTCGAGACACCGACGACGAGCGAGCTGTCGAACCAGGAATCCGGCGCGGGTGGCTTCAATCCCACGCTCGAGCCGCAGCGCACGCGTTCCGTGGAAGGGGGAGTGAATGGACGCATCCTTGGCGTGGGACTCGCGGGTACCTATCAGATCTCGGTGTACAACGCGCGCGTCACCGACGCACTGATTCCTTTCGAGCTCGCGAGCCTTCCGGGGCGGCAATACTTCCGGAATGCGGGAAGCACGACCCATCGTGGCGTCGAGACGGCGGTCTCGCTGGCACTGCCACGCGACTTCGCGCTCCGGGCGTCGTTTACGCACACCGACGCCCGCTTTGACGACTATGCGGTCACGAGTGCTGGGGCGACGACGGTGTACGATGGAAATCGCGTTCCGGGTGTGGCACCGAATCGCGCGGACGCCACGATGTCGTACCTTCCGCGTCGCTTCTTCGTGGACTGGGACACTCGCGCATCATCCGCGATTCCGGTGAATGATGCGAATTCCGATCGCTCGCCATCGTATGTCATACACGGCCTGCGCCTCGGCGCCCGGGACATCGCGCTCGGCACCATCGGCGTCACGCCGCATGCCGGGGTGATGAACCTCTTCGATCGTGAGTACAACACGAGTGTCGTGGTGAACGCGTTCGGTGGCCGGTTTTATGAGCCCGGCCCGCCTCGCTCATTCTACGGCGGCATTGCATTGAAATTCTGACTGCGGAACTGTCTGCGGAACTGACTACGGAGCTGACTGCGGAACTGACTGCGGAGCTGACTGCGGAGCTGACTGCGAACTGACTGCGGAACTGACCGCGGAACTGACCGCGGAACTGACCGCGGAACTGACTACGGAACGAAGGGCGGAACTGACTGCGGGAAAGGAAAGCGGGCCTGATTTGCGTGGAACGCAATCAGGCCCGCCATCATTTTATCCGCCGTTAGTTCGTTGTTAGATCCGCAGTCCGTTCCGTTGTTGGTTCCGCCGTTGGTTCCGTTGTTGGTTCCGCCGTTGGTTCCGTTGTTGGTTCCGTTGTTGGTTCCGCCATTGGTTCCGTCCTCGGTTCCGTCCTCGGTTCCGTCCTCGGTTCCGCCGTCAGTCTTTCTGTGGAACAGCAGGAGCAGATGTCGCCCCCGCCTGTACTGGCGTGGTGGTTCCCGCCGGCACCTGATCCCGTCCCTTCGCCAGATACGGAATCCCCTTTTTCATCCACTCCGGCGCCGGCTTGCCGCGCAGGTGATGATCGAAGAACTGCTCCATCCGCATCGCCATGTCCTTCTGGTTCGCACGGCTCGCGGGATTGTGCACGTCGTTGTTGTAGTTGATCAGGTACACCTCTTTCCCGAGCCGACGCAGCGCGACGAACGCCTCGATCCCCTGGTACCAGGGTACCGCGTCGTCGGCGTCATTGTGCATGAAGAACACCGGCGTCTTCACCTTGTCCAGCCAGAAGAGCGGCGAGTTCTCGATGTACCGCATCGGGGTTTCCCAGAGCGAACCGCCGATGCGGCTCTGGCCGGTCTCGTACTGGAAGGAGCGCGCGAGTCCCGAGCCCCAGCGGATGCCGCCGTAGGCGCTCGTCATGTTCACCACCGGCGCGCCGAGCATCGCCGCGCTGAAAATGTGCGACTGCGTGATCATGTAGAGGCCCTGGTAGCCACCCCACGATTGACCCTGAATGCCGACGCCCTTCGGGTCCACGAAACCGCGGGCCAGCAACGCATTCACGCCAGGCACGATCGACTTCAGCGCGCTCGGTCCCGGATAACCTTCTTCGTAGTGAATATCCGGCTCGAAGACCAGATACCCGTTCGACGCGTAGTGCGTCGGGTTGATGATGTTGCGTCCCGTCGGCGCCGAGTACGAGTGCAGGTTCTGCGACAGCTGCTCGTAGTGGTACACCACCATCGGATACTTCTTCGTCGAGTCGAAGTTCTCCGGCTTGAACAGCAGCCCCTTGAGCGGCACGCCATCCGCGCTGTGCCAGCTCACCAGCTCCACCGTGCCCCAGTTGTAATTCTTCTGCTGGGGATTCGCGTCGGAAATCCGGATCAATGACCGGAGGTCGCTGCCCGTGTGCAGGTTGGGGAAGTCGACGAACGTTCCCTTGGTCACGAGATACTGCTCGGCGTCCTGCGCCTTCATGAGCGTGCCGAACGACGCGTCCGCGACGGTGATCAATTCCGGCTGCCGGCGCGCGTTGAGCCAGTCGCGCACGAAGCCCATGCTCTTCGTCTCCTCGTTGAATCCACGGAGGAGCAACGGCTTCGAGGGATCGAGCCCGCGTTCGTCCGCCGTCGCGCCGCCACCACCGAAGCCGCCGAATCCGCCGCCGCCCATGGCCATCCGCAACTGCACCTTCGTCTTGCGGCCCATGGAGTCCGTCACCATCACCGGCGCGCGCGTTCCCGCGGGATCCAGCTCCCAGATGTCATAGCGATCGTACACCAGCACCGACCGGTCATCGCGCGTCCAGCCGGCGATTCCCCATGCGGGCCGCGGCGACGGGGTGTCGTGCGTCTCGCGCGCGAAGCTCACGTCCCTGACCGGCGCGGTAATGTCCACCGTGCGACCGGTCGCGATGTTGTAGGCTGACCAGTTCCCCTTGTCGTACATGGCGACGTACTTCGCGTCCGGCGACAGCGTCGCCTGACCTTCGATCTTTTCGCGCAACAGCTTCGCGCCGCCAGTCACGCCATCGATCAGATAAACGTCATTCCCGGCGTCGCCCCACATGGACGAGATGGAGTACCGTTCACGCGACGTCGCGACGCCGACCCGCGCGTCGTCGGACAGCGAAACGTTCGGGATCGAATCGTTCGAGAGCCGCGCGAACCGCTTCGCGGCGATGTGATATACGCCCTGGAACGAGCGGTTGCGATCGCGCGCTGCCGTGAGGCGCTGTGCAGGCTGCAGGTCGGGATCCTTGTAGTGCCAGAGGTCGAACACCGCCTTGCCGCTCAGGGAATCCGCGGGAAGCGTGTCCATCGGCGGCCCTGCGATGCCGAAGAGAAGCGCAGTTCCCGCGCGGCTGAACGCCACGTTCGCGCCCTCGGCGACCCGCATGTCATTCAGCGCCGCCGATGACACGACAGGAGTCGCCTTCAGGTCCCGGCCGGAGTAATACAGCGCGTACCGCACGTTGTCCTTCCCGAACTCTTCGCGGTTGGACACAAAGGCGAACTGCGAGCCTGCGCGGTCGATCGTGATCTGGCTGTAGTCGCCTCGGCCGCTCAGCAACGTCGCCGTCGTACCGCTCGCGAGGTTGCGGACGTACGCGCCGTTCCTGTCCGGTGTCCGCGACACGACGGTATAGGCGAAGACTTTCGCGCTGTCATCGAACGCGTAATCCAGGACGTCGCTGAGACGCTCTTCGGCGCCCGTGTTCATGTTGCGCAGCACGATGGTGCTGCCATAGCGCCGACGCGGCCCGCTCGTGCGACCACCTGGCTGCTGTCCCTGCACCGCGCCCGCCGGACGCGCCGACGAATCTGCTGGCGCTGAATCCGTCGCGGCGTAGGCGACCCACGCGCCGCTGTTGCGCGGCAACCGGAACGAGCGGACACGCTCGATCTTCGTGACGTTGCCGTCCGCGAGCCGCACGATCGCGAGATCCGAGCGTCCCGTTACCGCCGCGGCGCGACGACGATCGCGGGCGACACGATCGAATTCCGCTTGCGTCGGATACGTCAGCGCCAGCGCATACCGGCTGTCAGCCGTCAGCTGTGCCGGTGCCACCTGCGAGCCACTCGGCTCATCCTCGGGATTGCCGCCCCGCGGACGCAGTCCGCCCGGCGTGTTGTTCGGCCGACCCAGATATCCCCGCGGAATCCGGTACTCGGTGCTGCCGCTCGTCGCGCGGATGACGAGGTCTCCATCACCCACCAGTGGCGTCAGGGAGTAGATGGCCCATTTGCCGTCATTGGAGATCGCGGGGCCACTGATGGACTTCCATATGTCCCAATCAGCCTGGGTCAGTGCCCGCTTCTGGGCCTGGCCGGCAACGGGTGCGAGGAGCAGTGCGAGGAGGGCGAACAGCCGAAACACACGCATAGGAGGGAACACCGGGAAAAGGGTCTGAATAAGGTACGACTTGGCACGGGCCGGCGCTGCAAGGCCGAGAGCCGAGGCCGTTACTTCGCCGAGAACATCGGCTGGAGCACCGGGTCGCCGCGCTCGCCATTGAGCACGATGACGGAGGTGAACGTGATGTCCCCCGCCAGCGACGCCGCGACCGTACAGTATTTCTCCACCGAAAGGGTCATCGCGCGTTCGACCTGCTCACGCGTTATTCCTGCCCCCTCGATCGTCAGCGTGAGCTCAACAGCCAGCAATCGGCGCGGGAACTCCGCGCGGCGGGTGCCAACCGTGTCCACCTCCAGCCTTTCGGGAGGTGTGCGCTGCTTCGCCAGGATCTCGACGACGTCGCTCGCGGCGCAGGTCCCGAGACTGCTGACGAGGGTTTCGACAGGCGACGGTGCAGCCTTCGAATTCCCGTCGATGAGATGCGTGCGCTCACCAACGCCTGCTTCATATAGAAGTCCCCCCTTCCACACGGCGTGGGACTTCACGATCGGGTTTCCGGTGGATGGGCGGGCGGGGGGCTTGGGAGCGGGCGTCGTCATCGCTGAAATCTCGTCAGGAGATGCGCGAGCCGTCAGGGACGGGCCGTTCCGGCATCAGCAGGACTACTTCACCGGGAGTAGGCGTCGCGCCAAGGACCAGCACTTCGCTTTCGAACCCCGCGATGCGGCGCGTCCCGAGATTCACCGCGGCCACGACCTGCGCGCCGACAAGCTGGTCCGGGGCGTAGTGCATCGTGATCTGCGCGCTGGAGCGCTTGATTCCGAGCTCCGGGCCGAAGTCGATGGTCAGCTTGAGGGCGGGCTTGCGCGCTTCAGGAAACGGCTCGGCGGCAATCACGGTCCCGACCCGCAGGTCGAGGGCGGCGAAATCCACGGGTGTATTGCTCATGGAGCTGAGGCCAAAGCGAGTTGCGGATGCTGACGGTTGTCGCGCGACAACGGACCGGTTGAGAAGCCGCATCGTCCACGCGAGACTTCCCCGATGCAGCCGACCATGGAACGTTACTCGCGCCACGTACTCGTGTGCACGGGTGGGTATTGCTCGCCGAATCGCGGTGGACGCGAGCTGTACGCATTGCTCCCGGCGCTCCTGCAGCGCGAAGGGTTGCTCTTCGGCGCGTCCCGCGTGAAGCGTGGCGAAACCCCGTGTCTGGGTGTCTGCGCCGGGGGCCCGATCGTGGTGGTGTATCCCGAAGGCATCTGGTACGGCGCGGTCACGCCAGCGCTGCTCGAGCGGATTGTCGTGGAGCACCTGCGGGACGGAAGGCCAGTAGACGAGGCAGTGTTCTTTCGGTTATGAGCCTCGGCCCTCGGCTCTCGGCCTCGTTTCTCGGCCTCGTCTCTCGGCCTCGGCCGTCAGTCGTTGGCCCTAAGCAGTTGGCCGTAAGCAATTGGCCGTAAGCAATTGGCCGTAAGCCGTTGGCCGTAAGCAATTGGCCGTATGCAGTTGGCCCCTACCGCTGACCCTTTGCCCGCATCAGTCCTGCCACGGCGCGATCGTCGTCCGCTTCGGCCTTGAGTGCCGCGACGACATCGGACTCCGACGCGCCCTGCACATGCTTGAGCGGCGGCGGAGTGCCCCCGTCCTTCTCGCGCGGTGTCCCGGCACGACGGTCCACATCGAGCACCGCGCTCACGGGGGACACGCCCGGAGCACTTGTCCGACGGATCCGTACCTCCGGACCATGCGGCATCTTGCGACGATACAGGATGTCGTCGGACATGGGCAGAAAATCGTTCAGCAGCATCTGGGGCGCAATCCGCTGGGATCGAGTCTGGTCAAAGAACTGCAACTGCCTAACACGGATTAGCAGTTGTTGTTGCGTAGCTATAACCGGCTCTCAAACCGCCAGTGCCCGCAACTTCGCGACGCGATCTTCCGTGCGCGGATGCGTGGAGAACATCGATGCGATACCGCCGCCGTGCGCCTGCAACGGATTGACCTGTGCAAGCGGCGCCGCGGCAGGTGCAACCTGCATCGGGATGCGCTTCGCGTAGCTGTCGAGCTTCACCAGGGCGTTCGCCAGTCCCATTGGCTTGCCACTGATTTCCGCTCCAACACGATCGGCCTTGAACTCCCGCTGACGGCTGATCGCCATCTGGATGATCGTCGCTGCTATCGGTGCGAGGATGAGCATCAGCAGCCCGACGAGCGGATTGTGTCCCTCGCCGTCGTCGCCGCGCCCGCCCATGAAGAACGCCATCTGCGAGATCATCCCGATCGCGCCCGCCATCGTGGCGGTGAACGTCTGCAGCAGCATGTCCCGGTTCTTGATGTGCGCCAGCTCGTGCGCGATGACTCCCTCGAGCTCCTCGCGTGAGACGAGCTTGAGAATTCCCTCCGTGACGCAGACGACCGCATTCTCCGCGTTGCGGCCGGTGGCAAAGGCGTTGGGCTGCTCGTGCGGCGCAATCGCCACGACGGGCATGGGCAGCCCGGCGCGCTGACGCAGGCGATCGACCATGTCGTACAGCTCGGGCGCCTGGTCGCGCGTGATGGTGTGCGCGCCGTACATCCGCAACACCATGCTCGACGACTTGTAGTACATGAAGAAATTCATCGCGCCGGCGAACAGCAGGGCCATGAGCATGCCACTCTGCCCGCCGAAGTAGCCGCCGATCGCACCGAACAGCGCGGTCATCCCGGCCATCAGGGCAAAGACTTTGACGTTGTTCATGTTCTCCTCGATTCGTGAGGTCCGGATATGCGAAAGGCGAGCCCTCGCGCACCGGACAGTTGAGTCCGACATCGCGAAGGTCTCGCCTGATCATCGATCCGGAGGCACCGTGCAGGGTTTCCCTGCAGTCTTGACGATGCATCCGCACGGCACACCACGCCGCGTGGCTACTCCCCTTCTTGCCGCGAAATATAGCGGATCCGGCTGCCAGGTGTAGGCGTGCAGGGGACACCGTGCCACAGTCTCGCTAGGTTAAGCGTCATGTCCGACGCCTCACGCCGTTACCTCATCGACTCCGCCCGCCGGCTCCTGACCCCGGATCCCGCGCGCGAGTCCGATCCGGCCGAGGATTTTCCGCGTCTCACCACCCGCGCCCTCGAGAAAACCCGTATGTCACGCTCGCGTGATCGCATCATGGAAAACCTCGAAACCATGTACCGCGAGGCGTTCGAGCGCGCCAAGGCAAGTGAGGACGAGCAACAGATGGCGACGCTCGACTTCGCCTACCGTCGCGAACAGCTGTACCTGGAAATTCTGCTGGATATCAGGGACGCGAGCGAACGGAGATAGTCGGCCCTCGGCCGTCAGCTCTCGTCCCGATCGGATCTCGGCATAACGCTCCCGAAGATCGAGCCCGTCTTCTCTCCATCCGGCTTCATCGGCTCAGGCGCCTTCTCCGGCTGCGGCCAGATCAGCGAGCCAATGACCGACAGCACCAGCGTTCCCAGGACCACCCCCAGCGACCACATGATCGGGATGTGGTACCAATGCTCGATCAGCATCTTCACGCCGATGAAGGTCAGGATCACCGCCAGGCCGTACTTGAGCAGGTAGAATCGCTCCACCACGGCGGCCAGCAGGAAGAACATCGAGCGCAGCCCGAGAATCGCGAAGATGTTCGACGTGAAGACAATGAACGGGTCGCGCGTGATCCCGAAGATCGCGGGGATCGAATCCACGGCGAAGATCAGGTCGGTGAACTCGATCAGGATCAGCACCAGGAACAACGGCGTCGCCAGCTTCTGTCCGTTCTCGATCGTGAAGAACTTGCTGTCATGGTACTCCATGGTCATCGGCACCCGCCGCCGGACCATCTTCACGATCTTGTTGTTCTCCCCGTCGAATTCCTCGTCCTGCTTGAACATCATCCGCACGCCCGTGATCACGAGCATCGCGCCGAAAACGTACAGGATCCATTCGAATCGTGCGAGCAGAAACGCGCCGACACCGATGAAGATGCCGCGCATGATCAGCGCGCCCAGGATGCCGTAGAACAGCACGCGGTGCAGCGACTGCGGCGGCACGCGGAAGTAGCTGAAGATGACAACCATCACGAACAGGTTGTCCACGCTCAGCGACAGCTCAATGACGTAGCCGGTGAGGAAAGTGAGCGCGATTGTCCGGCTTTCCCATGCCCACAGGCCGGCGGCAAAAAGCAACGCGAGCGAAATCCAGGCGGTCACCCAGTATCCGGCCTCCTTCGGGCGGACGACATGCGCCTTCTTGTGAAAGACGCCGAGGTCGAGCGCCAGCATTGCCAGCACGAAGGCGATGAATCCGATCCAGAACCAGATGTTGGTGGCCATGGGCGACAAAACTAACCAACTTCCCGCATGCGCCTGCTTTTCGCCGCCACATTTTCATTCGCCGCCAGCTGCACCATGACCCAGTCGAGCACGACACTGACGCTGACGCCAACGCTCGCCATTGTAAACGCACGGGTGTGGACCGGCGACCCGCGTCGCCCGTGGGCCGATGCCGTTGCCGTAACCGGGGAGCGCATCACTGCTGTGGGCTCGAGCGCGGAGATCAGGAAGCTGGCGCGCCCCACGACCCGGCTGATCGATGCAAACGGGCAGATGCTCGTGCCCGGGTTCATCGACGCACACGTCCACTTCATGGATGGCGGGTTTGGGCTGACGTCGGTGAAGCTGCGTGATGCACGCACGAAGGAGGAGTTCATCCGTCGCATCAGGGACCACGCGGCGACGATGCCCGCGGGTGCCTGGATCATGCAGGGTGACTGGGACCACCAGAACTGGGGCGGGGAGCTTCCGCGACGCGACTGGATCGACTCCGTGACGCCGAACAATCCGGTGTTCATCAACCGCCTCGACGGCCACATGAGCCTCGCGAACTCCGCGGCATTGCGCGCCGCCGGCGTCACGCGCGAGACGCAGGAGGTCAGCGGCGGCGAGATCGTGCGTGACGCTGGCGGCGAACCGACGGGCATCCTGAAGGACAATGCAACGTCACTCGTCGATCGCGTCGTACCGGATCCCTTGCCCGCACAGGAAGACGCGGCGCTCGACGCCGCCATGACCCACGTCGCGGCGCGCGGCGTCACCTCGGTGCACAACATGGGCACCTGGCGGCAGCTCGACATCTTTGCGCGCGCGCACCGCGCGAGGCGGATGAAGACGCGCATCTACGCGGCCGTACCGTTGTCCACCTGGGAACGCCTGCGCGACCATGTCGCCACCGCCGGACGCGGCGACGCCTGGTTCCGGATCGGCGCGCTCAAGGGCTTCGTCGACGGATCGCTCGGCTCGCACACGGCAGCGATGCTCCAGCCCTTCTCCGACGCGCCGACGGATACGGGACTCTTCGTGAATACTCCCGAAGACTTGTACCGCTGGACCAAGGGCGCCGACGCCGCCGGACTGCACGTCATCATTCACGCGATCGGGGACAAGGCGAATCGCACGCTGCTCGACATCTACGAGCGCGTGGCCCGCGAGCATGGGAACC